>JAEZDP010000009.1 GCA_023418055.1 Acidobacteriota bacterium
CTGCCGGGCATCGCCGGCGCGCTGGTCACCGACGTGGCCGACGACTCCCCCGCCGCCCGGGCCGGGCTGGCCGACGGCGACATCGTGGTGCGCATCGACGGCCAGGACGTACGCAGCGCCCGCCACCTCACCCGGCTCGTCGACGAGACGCCCGCCGGGCGTACCGTCCCCATCGAATACGTCCGCGGCGGCGTCCGTGCCCAGGCCGACGTCACGCTCCCGGCATCGCCCACGTTCCGCGACACCTTCCGTCGTCGTATGCCTGACACCTTTGCCTATCGCATGCGCGAGCCTCTCGTCCGCGGGCGGATGGGCGGCCGTCTCGGCATCGGCGTCCAGGAACTCACGTCGCAGCTGGCCGCGCACTTCGGTGTGAAGGGCGGCGTGCTGGTCACCGAGGTGACCGACGGCAGCCCGGCCGCTCGTGGAGGCATCAAGGCGGGTGACGTGGTCACCCGTGTGCACGACACCACCGTGACGCGGGTGGGTGACCTCACCCGCGCACTCTCAGCGGTCGAAGCCGGAACGGCCGTCGACGTCGAGGTGACACGCGACAGGGTGCCGCAGACGCTGCAGATCACGCTCGACACACGGCCGACGCGCGCGCCCACGGTGGTGCGCCCGCGAGGCCGCAGGGCCGCCGACTAGCCTCGGGAGGTCACATGCACGCGCGTCTGTTCACCATGTCGGGCGGCCTGCTCTGTGCCGTGCTCACGGGGACGGCCCTTGCCGCCGTCCCTGACCCCTCTCCCTGGGTCTGGCCCACGCCCGGCGAAGTCGCGGCCGCGACCACCGAGCTGCCACCGCCACCGGCGGCACCTCGCATGCCGCGGGCCACCGCTGGTGTCCGCCTGATGGTCGTCGAGCCGGAAATCCCGCCGCCCTGTACGGCGACAGGGCCCTCGCGGGTGCGACGGGCGTCACCCCGGCGTCAGGCCAGCGTCTCGTCTGCGGGAGTCTCGGGCGGGATGAGCACGGCCAGCTGCGCCGCGACGATCTGCGCGACGGCCCTCGTGTAGGCCGACGCCTCGAGGTGGTGCCCGATCTCCGCCGCCAGCACGCCCATGCTGCCCTGCGGGCCGGGTATGGGCACGGCGATGGCCCCGGGCGCCGCGTCGGTGGTCTCGACGACCTGCAGCGTGCTCTCGCGATAGGCGGCCGCCGTGGCGTTGTCGGCATCACGCGGCAGCGTCGGAATCCGTCGCAGCGCCTCTTCCGGGTACCCGTAGGTCAGCAGGGGCTTCAGCGACTTGCCCGTGCCATCGGCGATCCAGACGATGACGCCGGTGGCGTCGAGCACGCGGGCGGCGCGTCCGAGCGCCTCGCGTAACTGCTCGCCATCCTTCACGCGCGCAAGGTCTGTGCACACCCGCGCCGCCGCATCCAGCGACTCTTCCGCGGCCAGCGCCCGCGTGGCGGTCGCGGGCGGCAGGGCGGCCGTGGCGCCGACCACCGTGGGTGGTCCCGTCGGCTCCGCCATGTCGACGGCCGCGGGCCTCGTGACCCGCAGGTCGTCGCGCATCGGGACTGTGGCCTCGTGCAGAGGGCTCCGGTCGCGAAGATGCAGGCCCTCCGCCTCGTCGGCGTCGCTGGAGACTTCAGGGTCGGGTGTCCGTGGCCCTCGGCCCGTCGGCAGCAGCGCCAGGGCGATGAGCAGCGCCCCAGCGGCCGTTCCTCCCGCGATGAGCAGCTGTTGACGCCGGTTGCCCGCCACCGCCGCCTCGTGCGGTGAGGCCAGCGCGCGGTGCGCGTCGTTCACGCCGCCGACGATGAGACTGCTGGTCTTGATGGCGTCCTCGTACACGACGTCGGCGGCCATCAGGCGGTTGTCCGAGTCGATGAAGCTGCGCACCTTCCGGTCGAGGCCGTCGTACACCTTCAGCGCGCGGTCGGCCGCGTCGAGGCCCGCCACCGGCTCCGGCGACAGTTCGGCCGTGGCTCGCAGGTTCTCGAGCGCACGCGTCATGTCAGCGATGGCTTCCGCAAACTGCGTCCGCCAGAAGTCGATGCCCTGCCCCGGGGCCAGGTAGGCCTGTTGTGCGGTCCTGGCCGCAGTCACGCTGCGAGCCACCTCGTCGCGGAACTCGTCGAGCTGCTGCACTTCGGCCCGTGAATCCAAGGCGTCGAGTTCGAGCCGGTAGCACTGCCACGCTGCGACCCCCACGCCTGCGAACAGGACCAACACGAGCAGCAGCCGGACGCCTTTTCGTGTCACGCAGGTCCTCCAACTCGGTGCAGGGCCATCGAATCGGTACTATAGCACCGCGCTTACGCATGGCTGGGGCCGTCGATCTCATCGTGAATCCTGCGTCCGGGCCGCCGGCGGCGGCGCTGCCGCGCACGGCGCGGGTGGACTGGGCCACGCGCCGGCTGCAGGCGCTCGGCGCGCAGCGCGTGCGCGCGACGGAGACCCGCGGGCAGGGTGACGCGGCCGCCGCGGCCGCGCGAGCCGTCGCCGAACAGGTACCCACCGTCATCGTCTGGGGTGGCGACGGGACGATGAACGAGGTGGCAGGTCAGCTCATCGGCAGTACCTCGACCCTCGGCGTGGTCCCGGGCGGCTCCGGCAACGGGCTCGCCCGCGCGCTGGCCCTGCCGCTGCGGATGGAGCACGCCCTCGAGGTCGCCTTGTGCGGGACGCCCACCGTGATCGACGTGGGCTACGTCGGCGCCGCCCCCTTCTTCAACATCGCGGGTGTGGGCCTCGACGCGTCGGTCGCGCGCCGGTTCAACCTGACCGGGGGGGCCAGACGCGGGATGGTCACCTATCTCCGGGCGTGCGCGGCCGAACTGCCGGTGCAGGGCGGCTCGCCCTTTCACGTGTCACTCGACGGGATGGACTGGTACGACGGGCTCGCCCACTTCGTCGTCGTCGCCAACGGACAGCAGTACGGCCACGGGGCACGCATCGCGCCCGACGCGAGACTCGACGACGGGTGGTTCGACGTGGTGGTGGTGCCGGACGTGACCCTGTGGCGCATTGCGCGCCACGGGTGGCGCCTGTTTGCGGGGTCGATCACGAAGGTGCCAGGGGTACGTGTAGGCCGCGCCCGGCAGGTCGCGGTGAGAGTGGAGGGCACGCACCTGCTGCATCTCGATGGCGAGACGCAGCAGGTGTCCGGTGCGCTGGACATCGAGCTTCGGGAGCGCGCCCTGCGTGTGCGTGTGCCGCCTATCGCGGCTGCCGCTGCTGCACGCCCACACCCTCAGGCTTGATCGTGACCGCGAGCGCCCCGACGTTGTCGTTGCGGTCGTCGTCGTTGATGGCGAGGAAGAGTTCGCCGCCGACGGGCATGGGGATGGCCGCGGTCTGGTTGCCGATGCCGAACGGCTTGCCGTTGGGGCCGATGCGGCCGATGAGCGCGCCGGCGAGGACGTCGGGCAGTGGCGCTCCTGCAGCGCGGCGCCCGGTGGTCGACCCTGCCGCCGTCGCACGGTCGTTGGCATCGCCACTCAGCTGGACTTCGCCTTGCGTGCCGAACGTGACGCGCTGGCCCTGCGTGACATAGACCCCTGTCGCCACCCACCCCTGGTTGGCAGCCACCTTCACACCCTGGGCATCAGCCGGCAGCGACGGGCCGGCCGCCTGCGGGTAGCGTCCGACGTACACACGGCCGACCTCGGCCACCGGGACACGCCGTTCCTCGCCCCCGCTGGTCCGGAAGATGAACAGCCGCTGCTCGTTCGGTTTGTCCGAGCCCTTGCCCCCCGAGATGTCGACCAGGCGGCCGGGCACGAGCGTGCTGTTGCGCAGCACGAGCAGGTGCTCGTCCCCGCGGGCCTTGCTCAGCTCGGTTTCGGGCAAGCCGCTGGCACCGCCCACGAAATCGATGACGGCGACCTCGCCAATCGGGAGTTTGCGCTGGTCGTTGAGCGAGACGCGCACGAACAAGGTGCCGCTGTTGAGGTCTTCGAGCTGCCCGGCGACCTTCTCGCCGGAGCGAAGCATGACGGTGACGTCGTCCTGGGCAGTGGCCGGTGCAGCGACAAGCAGCCCGGCGAACGCCAGGGCGGCCGCCCGCTGTAGGGAAATCGTACGGATGAGGCTCTTCATGGTGCGTCTCCTCCAGATGTCGGTTCTACGAAATCACACGGACGCGCAGTGCGTCCGGCAGTTGTCGTAGCTCGACCTTGCAGGTTCCGTACCGTCGGATTGGGTGGGCGGCGGGTGGGGTCAGACCTGACCCAACGCGTTACGGCTCGACCTTGCGTAGCGGGATGACGTCGCCTGCCGGCCGCCGCTTGAGCATGTCCACGAACTTGACCGGCGGCAGGTCCTGGAACAGGGTGTCCCACTTCACGCGTTCGGAGGGGTTGCTCGCCTGCAGCCAGTGGCTGGCCGCCACGGGCTCACGGAACTGCGCGTCGGCGATGCCCGCCAGGCCAGGTTCGCCGGCCAGCGTCGCGGCGATGTCGGCGCGCACCTCCTGCGCCGACCCGTAGGTCAGGGCGGCGCCGGCGGCCGCAGCCACTCGCAGCACCAGCAGCGTGTCGTCGAGCGCCTCGCCCGGCGCGGGAATGGCACGCGACGTGAACTGCAGGCGGCCCTGCATGTTCGTGTACGACGCGTCCTTCTCCATGGCGCTGGAACCGGGCAGCACGATGTCGGCCGCCTGCGCGAGCGCCGTCAGCAACACGCCCTGCACGATCAGCGTCTGGATGCGTCCGGCGGCCCTGGCCTCGATGAGCCACGACAGATCGCCCAGCGACCCGTCCGGGCCCGGATCGAACACGTAGACCACCGAGACCTCGCCTGCGTCGACGGCGGCGCGCAGGGCACCCGTGTCGGCGGCGGCCCCGGGAGCGGCGTCGGTCAGGCCCAGCAGTCGCGCACCGGCCACGTTCGGCGCGTTCACCGGGGGAATCGGGAATTTCGTGGCGGGGTGCTGCGGCTTCTCGCTCGTCGTCCATGCCACGGTGAACGCCGCCCGTGCCGCGTCGCCCAGCAGTTCCTGTCCCAATCGCGCGAAGACGAACAGCTCCTCGTGGCTTGCGTGCGCCGACAGCAGGAACCGCACGCGGCTCCCGTCCGTCTTCAGCGCACCGCCCACGGCCTCGAGCGCCAGCGGCCACGTCGTGTCCACGGCCACGCCATCGTCGCCCTTCACGAGCGGACGTGTCAGGCGCGACGTGCCCTCGACCCAGTGGTAGTCGAAGCGCCCGATGTCGCACATCCAGTACTGGTTCACCTCGGGGTTGAAGCGCGGCGTGATACGCGCCAGCCGCGCGCCGTGCGCCCATTCGGGCTTGGCCTTCAGCCAGGCCGTGGTGTTGCAGCCCTTCTCGCACAACGTGCAGATGGTGTCGACCGCGCTCGGGTTGTCCCAGGGCCGCGACTTGAACCGGTAGTCACGGGTGGTGATGGCCCCGACGGGACAGACGTCCATCAGGTTGCCCGACAGCAGCGAGTGCACGCCCTGCTCCTCGAACGTCGCAATCTCGCTCGAGTTGCCACGCGTGACGATGCCGATCTGGGCATCGCCGTCGATCTCCTTCATGAACCGCACGCAGCGGGTGCACATGATGCACCGGTTGCGGTTGAGCATCAGCGTCGGGCCGAAGTCCACGTCCGCCTTCACGCCCGACCCGTCGAACGTCCGCCGCTCGAACTCCATCCGGCTGTTGTCGGGCCCGAAGGTGTACGAGAAGTCCTGCAGGGGGCACTCGCCGCCCTTGTCGCACACGGGGCAGTCGAGCGGGTGATTCAGCAGGAGGAACTCGAACACCCCGGCCCGCGCCTGCACCACGTCGGGCGCCTGCGTGTGCACGACCATGCCGTCGGTGGCCGTGATCGAGCACGACACCTGCAGCTTCGGCATCTTCTCGATCTTGACCAGGCAGACGCGGCAGTTGCCGTCCATGCCCAGCCCGGGGTGGTAGCAGTAGTACGGCACGTCGATGCCGTGCTGGATGGCGGCCTGCAGCACCGTCGTCCCCTTCGGAACCGTGAGGTCGCGGCCGTCAATCGTGAGCGTGACTGTGTCCATGATGAGGTGCGTGGGAATCCATCCCAACCTGCGGATGATAGCAGACGCGTCGGCCCGGAATGGCGCCGAACCGGCCCTCCCGCAGGTCAGCGGCGGGGGCGTTCGACCCGGGCCAGCGCCCCGAAGTCGTCGTTCAGCCGCACCTCGCGCACCACCCCGGTGACGGGCAACCGGAGGTCCGTTGCCGCGTCCTCGAGCGTCATCACGGCCCGGTCGGTGCGCCCGTCGGTGAAGACCACCGTCACGGTCACCGGCAGCACGAACAGACGGTCGGCCTCCTGCTCGACCCGCACGTGCAGCACCGGGGAGGCACCCGCGTCCGACAGCGCGCCGCCGCTCGTCGTCATCGGGTCGTCCATGCTCCAGCGCATGCGCAGGGTCGGAATGGCGTCCTCGTGTATCCAGCGCTCGAAGAACGACTCGAGCGAGCGGCCGCTCTCGGCTTCGAAAGCCGAGCGCAGGTCCGCCGTCCCCACCCGCCGGAACCGTGAGGCCCCATAGAAGCGCTGCAGCCCGCGCGTGAAGGTCTGGTCGCCGACGAGCCGCCGCAGCATGTGCAGCACCAGCGCGCCCTTGTTGTAGACGACCGACCGGAACACCCGCCCGTCGTTCTTCAGGTGGCCCAGACGGTACCCGAGCCACACGGGCCCCTGGTCACTCGCGTCGAGCGCCGACCGGTACATCTGTCGCAGCACGCCCGGAAACGCCTCGGGCTTCGAGTGTTCCAGGTACATCGCGGAGAAGTACTGGGCAAAGGCCTCGCTGATCCACTGCTCGTGGTAACTCTCCCAGCCCACGGCCTGCCCCCAGAACTGGTGGGCGATCTCGTGTGCCAGGAAGAAATCGGGAAAACCCTCGAAGGCCACCGGGTCGCGCGCCCACGTGAAGGGCGTGCCTGGCAGCGGCTGATGGAGGAGGGCGAAATAGGCCGGACTGTGCCCGCCAGGCAGCGTGTCCTCCACCGCCACCACCCGCACCACCGGATACGGCGCATCGTCTACCACCTGCTGGTAGAAGGCGAGGATGTCCACGGCGCTCTTCAGCACGTCGTTCGCTCGCCCCGCCTGCCGACGATGCGACCAGACCTCGACGTCCGTGACGTCGTAGTACGTGCCGGGCTGGACACGAGCCGGTCGGTCGCTGGACACGGCCAGGGTGTTGGCCATCGGCAGCGCCACCCGCGCCGACGCCACGTGGTCGAGGCGCGAGGCCACAAACGAGAGGTAGCGCAACGGCTGGGTGGCCGTGAAGACGAAGGCCTGGCGCGTGCGTCCATCTGCGCCCTCCACCGCCTCGGGCGCCTCCCCTATCCCGGTGCCGATGACGGCAAACCCCTGCGGCACCACGATGCGCATGCGTGCGGTGGCAAAGGCCGTGATGGGCGTCTGCGGATACCACCACGACCGATTCGAGTACGTGTAGCGCGGCTCTGGCTCCATCACGAAGTCGGCCACTGGCTGGCCCGTGGTGGCCACCGCCTCGCGGTCGGGCACGTGCGGCGGCAGCCGCCCCCCGTACGCCACTCGAATCCGCAGCCGGTCGCCACGTCGCAGGGCACTCGGCAGGTTGACGATGACGTTGTTCTGCCCGCGCACACGCAGCGTCAGGAGCCGGCCGAACTGGTCGGCCGTGACGGCCCGTACCGTGAGCGCTTCGGCCAGACGCAGCGACAGGGTGTTGGCCACCGGGCTCTGGACGACGATGTCGAGATCCGCGCGCCCTTCGAGCCAGACCCGTCCCGGATCGAAGTTGACGTCGACGTTGTAGTGCTCGACGAGGTAGTCGAGTTGGTCCGCCTCGTCATAGTGGCGGGTGCCGCGCAGGGCCAGTTGGCGTGCCGACGAATAGACCGACAGGTTCTTCCGGCGGCGCCGGTCGAACATCGACACGTCTTCGGAATCGCCCCCGCTGCGGCTGAAGGTCAACACCCCGTACCGGGCGGTGTCCAGTTCCACCAGCATGTCGCCGAGCGGCGGGACGAGCGACCAGGTGTCTGGACTCAGATCCTGCAGGTCGAGACTGAACGAGCGTCCGACGTACTCCTCGAAGAAGCTGCGCGCCCGCGCGTGCGCCTGGCGGTCCACCGGCTCGGGATGCAGCGCCTCGACGTTCATCCGCACGTCGAGGTCGGACGGGTTCAGGCGCACGAGGAAGCGCGAGACGCGGCTGCGCAGCGCGGTCTCTCCGGAGAACACACGCAGTTGTCCCTTCTCGGACTCGGGGGCCGGGGAGAAGGTCATCTGGGCGTCGCCGACGACGACCAGGGCCGTCGGCAGCCCGTTGACTTCGGCCACCCACGCCGTGCCTCGCTCGACGTGGACGGCGAGGTCTTCGCCGGTGAGCGTCAGCTGCCGCACGGCAAACTGCCGGCCGCTCAGGCTCAGGCGGAACAAGGCATCCAGCATGCTCAGCCTGGCCATCGAGCGGATGCGGTACTGACCGTCCCCTGCAGGGGGCTCGGCGGGAGGATCGTCGAGATCCAGCCGCCACGTCGCCACGCGCCCCTGGCTCGTCGTCTCGGCCAGCACGTCCACCAGTAGTCGCAGGCCGGGCTGTCCGGAAGAGGCCTGTCGATCGCGTTCGCGCACGGTGACGCGCACGAGACCGGTGCGGACCAGTTCAGAGACGACCGCCTCGGCCTGTTCGTGATCGGCGTCAGGGGTCAGGAGGGGCTGGAAGGCGTCTGGATTCCCGTCGAGGATGGCCTGCTCCACGCGAAGCAGCAACGCGGCGACCGGATCGGTCGTCTGCGCGTGTGCGTGGCCAGCCACGAGCAGCGCGAACACGAACGGGATGGCTCCCCGGACGCGCATTCCCTCATCTTACGCTCCGGCTCCGTACCTGACCACCAGGACGGTGAGGTCGTCGGCCAGCCGGCTCTCGTCGGTGTGGGCGCGCACTTCGTCGATGATCCGGCGGGCCGCGAGGCCTGCCCGCAGGGGCGCCAGATCGTCGGCCAGCGCCACCAGCCCGGCGTCGTCGAAGGACACGCCCGACGGCGACTCGGCTTCCGTGACGCCGTCGCTGCAGGCCACGAGGAAGTCGCCGGGGTCGAGGACGAACGCGTGTTCGTCGAACGTGGCCCGTCGGGTCAGCCCGAGCGCCATCCCGGTGGGGGCCAGCCAGGTCACCTCGCCCGACGTTCGGCGCACCAGCGGAGGGTTCTGACCGGCATTCACGTAGGTCACGGCGCCGGTGTCCGGGTCGCAGACCGCGATGAACGCCGTGATGAACCGGGAGCGTGGCGCGTGGCGCATCAGCTGCTCGTTGAGCCGGGCCGCGAGCGCCCGCGGCGGCAGGTGTTCGTCGACGAGCGTGCGCACCATCGACAGGAGGAGCGCCATCAGGAGGGCCGCGGGGCTACCCTTGCCCGCCACGTCGCCGAGCACGACGAGGATCTTCCCGTCCGGCCGGGGCAGGATGTCGAAGAAGTCGCCGCCGACGGTGTTGGCCGGCAACGTGTCGCCATGGGCCTCGAACAGGCCACGCGTGAAGGTGCCCGCCGGCAGCATGGCCCGCTGGATGTCGCGCGCCACCGACAGGTCGTGCTTGAGCGTGAGCCGGTCGGCCACTTCGAGCAGCAGCAGCAGGTGCACGAGCCCGAAGGCGACGAGCAGATTGAACAGCCCCTCGTGCCACGCCGACACGTCGGGCGTCTGTCGCGCGACGTCGATGATGCCGAGCACGAACCACACGAGGCTCACGCCGTAGAGCAGCCGCCGGGCTGGCGTCAGCCGCATGGCAAAGGCCATGAAGAACGCGCGCGAATGCCTGAAGGGGTGCCGGAGGAAGTCGCTCCACGTCGTCTCGCGCTCTTCGGTGCCCTGGGTGAAGAACGCGAGCATCTCGCGCGTCTCGCGCGTGAAGACGCGCTGGAGGTCGCGCGCGGTCAGGTCGCGCGTGTAGGTGTCGATGAACGCCCTGGCGCGATCCCCGAGCCCCGCCCTGGTCTGCCGTGCCACACGGAGAGTGTACCGGCACGGACACCCGCCGCCTGTCACCTGTCGCCAGCCGCACTAAGCTATCTCCCCATGCACCAACCCGCCACCCGCGCCAGGATCGCGCTCGCTGCGCTGGCCATCGCCGGAACGAGCCTGTTGCTGGCTGCGTGTGCCAGCGGCAAGCGGGGGACCGACCTTGCTGGATCCGAACAGGCGGCCGAAGTCATGCGCACCTTCGAAGGACGGGGCGTGCTGGCGGACGGCTCGAGGCCCACGCCCTCTGCCGAGGCCCTCCGCCGTTTTCGCATGCGCAGCGACATGGCCATCGAACTCGTGGCGGCAGAACCCCAGGTCGAGCAGCCGCTCTTCCTGACCTGGGACTCGCGCGGACGCCTCTGGGTGGTGCAGTACCGCCAGTATCAGTTCCCGGCCGGCCTTCGCATCGTCGAGTACGACGACCACCTGCGGGCCCGCTTCGACCGTGCCCCCCTGCCGCCGCCGCACGGCGTGCGCGGCGCCGACATCGTGTCGGTGTTCGACGACACCGACGGCGACGGGCGGTACGACACGCGAAAGGATGTGCTGACGGGTTTGAACATCGCGACGTCGGTCGCGGTTGGAGCCGGTGGCCTGTGGGTGGCGAACCCACCCTACCTGCTGTTCTATCCCGACGCCGACGGCGACGACGTTCCCGACGGCGACCCGGTCGTGAAGCTGTCGGGCTTCGGCATCGAAGACACGCACGCGGTGATGAACAGCCTGACGTGGGGCCCCGATGGTTGGCTGTATGGCGCCAACGGCAGCACCACCACGGGCCGTGTGCAGAATCCGGCGAACGGCGAGTGGGTGACGTGGCAGGGCCAGATGATCTGGCGCTTCGACCCCCGCACTGACACGTTCGAGATCTTCGCCGAGGGCGGTGGCAACACCTTCAGCCTCGAGATTGACGAGGTAGGACAGGTGTTCTCGGGCACCAACACCGGACGCACGCGCGGCATGTTCTATCCGCAAGGCAGCTACGGCACCAAGGCGTGGGGGAAACACGGTCCCCTGACCAATCCGTACGCGTTCGGGTACTTCGACCACATGCCGCACCAGGGTGACGACCGAAGGTTTCCGCAAGCCTTCGCGATCTACGAAGACGCCCTGTTCCCCGACGACTATCGGCGCCGCATCATCGCGCCGAACTCCCTGCACAACATCGTCTGGACCAGCCGGCTGGAGCGCGAGGGGTCTGGGTGGCGGACCGTGGACGAGACGCCGCTGGTCGAGACCGACGACCACTGGTTCCGCCCCGTCTACGCCGGCGTCGGTCCGGACGGTGCGCTGTACATGGCCGACTGGTACGACAGTCGGCTGAGCCACGTGCGGCCGGTGGACGACTGGCACAAGACGAGCGGACGCGTGTATCGCGTCGTGCCGGAGGGCCAATCGCCGACGTACGACCTCGGCAACCTCGCGGTACGGTCGTCGGACGATCTGGTCGCGCTCTTCGCCCACCCTGTTCGCTTCGTACGCCGGCGCGCCGTGCTCGAACTCGGCTGGCGGCGCGACCAGTCCGTCGTGCCAGTGCTGACGCGCCTCATCGAGTCAGGCGGTGGTCGCCAGGCGCTCGAGGCGCTGTGGGCCCTGCACCTGCTCGATGGTCTGACCGATGACAGGGCCGCCCGATGGCTGGCGCACCCGAGCCCGGACGTACGGCGATGGGTGGTGCGGCTGGTCGGCGATGGCCGACGCGCCGACGGCGCGTTGGCGTCCGGACTTGCGGCCTTGGCCGCCTCGGAGCCCGATGTCCAGGTGCGCGTCCAACTGGCGGCGTCGGCCAAGCGGCTTCCGGCCGTCGTCGCCCTTCCGATCCTGGATGGGTTGACGACACATGCCTCGGACGCGGCAGATCCCCATCAGCCCCTGATGGTCTGGTGGGCCCTCGAACGGCATGCCGAGACCGGACGTCAGGACATCGAACGGTGGACCGACGATGCAGGCCTCTGGCGGCGCGCATTGTTCCGGGACGCCCTTGCGCCGCGTCTGATGCGGCGATACGCGATGGCCGGGGGCGGGCCGAATCTGGCCAGCGCTGCGCGGCTGCTGGAACGTGCGCCAGGCGCCGACGTGCGCGCCAGCCTGCTCGAGGCGCTTCAGGCCGCGTTCGAAGGCGTGCCGCTTCCCCCGCTGCCCCGCGTGCTGTCTGCGGCGCTGGACGAACACGCCAGCAAGCAGGGCGAGAGCGGTCTGGTGCTTCGCCTCCGTCGCGGTGACCCCGCAGCCATCGACGAGGCCAAGGCGGTCGTGCTCGACCCGACCGTCCCGACAGGTGTCAGGACTCAGCTGATCCGCCAACTCGGCGAAACCGGGGGAGCCGCGAGCGTGCCCACGCTGCTGCGAGTGCTGGGCCTCGACCAGCACAGCGCCGAGAAGCGAGTTGCGCTCCAGACGCTGGCCCGGTTCGACGACCTCGCGGTTGCGCAGGGCATCCTCGCGCGGCATGGGTCGACGCTGCCTGCCGAGCACGGCGTGCGCAGCACCGCCGAACGCGTGCTTGCGAGCCGACCCGCCTGGGCTGCGGTCATGCTCGATGCCGTCGACCGCGCCGTGGTGAAGGCACGCGACGTGTCGTCAGACGTCGTGCAGCTGATGCTCGCTCACCGCGATCCGGTGCTCGACGCGCGCATCCGCCGCCACTGGCCCCGCATCGCCGACGCGGTCAGCGACGAGGACTTCGTCGCGCAGTCGGCCCGTATCGCCGCCGCGCTGGAGGCCGGGACGGGGTCGGCCTCGGCTGGGCAGGCGACCTATGCCGCCCGCTGCGCCAGCTGCCACACCCTGTTTGGGGCCGGCGGTACCACGGGTCCAGACCTCACGGGCTACGAACGGCGGAACCGCGACTTCTGGATGGCCGCCATCGTTGCCCCCGGGCTCGAGATCCGCGAAGGGTACGAACACTTCGTCGCGTCGATGCGCGGAGGCCGCATCGTGGCCGGGGTGATGGTCGAGCAGACCCCGCGCACGGTGACGCTGCGCGACCCCGACGGCCACCTGCACCTGCTCGACCG
>JAEZDP010000038.1 GCA_023418055.1 Acidobacteriota bacterium
CGATCCGCGATCCGCGATCCCCGATCCCCGATCCCCGATCCCCGATCCCGATGACTCCTGCCCCCTACCCTGCCGCCCGCATTGCCGCACCCCGCATTCACAGGCACCTCCTGGACGTGGCGTCGGCCGGCTCGGCGGCGCACGGCTTGCGCTTGCCGGACGAGGCGCTCATCGAAGAGGCCCTCACCGCCGCCTTCTGGGCCAGCTTGCGTCGAGAGGAAGGCGTGTCGCCTACCATCTCGCTCGCGCTGGTGCCGCACACGGCCGTGGACGGCCCGCTGTGGTTTGCCCGTCCGCTGCCGTTGGCGGCCGCGCCGCTCGCCAAGCTCGCGCCCGCGGTCCAGCGCCCAGGCATCCACATCGGCGTGTGGGCAGGCGAAGGGGGACCGGGCGTCTGGGGCACGGCGCTGCAGTTGCCGCCGCTCACGCTGGTGGTGGAGGTCGTCGCGCCCGGACTCCTCGTGGCCAAGTACCGCCGCGACCGTGACGCCGCCAAGTACACGAACATCCTCGTCCTGGAGGGCAACGACGTCCGCGTGCTCGACATGCAGGTGCCGCGGCGGCCCGAGTGCCCGCACGTGGTGTCATCCCTCTTCGGGTTCGACTCCCCCGCCTCATGGGTGGCCTCGGCGGACCTGCTCGTGCAGTTGGCCGTGTCGATGCGCGGTCACGGCCGTGGCGGCGCCCTGATGGTCGTGCCCGACGATGACGCGTGGCGGACGTCGGTGGTGACGCCGGTCACCTACGATGTGCGTCCGCCGTTCCGGGCCTTCGACACGACGGAGGGAGCGACGGCGTCGCCACAGGCGGAGCGGCCGGCGCCGTCGGCACACGCCATCGCGGGCGTCGCAGGCCTCACCGCCGTGGACGGCGCCACCATCGTGACGCGCGACTACGCGCTGCTGGCGTTCGGGGTCAAGTTGACGCGGCGCAAGGGCTGGCCGGCCGTCGAGCGGCTGCTGCTGACCGAGCCCATCGAGGGCCAGGTGCCCACAGACATCCATCCCGTGCAGATCGGCGGCACGCGGCATCTCTCGGCCGCGCAATTCGTGCACGACCAGCACGACGCGGTGGCGCTGGTGGCCTCGCAGGACGGGCGCTTCACCGTGTTCACCTGGTCCACCTCGCACAACTGCGTGCACGCGCATCGTGTCGAGGCGCTGCTGCTGTGAACGCGTGGCTCAGAAGCGCAGCTTCATCTCGACGTTCACGGCGCGCTTGAGAATGTCGCCGAAGATGTGTTGCTGCACGTCCTGATTGGCGAGGTTGGTGCCCTTGAGGGCGGTGGTCAGGCGTCCGTCCATCCACCGGACACCGACGTAGGCGTTGAGCATTGCGAAGCCGTCGGTGTAGCCCGCGTACGGGGTGCCCAGCACGTCCACCCAGAACGCACGCGTGGCGCCGTTGACCGATGCGCTGCCGACGAAGCGCGGACTGTTCCAGTTGAAGGCGGCGTTGAAGCGATGCCGCGCGGCGAGGCCGGTCTCTTCGGGCGGATAGGCAATCTCGTCCGCGTCCACCCCGAGCAGCGACGGCGTCGGCTGCAGCGAGTAGTTCACCGACGTGCTGTACCGCTCGTTGAAGCGGTGGTCGAGCGACAGTTCCAGACCGCGCTGCCTGATGCCCGACAGGTTCAGGTAGGTGGACACCGTCCGCGGCAACGGGAAGCCGGGCACGCGCAGCGCCAGGAGCGTGCCGTACAGAGGCCCGGGAATGCCCGTCTCGGCAGAGTTCGAGGGCTGGTACACGTAGGTGGGCGACGTGGCATCGAACGGCGCGAGGCCGCCGGGGTTGCTGACCGATGGGGTGATCGTCGCGAAGTTGATGCTGTCGTGCGTGTCGTTCTGGTACCACGCCACGCCCACGGTCGTGCGGTCGGCGATGGTCGCCGTGTAGGCGAGTTCGAGGGCCGTCAGCGATTCGGGCTCCAGGTCGCGGTTGCCCACGGCGTTGACGACGAGCGGCACCGGGGCCGTCGGGACGAGGGCGGCCAGCGGCGGCGGCAGCAGCGGCGCGAGGGGCCGCAGATCGATGGGGGCGACAGGCGCGAAGAGCTGGATGTCGAGGAAGTTGTTGATGGCCGAGGGCGACCGGAACGCGCGGTTCCACGAGACGCGCAGCGACTGATCGTCGCGCGGCTTGAACGTGGCACTGAGGCGCGGAGCCACCATCGGGTCGTCGATGTTGCCGAACTTGTCCACACGCAGGCCGACCGCGACGCGGAAGTTGTCGACGAAGAACTCCTCCTGCACGTAAGCCCCGACTTCCGTACGGCTCTCGACGTCGGGGGCGATGGAGATCTCGGCGAAGTTGTTGCGGCGGACGTTGCCGCCGTAGCTGACCACGTGCCGGCTCCCGATGGTCAGGGCATGGCCCGCCTCGAGGTCGAAGGTGCGTGTCCTGAAGTCCAGTTGCAGCGGACGGAGGGTGGCCGGATCGGTCAGCAGCAGGTTGGGCGCCTGTGCCTCGAGCAGGTTGACGAAGCCGGCCACGCGCAACGCGTCCTTCGTCAGGCTCACGCGTCCGTACCCGAGGTACGACCCTTCCTCGATCGCAAACGGCCCGACGCCGGTGTGGATGATGCCCGACGTGCCCGCGCCCCCCGCGGCGTACGTGATGACGCCGCCACCCGACAGCAGTTGGTCCACGCGGACGTCCACCTTCGGCTGGCGTGTGCCCGGATTCTGGAAGGCCTGCCCCGGAGCGCCAGGTCCGTCGATCGGATAGAGCGCGCCACCCGTCACGACGGTGGGGTCGAGCGGATGCGTGTCGAGCGGGACCTGGCCGACGGGACGTGCGTACGGGTCGGACTCGAAGTACCCGCCGGTGACGCGATAGGACCACGTGTCGTCGAGCGCGGCGGCATAGCCAGCGCTCAGGCCGTACGCACTGCCAGCGCTGCCGCCCGCACGGGAGCCGGCGTCGCGGCTGAAGAGCCCGCCCGTCAAGGTGAGGGTGCCGCCGGGGTTCTCGCGCGGCGACCGCGTGATGATGTTGACCACCCCCGTGAGGGCGTTGGCGCCCCAGACGGCCGAGGCCGGCCCGCGAACGACTTCGATCTGCTTGATGTCGCCAGGATCGGTGGGCACGAAATCCCAGGCGACGAACCCGAAGAAGTCGAGATAGACGGACCGCCCGTCCACGAGCACGAGCTGCGAGGTCGAGAGGGTGGACGACGCCTGGCGGCTGGTGATGTTGACGTCGCGCGCCGAGGTCTGCACCACGTTCAGGCCGGGGACCGACCGCAGGAGATCGCCGAACTGCGTCGAGGGAGCCGTCTCGATCGTGTCGCTCGCGATCACGCTCATCGTCGCGGGCGCATTGAGCACCGTGGTCTCGATGCGTGAGGCCGAGACGACGACCGTTTCACCGAGCGAGGCCACCGCGAGCGTGAAGGCGTCGAGCGTGACGACGGTGTCGCTCACCTGCACCTCGCGGGTGGCGGGGCTGAACCCCGACAACGCGGCGGTGACCTCGTACCGCCCGGGCGGGAGTCCGTCGACGCGGAAGTCGCCGTTGCCGTCGGTGAACACCGTGCGGGCCACGGCCCCTCCCGACACGGTGACGGTCACGCCCGGCAGCACGCTGCCCGTGTCGTCCATCACGCGTCCCGAAAGGCCCCCCGGGGCCTGGGACCTCGCGTCGAGGTGCGCAGTTCCCCACCCCAGGGTGAGCACCATCGTCAGCACGACGATGGGTGCGTGAAGGCTTCGGCAGACAGCCGTCGAGCGCATCGCATCCTCCCCGCGTCCGACGGGTCCGGTGGCGTCGGAACGTTGTCAGATCATCGTACGCATCCGCAACGACGGACCCAAGCAGGATCGACGGTCGAGGTGGGCGCGGCTCACGCCGCACGCCTCACGCCTCACGCCTCACGCCGTACGCCTCACGCCGTACGCCGCACGCCTCATGCCTCATGCCTCACCTCACGCCTGACGCCTCACGCGCGGCGCTCGGTGCCTCCGCGAGGTGCCAGGTGCACTTCGAGAGCCTGAAGCCTGTCGCCTGAAGCCTGCACTGAGCCCGTAGCGTGTAGCCTGTCGCCCGAAGCCTGTCGCCTGTCGCCCGAAGCCTGCCCGAAGCCTGCTCCCTACCGTCGAATCGTGCGGAGGCCGACGTGGTTGGCGGCGCTGTCGACGGCACCTTTCCCGCGTCCGCCCGGCCTGTAGCGTCCGCAGTACTGGTCGGTGCAGAGAAACGACCCGCCCTTCTGCACGCGCTTCGCGATGCCCGGCTCGTCGGGGTCGAAGCTGTCGGCCGGGCCCGTCGGGTTGCGGACGATGGGCGGGGAGGCGGGTGTGGCGGCGCGTCTGGCGTAGGTGTCGGGACGGTACCAGTCGATCGTCCACTCCCAGACGTTGCCGGCCATGCCGTAGAGGCCGAAGTCGTTCGGCGCGAAGGCGCGGACGGGCGCGGTGGCCGCATACCCGTCGGCTTCGGTGTTGTGGTGCGGGAAGGTGCCCTGATGGATGTTGGCGGGATGGTGTCCATCGGGCAGCGGGTCGTTGCCCCAGACGAAGTCGGCCTGCTGCCGGCGGCCGCGGGCGGCATACTCCCACTCGGCTTCCGTCGGCAGACGGTTACCGGCCCACGCCGCGTAGGCCTCGGCGTCCTCGTAGGCGATGTGCACGACAGGGTGGTCGGCGCGGCCCTCGAGTGACGAGCCCGGGCCCTCCGGATGCCGCCAGCTGGCGCCGGGCACGAAGCGCCACCAGCGCAGGCCGTTGTCGAGCGGCACCGCCGTGTGGGGCGGCGTGAACACGATCGAGCCGGGCACGAGCAGTTCGACCGGCACGCCGGGCAGGTCGGCGGCCGATGGCGTACGCTCCGCCACGGTCACGTAACCCGTCTCTTTCGTGAAACGGGTGAAGGCCGCGTTGGTGACCTCGGTCTCGTCCATCCAGAAGCCGTCCACCGCCACGGCATGGACGGGGCGCGCATCGGCGAACATCGGGTCGTCCGAGCCCATCAGGAACTCGCCGCCGGGAATCCAGCGCATGCCGCTCGGCGCAGGTCCTGGCGGGGCCTCGTCGGACGGGCCCGCCACCGTCAGGGGTGTGGAGGTGCTGGCGGCGGGTGCCGCAGGCGTACGCCACCACCACCACGCGCCGAGCACGCCGCAGGTGACGACCGCGAGCACGACCGCCAGCCCCGTGCGACGCGCAGACGTGGAACGACGCGGCGCATCCCGAAGGTGCGCCGCGCCGTGAGTGGCCCGTTGCGGCCGCCGGGCCTTGCGGGTGTCAGGCAGGCTTCACTCCCGTGCCCTTGCCGCCGGCGCCCATGTCGATGCCCGTGGCGCCCTTGGTCTGCTTCAGTTCGCCGATGCCCGAGGCATGGTCGCGCACTTCGATGCCCTTGGGATTACCGCCGCGGTCCTGTGTGGCGCGGGGGATCTCGACGTTGGGGTCGGCGTCGGTGATGCCGAGCACGTCGCCGTGGCGTTCCGGCTCGTAGTCCTCTGGCTTGGTGGTCTTGGGGTTCTTCGTATCGTCAGTCATGCGGGTCTCCTCGATGACGGTTGACTCATGAAGGGACGCGGCTCATGTTTGCGCGCCCCGGCTGTGGTGTTCCAGAAGAGCGTATCACCTGGGGGTCAGGGCTTGAAATCGCACATTCTTCACGGGGCGACCCCTCCACCCGGTGCGTTGTGCGGCTGCGCGCCCCACGGCGCCGGTGGTAGCGCGACCGGCCGGCTGAGGTCGAACTCCACACGGAACAGCCGGCCAGGGCGGGCCAACTCGTAGGCAAACGTCCGATGCGGCTCGATCTCCATGGCCCACACGTTGGTCAACGAGGCCGCCCGCTGCTCGCGCGTGAACAGCGCCTGCGAGAAGACGTCCACCGGGAACTCCTGCCGGCCGGCGGTTCCTGACCCCTGCGTGTCACCCCCATACATGGTCAAGATGTCAGGCGTTCCATCACGATGACGATGGTCGTGCTGCAGCCGGAGGCCGCGTCCGGTACGCGTCAGCACCCACGTCCGCGAGCGGTCGTCGCCCACGTGGAACGGAATACGCAGCGTGTCGACCTCGCACTCGCGGACATGCATCACGAGGGCGCGTCCGACGAACGGGTCGTCGTCCGACTCAGGAGTGTTGGCGACGATCCGCCCACCGAAGGCCTGGCCGCAGTGCGTCCTGAGGGCCTCGAGAAAGGCGTCAGCATCGGCTTTCGCGTTGACGGGTGGACTGGCCGGTGCGGAACCGCTGCCGTACCGCTCGCGGCGGGAGCGTCTGCCGAACGCGAGGTGTCACGGCAGGCCGTCCAGGCGAGACTCGACGCGAGCATGAGCGTCAGCGTGAGGTGATGGCGCATGGCCCACAACTATACGCGCGACGCCAGACCTGCGATCATGCCGACATGGCGCCACGACCGACGCTGACCCGCGCACTCCCTATGATGCTGACCGCGTTGCTGGGGGTCGGTTCGACCCATGCGCCGCTCGTCGCCGGCCCCACCCCCTCGGGCGACGCCCGACAGCAGGCGGCGGGGCATCACGAGATGCACCAGCGCCATGGAGACCCCAAGGCGTACGCGGCGGCGCTCGACGACCCGCGTCGTGACGCCTACCAGAAGCCCGACGACGTGGTCGCGGCGCTTGGCCTGCGTGAGGGGCAGGTGGTGGCCGACATCGGCGCCGGCACCGGCTACTTCGCGGTACGTCTCGCGAAGGCCGTCGGTGCGTCAGGACGTGTCTACGCGGTGGACGTCAGCGCCGACATGGCACAGCACTTGAACCGGCGCCTGCGCGACGCGAACATCTCCAACGTCGCCAGCGTCCTCGCACCGCCCGACGATCCGCTGCTGCGGCCGGCATCGGTGGACCTCGTCTTCATCTGTGACGTCTGGCACCACGTGGAGCAGCAGGAGGCATATCTCTCGCACCTGCGCCGCGCCCTCAAGCCCGGCGGGCGGCTCGTGATGATCGACTTCCACAAGCGCGACCTGCCGGTGGGCCCGCCGGTCGAGATGAAGATCGCGCGGGACGACCTCGTCCGCCAGATGGAAGGGGCGGGGTGGACGCTGGTGCAGGAGCACGACATCCTGCCGTATCAGTACTTCCTCGAGTTCCGGTAGGACGCGCCGGGACGGCTGGGGTCAGACCTGCCGCGTGTCGTGGCGGGGTCAGACCTGCATCGCGACGGTCGTGGGGTCAGACCTGCCGCGCGGCCAAGTGCCACAGCGTGCAGAATGCGTCGGTTCGAGACCTGACCCCCAGCCGCCCCCCGGCCGCTACAGCAGGTGCTCAATCCGGCCCGTGCTGTCCCCCACCGACTCCGGGCGCACGCCCACCCGATCAAGCAGCGTCAGGAAGAGGTTCGTCATCGGCGTGTCCTTCGGATAGACGATGTGCCGCCCCGTCTTGAAGGCCCCTCCGCCGCTGCCCACGACCACCACCGGCAAGTCCTCGTGCGTGTGCCGGTTGCCGTCGCTCAGCCCGCTGCCGTACACCACCATCGAATGATCCAGCAGCGGGCCGTCGGCCTCGGGCGTCGACGCCAGACGGCCAAGGAAATGCGCGAACAGCCCGGCGTGGAACTCGTTGATCTGCGACACGCGCTCCACCCAGTCGCCCTGGTTCCGGTGGTGCGTCAGCGGATGGTGCGGGTCGGGCACCCCGATCTCGGGGTACGTCCGCATGCTCCCCTCACGCCCCATCATCATCGTGACGACGCGCGTCATGTCGGTCTGCAGCGCCACCACCTGCAGGTCGAACATCAGCTTCACGTAGTCGGCGTAGGCCACCGGCACGCCCGTCGGCTTCTCGACGCCGGCCGGAATATCGGTCCAGTCGTGTTCGGCCGCGTCGATCTGCCGCTCGATCTCGCGGATGGACGTCAGGTACTCGTCCACCTTCCGCCGGTCGGCCGCCCCGAGCGTGCCGTTCAGTTCGCGGGTCCGTGTCGTGACGACATCGAGAATGCTGCGGCGGTTCATCAGCCGGCGCGCTCGCACCGCCGGGTCGAGTCCGGCATCCGCCCCACCGAACAGCCGCTCGAACACCAGCCGCGGGTTGGTCTCGGGCGGCATTGGCGACGTCTCGCTGCGCCACGACAGGGTGTTGGTGTAGGCGCAGCTGTATCCCGAGTCGCAGTTCCCGACCGTCCGCGAGTCGTCGCACCCGAGCTCGAGCGACGCGAATCGGGTCTCGCTGCCGAGGTGCCGCGCCGCAATCTGATCCACCGAGACGCCATTGCGGATGTCGGCGCCCGCCGTCTTGCGCGGGTGCACGCCGGTCAGATACGACGCGGCCGCGCGCGCGTGGTCGCCGGGTCCGTCACCCAGCGCTTTCCCGTTGTTGTGGGCCAGCCCGCTCAACACGAGCATGCGGTCCTTGTAGGGCGCCAGCGGCTGCAGGATGCGCGACAGCTCGAACGCCGCGCCATCGGCCGTCGGCGTCCAGTCGGCCATCGTCACGCCGTTGGGCACGTAGGTGAACAGCAGCCTGGTGGGCCGCGCGGCCGCCTCGGCGCCGCGCGCCAGCGCCGGGGTCATCGCGTCGAGCATCGGCAGGGCCACGACGGTGCCGAGGCCACGGAGGAAGGACCGTCGTGGCAGGTGCGTACGCGTGATCATCATGACGCGGGGCTCCCTCGCCGCTGCTGGAACGGCAGGCTGTTGACCACCTCGAGGACGAGCCCCGAGAAGCGGTACTCATGAGACGGTAACGCCTCGACGATAGCACGGACCGTCCGCCGGTCGAACCGTTCGAGCCCCCGCCCGAGGGCATACGTGAGCAGCTTCGACGTCAGGGCCCGCGTGAAGTCGTCTCGGTCGGCCGTCAGGATGCGCCGCAGTTCCGCCGGTCCCTCAAATGAGCGGCCGTCGGGTAGCTGGCCAGAGGCGTCGATGGCAAACGCGCCTTCGGTCGTCCGCCACGCGCCGATCGCGTCGTAGTTCTCGAGCCCGAACCCCAGCGGGTCCATTCGCCGGTGGCACGCCGCACACGTCGGGTTCGCACGATGCGCTTCCATCTGCTGACGCATCGAGACGGTGGTGCCGACGGCGGTCTCGTCGAGCGCCGGCACGCCAGCCGGCGGATCCGGCGGCGGCGCGTCGAGCAGGTTGTCGAGAATCCACTTGCCGCGCATCACCGGCGAGGTGCGCGTGGCATACGACGACACGGTCAGCACGCTCGCGTGCGACAGCACGCCGCCCCGCTCCGGCATGGACAGGCGCACGCGCCGGAACTCGGGACCACTCACGCCCTCCACGCCGTAGTGCCGTGCAAGTCGTTCGTTCAGGAACGTATAGTCGGCGTCGAGGAACTCGAGCACGCTGCGGTCGTCGCGCACGATGCCCTCGAAGAAGCGGACCGTCTCTTCGCGCATCGACAGCCGCAGGTAGTTGTCGAAGTCCGGAAAGCGGTCCCGGTCCGGCTGCACCGCTTCGAGCGCCCGGAACTGCAGCCATTGCCCGCCGAACTCCTCGACGAGCGCCACGGCTTTCGGGTCGGCCAGCATGCGCCGCACCTGGGCCTCGAGCACCGCGGGCGTCCGCAGCTCACCCCGATCGGCGGCGGCACGCAGCTCCGCATCCGGCATGCTCGACCAGAGGAAGTAGGACAGGCGGGTCGCCAGTTCGTGCTGGCTGATGGGGTGATAGGCCGCCTGCGGGGTGGCCGGCACGTCCTCTTCGATGCGGAAGAGGAAGTCGGGTGACACCAGCGCCGCCTGGACGGCAATCGCCATCGCTTCACCGAACGACTCGCCGCGCGCCGCAGCCGCCTCCGCCAAACGTACGTACGGCTCGACGTCTGCCGACGAGACCGGCCGGCGGAACGCGCGCGCCAGGAAGCCCGTGACGCTCCGTCGCGCACACGCCGCGTCGTATCCGGCGTCCGGGGCGCCGCAGGCAAAAACCGTCCGAAGGCTGTCAGGCGATGGACCACGCGGCTGGGTGAACGGTCCGGCCACTTCGAGGGCGCTCACCCTCGCGGCATTCAGCGACGGCGTTTGCAGTTCGAGCTGCCGCTTGTCGAACGCGGCCTGCAACTCCGCATTGCGCTCCGCAGACAGG
>JAEZDP010000228.1 GCA_023418055.1 Acidobacteriota bacterium
CGCGAGAAGTTCCGGACCACCGACGAGTGCAAGCCCGTGGCCGGCAACCGGCTGCTCATCACGGCGTCGAGCGACGGGGCGGCCCTCGTGGATCGGGCGACCGGGGCGGCCGTCTGGTGGGGCGAGTGCGGCAATGCGCATTCGGCGGAGCTGCTGCCGGGCGACCGCGTCGTGCTCGCGTGCAGCATCAGGGCGGGCACGGGCAACCGCCTGGCGCTGTTCGACGCACGCACGCCGGGTGCCGCCGTGTTCTCCACGGACCTGCCCTCCGGCCATGGCGCCGTCTGGGACGCCGAGCGCGAGCTGCTGTGGGCGATCGGCATGGACGACCTGCGGGCCTACACGCTGACCGACTGGGACTCCGACCGCCCCCGACTCTCGCTGGCCTCGCGCTACCCGCTGCCCGACCAGAGCGGGCACGAACTGATGGCGGTGCCCGACTCGTCTCGCCTCGTGCTCAGCACCCACCATGCCGTCTGGCTGTTCGACCGCGACACCCGGACGTTCTCGAAACATGGCGATCTGAAGGACGCCGCCGACGTGAAAGGCGTCTCCATCCACCCGGTCAACGGCCGCATCGCGTACATCCAGGCCGACGCGCCGGAGTGGTGGTCCAACCGCATCCGCCTGCTGCACCCGCACCGGGTGATCACGATGGAGGGCGAACGGCTGTACAAGGTGCGGTGGGACGAGTAGGGGATCGCGGATCGGGAATCGCGGATCGCGGATCGGGGATCGCGGATCGGGGGGCTGGGGCCTCGCCGCCACGCCATACGCCATACGCCACACGCCACACCCACACGGCGCATGCCGTACGCCTGCCCTTACGCGTCGGGCGTCGACAGCAGGAGCGCAGGGTTGGTGCGGGCGGCGCGGCGTGCCGGAAGGATGCAGGCAGCGAGGGCCGCGGCGAGGAGCAGGAGCGGCGCGGCGATATACGAGAGCGGGTCAGCCGGCGTGATGCCGTACAACTGACTTTCGAGCGTGCGTCCCAGCAGGCCGGACACGACCAACCCCAGGAGCAATCCACACGTCGTCACGCCGACGCCCTGACGCACGACCATGGCGATCAGGTTGCCCCGCCTGGCGCCGAGCGCGGCCCGAATGCCGAGTTCGCGCGAACGCGTGGTCACTGCATGGGCCAGCGTGCCGTAGAGTCCGGTCACGGAGAGCAGCAGGGCAAGGCCGGCGAACCCCGTGAGCAGCGACACGATCGTCCGGCGCGTGGCGACCGATGCCGAGACCTTCGCGTCGAGCGTCCCCAGGTTGTCCACCGCGACGTCAGGGTCGACAGCGATGGCGAGTGCGCGGATGTCCTCGAGCAGCCGGCCCGTCGCCTCGCCTGTACGCACCACGAGCGCCAGGTCCTGGAGGTGGAACGGTCCCCCGGCCGCCAGGTAGATGTGCGGCTCAGGGGACTCGTCGAGCCGTACGTGCCTCACGTCGCGCACGACGCCCACTACCTCCACCACCGTGCCCTCGTCGCCAAGCATGCCCGTGTACTGGCGGCCCACCACGGGACGGCCGTCGTCGAAGTAGGTGCGGACGAACGTCTCGTTCACGACCATGGCGCGCACGGCGGCGGTACGGTCGGCCATCGCGACGGTGCGACCCTCGAGCAGCCGCATGCCGAGCGCTTCGAAGTATCCCTCGCTGACGATGCTGGACATGGCGTAGGCGACGACCGTCTTGCCGTCGGGTCCGGCCGTGCCCGGGAGTTCGAAGCCGTAGCGGGCGAGACTGCCGCCGAAGGGCACCACGGTGCCGACGCCGGCCGCCGCGACGTCCGGATGTGCGCGCAGCCGCTCGAGCAGGTGACTGGCCAGGGTCTCGACCCGGGCCCGCGTGGCCAGATGCTCCGGACTGGTGCGGCTTCGAGCTGCCCGGGCATCGCCCGGCAGGTGGAGCGTCGCGGTGACGGCGTGTGCGGGGTCGTACCCCGCGTCCACATCCATGAGCGTCACGAAACTGCGTAGCAGCAGGGCCGCACCGACGAGCAGCACGACCGCGACGGCAGACTCCACGGCCAGCAGCGACTGTCGCAGGCGCGACTGGCCGGCGGCCACCGTGCGCGACGCGGTGGCGCGGTGTCCCACGCCCTGGTCGCTCGACAACTCGCGAACCGCCGCGAGCGCCGAAACGGCCGCGATGACGAGCGTGCAGGTAAGCGCGGCTGCGACGAAAGGCCAGTCCACCTGCAGGGTCTCGAGGCGGGGGAACGAGGCGGGCAGCAGACGCGGCAGGGCCCGCAGCAGCAGCACGCCCAGCGCTGTCCCCACGGCGGCGCCCATGCTGCAGAGCGCGAGGTGCTCGGTCAGCACCTGCCGCACCAGGCGAGGGCGCGTGGCGCCCATCGACAGGCGGATGTGCACCTCGTGCCTGCGGCCCAACGCATGCGCCACAGACAGCGTGGCGACGTTCGCGCAGGCGACCACCACCAGCAGCAGGACTGCCGCGCCGAGGGTCAGGAGCGCCGGTCGCACGGCGGCCGTCATCTGGGCGCCAAGCTGCTGGACGTGCACCCGCACGGGTCCGCCCTTGCCGAAGAGCACGTCAGCCACCATCGGGCGCGGCAGGGTCCGCGCCACCGTCGTGGCCTGCTCGGCGGCCTGCGCGGCCGAGGCGGGCGGCGCCAGGCGGGCGACGAGGCTGATCAGCGCGAGGTTGTTGCCCGTGGGCCGCGGCATGTGCAGCGGCGTGTACAGTTCCGTGTCGGTTTCCGGAAACGCGAAGCCCTCGGGAGCCACGCCGACGATCTCGTGCGCGACCCCATCGGCAACGATGGTCTGCCCGACCACGTCCGCGGCGCCCCCATAGGACCGCTGCCACAAGCCATGGCCAAGCACTGCAACGTGCGTCGTCCCGTTGGCCTCGCTGTCCAGAAAGAACCGTCCGAGCCGTGGGACGAGACGCAAGACGCCTGGAAGTGACGGCGTCAGCGCCGCGCCGTCGATCTGCCGGCTGCCCTGCGGACCCGACACGGTGTGCACGCGGTGCTGGAAGGCGCCGATGCCATCGAACGACGGCAGTACGGCCTCCCTCAGCGCGTGATAGGTGAGATCAGTGCCATGGGCCCCCGGGAAGACGGGGGCCGTGTCTTCATGGCGCTCCCAGACCCGGACGAGACGGTCGGGCGCGTCGTAGGGGAGAGGACGCAGCAGCACGCCGTGGATGACGGCGGACCCTGCCGCGGCCAGCGCCACCATGCCCGCGACCGTGACGAGCACGGCCAGCGTGTGCGCGGGAGCCCGCATCAGCATGCGGCTGGCGTGCCGGAGGTCGTGCCTGGCGTCGGTGAGCCAGGGCAGGCCGCGTGCCTCGCGATGAAGCGCCTGGACGCTCGTGGCGAGGCCGATCCTGCCGACAGCCACGCGTCTCGCCTCGTCGGCCCGCAGGCCCTGGGCCCTGAGATCCTCCTCGAGCAGGGCGAGGTGCGACTCGTACTCGCGCGCGGCTTCGAGGTCGCCCCGTTCGGTCAGGATGGACTCGCGCAGACGGCGCACCAGGCGCCGGAGTGCCGGCCAGGTCATCGGCGGCTCCGACGCAGCCCACGCGGCTGGCGTTCACTTGGATGGCCAGTGGACACGCGCCGCACGTTCCCACGACCTCACTAGGATGTCAAGGGGAGTAGAGCACGGGTCAGCCTAACTTAACGTGGCGTAAGGCGTATGGCGTAAGGCGTATGGCTTATGGCGCGCGCTCACGCAGCCCGGCGCTGCTGCACGGCGCGGCCGGGGCGCCTCCTGCCCAGCCAGGCCTGGAAGCGGCGCAGCGACAGGGCCAGGCCTGTCCACACGAGGACCAGCGAACCGACGGTCGCCAGGCCGGCGATGGTCTGTCCTGTCAGGCCGTACCACTCGCCGGTATGCGCAAACCGCAGCCACATGCGCCACTGGCGCCCGGGCGTGGCGGCATCGAAGCCTTCCCACGTGACGACCGTGGCGCTGGCGGCGTCGAGCGTCAGCGTACCCCGCTTCTGGGGCTGGGCACCGGTCCCGCTGTCGACGGTGACGGCGGCGTGTCCCGTGGCAGCGACGGGCAGGCGCAGGCTGATGATCGTCCAGTCGTCACGTACGGATTCGGCCCGCGCCACGAGCGCATCGAGGTCGGCCCCGACTGCCTCGCCCGCATCGCTGGCCACGAAACGCGGCACACCCTCACGCGTACCGGCGGCGTCGCCTCGACCCTGCACGGCCGGTCCCCCTGGCCGGCCGCCGCCCCCGGGCCGGCCCGGACCGCCACCAGGCGTCGCCCGCGGTGGCGGCGCCTCGCCAACCAGCCGGTAGGTGAGATCGCTCGCCCACGGATAGGAGATCACCACACCTGACCAGACGATGACGACCAGCGGCACCAGACTCCAGAAGCCGATCACGTTGTGCCAGTTGAAGTCACGGGCCTTGGCCGGCAGGCCACGCCTGAAGACGAGCACCTGGCGGAACTGCGCCAGGGTCCAGGTGCGCGGCCACCAGAGATAGAACCCGCTGACGACGATGAAGAAGAAGGTGAGGTTGGCCGCTCCCGTGATGGCGCGGCCGGTCGCCCGCTGCGCGTCACGCAGGGCCAGCCACCGGTGCCAGTCGGTCACGCCGCGGAAGAACGCACGCGCTCGTGCCGACCCCGTGCCCAGCACCTCACCCGTATAGGGATGGACGAACACCGTGGCCTCGCGACCGAACACCACCTCGACCGGCCG
>JAEZDP010000291.1 GCA_023418055.1 Acidobacteriota bacterium
CTCGCACGGGAGGCATGGGCCGGGCGCTTCCAGTTGGGCGAAGTCGGCTGATGCGCATCATCGCCGGGCAGTGGAAGGGAAGGACGCTCGACACGCCGACCTGGGACGGTGTGCGGCCCACCTCCGACAGGCTGCGCGAGACGCTCTTCAACGTGCTGGCTGGCGAGGTGGCGGGCGCACGCGTGCTCGACGTGTATGCGGGGACCGGTGCGGTGGGACTCGAAGCCTTGAGCCGCGGCGCGGCCGCGGTGACCTTCGTCGAGCAGGACCGTCGCGCCGTGGCGCTCGTGCGTCGGAACCTGGCGCGGTGTGGCGCGTCGGACGCGTATGTTATCGTCGCTCGGGATGCCGCCGAGGCATTGCGCTCCGGCCGCTTCGACCCCTTCGATCTCGTGTTTCTCGACCCTCCCTACGCGGACGCGTCACGTGATGGCGTGCTGGCGCTGGCCGCGGCACACGTGGCCCCGAGCGGCGTGCTGGTGCTCGAGCACGCGCATCGACAGCCGCCCCCAGACACCGCGGGGCCGCTCTCGCGCGTGCGCACCTTGCGGCAGGGCGACAGCGCGTTGTCCTTCTACCGCCACGTGCCGGTAACCGCGGACGGCGGGGCGCCCGGCTCACCCGGAGGCGCGTCGTGACGACATCGCGGACGGCCATCGTGCCGGGATCGTTCGACCCGATCACCAACGGCCACCTCGACCTCGTAGAGCGCGCGGTGCACCTCTTCGATCGCGTGGTGGTCGCTGTCTTACACAACCCGGCGAAGTCCCCGCTCCTGTCGCTCGACGTGCGGCTCGAGGCGGCGCGCGCGGCCGTACACGCCTGGCCGACGGTGGAGGTCGTGGCCTTCGACGGGCTCCTCGTGGACCTCGCCCGGCGGCACGATGCCCATGCGATCGTGAGGGGCCTGCGCAGCGGCACCGACTACGACTACGAGTGGCCGATGGCGCGGATGAACCGTACGATGTGGCCGCGCCTCGACACCATCTTTCTCGCGGCGTCACCCGAGTGGGCGCACGTCAGTGCCTCGCTGGTGCGTGACATTCACCGCCTCGGCGGCCGTGTGGACGGCTTCGTGCCGGCCGAAGTGCTGCCGCATCTTCCGCCGCGGCCATCCCCACGATGACCGCCCCTCTCCAGGTGCCCATGCTCGCTGAACGGACGACGCGCATCGCTTCCTCTCCCACCATGAAGGGCCTGCTCGCGGCCGAGCGCCTGCGCCGCGAGGGCGTGGACGTGGTGGACCTCAGCGCGGGCGAGCCCGACTTCGCCACGCCGGCTCACGTGAAGGACGCGGCCCATGCCGCCATCACCGCCAACTTCACCAAGTACACGGCCAACGCCGGCACGGCGGAGTTGAAGCGTGCGATCATCGACCGCTATCGTGCCGACTACGGGGTGACCTACGACGAAGCGGAGGTGATCATCTGCGCCGGCGGCAAGCAGGCGCTGGTCAATGCCGCCCTCGCCGTGTTCGATGCGGGAGACGAGGTCATCACCCATGCCCCCGGCTGGCCGACGATCGCCGAGCAGATCAAGCTGGCAGGTGCGACCCCGGTTGTCGTCCACGCCTCGGCGGAGGAGGGCTTCGCGCTGACGGCCGCCCCGTTCATCGATGCCATCACGCCGGCCACCAAAGCCATCGTGATCACCTCGCCGGCCAACCCCACCGGCGCGCTCATCAGCGAAGAGGCGATGGCGGCCATCGCCGAGGCCGCGGCCCCGCGCGGCATCTGGGTCATCCTCGACCTCTGTTACGAGCGGCTCATCTACGACGCGGTGCCACACAACCTGCCACGCGTGCTCGGCGAACGGATGCGCGATCGGACGATCCTGGCCGGCTCGGCTTCCAAGGCGTATGCGATGACCGGCTGGCGCTGCGGCTGGCTCCTCGCCCCGCGCGACGTCATCGCGGCGTGCGCCGCCATCCAGAGCCACTCGACCAGCAACGCCTGCTCCATCACGCAGAAAGCGGCGGTGGCCGCACTCTCGGGGCCGCAGCAGTGCGTCACCGAGATGCTCGACGAGTATCGGCGGCGGCGTGACCACATCTGGGCCCTGCTCACGGCCGACCCGCGCCTGCGCTGCGCCAAGCCGGCCGGCGCGTTCTACCTGTTCATCGACGTGTCCGATCTGCTGTCGCCCGACGGCCTGCGTACGAGCGACGAGTTCTGCCAGGCGCTGCTCGAGCAGCAGCACGTCGTGCTGACGGCCGGTGAGGCGTTCGACGCTCCAGGGTTCGTGCGGCTGTCCTACGCCGCCTCGATCGAGCAGCTCGAGGAGGCCGCCCGGCGCATCCACGCGTTTCTCGCCACCAGGCCGGCCTGACATGGCCGTGACCGCCGCGTTCCTCGCCAGCCTGCAACAGGCTGTCGGTGCGGACCACGTGCACACCGATGCCGCCACCCTCGAGGCGTACGGCATGGACGCGCTTCGGAAGGGGCGTCCGGCCGACGTGGTGGTGTGCCCCGGCACCACCGAGGAGGTGTCCGCGGTCCTGCGCGCCTGCACCGCCCATCGCGTGCCCGTGGTGCCGCGCGGGGCCGGTACGGGCTACACCGGCGGCGCCGTGCCGCTTGCCGGCGGTGTGGTCCTCTCGCTCGAGCGGTTCACGCGCATCATCGAGATCGACGAGGCCAACCTGCTGGCCGTCGTCGAGAGCCATGTGGTGACGGGCGAGCTGCAGGCGGCAGTGGCCCGCGTCGGGCTGTATTACCCACCCGATCCTGCGAGCCTTGGCCAGTCCACCATCGGCGGCAACGTCGCGGAGTGCGCCGGCGGCCCGCGTGCGTTCAAGTACGGCGTGACGCGCCGCTACGTGCTCGGGCTCGAGGCCGTGCTGCCCGACGGACAGATCATCCATACCGGCGGCAAGACGGTGAAGAACGTCGTCGGGTACGACCTCACGCAGCTGCTCGTCGGCTCGGAAGGGACGCTGGCGGTGATCACGCGTGTGATCGTGCGGCTCGTGCCGCTGCCTCCCGCCCAGGTGACGCTGCGCGCCAGCTTCGCGAGCATCCGTGACGCGGCCGTTGCCGTCAGCGCGCTCATCCGCGCGCGTGTGGTGCCGGCGGCCATCGAGCTCATCGACGCCGACACGCTCGACGCGGCACGCGCCTACCAGCCGACGCCGCCGATTGCGCCAGAGGGCACCGGCGCGCTGCTGCTCATCGAAGTGGACGGCCTCCCGGCGGCCGTGCGCGAAGAGGCGGAGCGTGTGGAGCTGGCCTGTCGGGAAGCTGGCGCATCGGTCGTGGAGGTCGCGCTGGACGTGGCGACGCAGCAGGCGCTCTGGGACGTGCGTCGCGTGATGTCGTTTGCGGTACGCGCCCTGGCGCCGCTCAAGATCAACCACGACATCGTCGTCCCCAAGGGCCGGATTCCCGAGCTGTTCGACCTGCTCGACCGCCTGAAGCGCGAGTACGGCCTGCGTATCCCGAGCTTCGGCCACGCGGGCGACGGGAACATCCACGTGAACATCATGGTGGACCCGGCCGATGCCGACCTGATGGCACGGGCCCGGGCGGCGGAACGTGCGCTGTTCGAGGGGACGGTGGCGCTCGAGGGCTCGATCACCGGCGAACACGGCATCGGCTTCTCGAAGCTGCCGTTCATCGGGCTCGAGGTGGGAGAGGCCGAACTGGCGCTGATGCGCCGCCTCAAGGCCGCCTTCGACCCCCACGGCCTGCTGAACCCGGGGAAGGTGCTGCCAGGGGACTGACGCGCGACTGGTCAGTGATTGGTGACCAGTACGACGGTCTCGAGATCGTTCTCGGGGTCGGGCCACAGCAGCGTCCGCAGGCGGACGCCGGCCGGGTTGAAGTACTGCACCGACCCCAGCACCCGCGGATCGACGCCGTGGTCGCGCTGCAACTCGGCCAGGTCGTCGGTGGTCATCACGCACAGCACAGGCTCGGCCTGCCGCAGGAACGCGACGACCGCTTCGGGCTCGGTCAGGTCCACCTGCGGCACGCGCGTGTAGAAGACGAGATTGCGTACGAACACGCGATAGGTGGCTGACGGCTGGTCGGGCTGGTGCACGGACGCGTAGACGCGCGCCATCCGCTGCACGGGTTCGAGATCGGCCGCCGACACCACCGAGTAGTGCAGGGCCAGCAGCGTCGCCACGGATGCGCCGGTGAGCGTGACGGGCAGGGCCCATCGCCGCGGCGTCCAGCTTGCGATGAGCACCGCCAGCGCCCCGACGATGATGATGCCCGTGCAGACCAGGGCGAGCGAGGGCGACAGCGCGAACAGCAGCGGGCGCGCGCGGTGCAGCAACAGGCCGAGCGAGAACAGGATGAGGGCACTGAGCGTGCCGCACGCGGCCAATGCGGTGTGGCGCGGCGTGCGGAGGCCGCCCTCAGGCAGCCTCGCGATGACCGACCGCGCCATCAGCAGCGCCATCGGGGGCAGCATGGGCAGGATGTAGCGCGGCTGCTTGCCAATCGACAGCGAGTAGAACACGAAGGGGACGGCGGCCCACAGGATGCCGCGCCACTCGGCCCGTGTCACCAGCCGCTGTCCGCTGAAGGCACGCTTCCAGGTAGGAAACCACAGCAGGATGAAGGGCGACCACGGCAACAACCCGCCGAGCACGATGGGCACGTAGAACCAGAAGGGACGCGGCTCGTTGTAGCGGTCGGTCGCGAACCGTTCGAGGTTCTCGTCCACGAAGAAGCGGTGCAGGTAGGCCACGCCGTGTTCGTTCATCATCGCGATGAACCACGGCGCCGCCACCAGGACGATGATGCCGCCGAACAGGACGGCGTCGGCCACGCCCGGCCGCCACGCCGCGGGTTCGTCGGGGGCACGCGGTCGCCGCTCCTTCCACCAGATCGGAGCGACGGCCAGCACGGGCAGGGCCAGCGCCACGGGGCCCTTGGTCAACAGGCCGAGCCCGATGAGGACGGCTGAGAGCACCAGCCAGCCGCGTCGGCGCGTGGTGGTAGTGTCGGCGGTGGCCAGGGGCGCGGCCACGGCCTCGATCAACGTCCACGTGGAGGCCGCGATGAAGAAGGCGAGCAGCAGATCGGGCAGCGACTGCCGGCCGATGGAGTAGTAGCCGAAACTCGTGGCGACGATGGTGGCTGCGAAGAAGCCGGTCGAGGCGTCGAACCAGCGGCGTCCCGACAGGTAGGTGAGCACCGCCAGCAGGAACCCGGCCAGCGCCGACGGGGCCCGCGCCGCGGCTTCGCTGACGCCGCCCACCTTGTAGGCAATCGCCACGAGCCAGTAGAAGAGGATGGGCTTCTGGAAGCGGAGTTCGTAGTTGTAGTACGGGGTGAGCCAGTCGCCCGACTCGACCATCTCGCGCGCCGCCTCAGCGTAGAACGCTTCATCCGAGTCGCCAATGGCGCCTCGGCCGAGTCCCGCAAAGAAGGTCAGGAAGCAGACCAGGCCGAGGATGAGCAGGTGCCGCGTCACGCTAGCGGGGCATTCTACACCATGGGTTTTGGGCTATACTCGCGGTTCACCCTTGGTTTCAGGGGCCGGCTTCACCCGTCCCACGCAGCACTCCCGCTGCCGGGTTTCTCGCAGCCACCACACGACTCCTACACGCATGGCTCCAGCACAGAAGCGTTCCGGCGCACGCCGCGGCGGCGCGCGCTCCTCCTCCTCCCGCCGTCCCGGTCCCGACATGCCCGACGTGGGCCTCGAACCGCCTCCGCCCGACATTCCGGATGAAGTGCGCAACGAATCGGCCCTGCACATCGGGCAGCTCAAGGAGATGAGCATCCAGCACCTGATGCAGGTGGCGCAGGACCTCGGCGTCGTCGGCGCCACGGGGCTGCGTAAGCAGGAGCTGATCTTCCAGATCCTCAAGGCCCAGACCGAGCAGAGCGGGTACATCTTCTCGGAAGGCGTGCTCGAAGTGCTGCCCGATGGCTACGGCTTCCTGCGCGCGCCCGACTACAACTACCTCGCAGGCCCCGACGACATCTACGTCTCGCCGTCGCAGATCCGCAAGTTCGACCTCCACACGGGCGACACGGTGAGCGGCCAGATCCGTCCCCCCAAGGACGGCGAACGCTACTTCGCCCTCATCAAGGTGGAGGCGGTCAACTTCGAGGCTCCTGGCGTCGCGCGCAACAAGATCTTCTTCGAGAACCTGACGCCGCTCTATCCCGACGCGCGGTTCGTCTGCGAGACCACGCGCGAGAACCTCGCCGGCCGTGTGCTCGACCTGATGACCCCGGTGGGCAAGGGCCAGCGTGGCCTCATCGTCGCGCCGCCCCGCACCGGCAAGACCATGCTGCTGCAGAGCATCGCGCAGTCGGTGGTGCAGAACCACCCCGAGGTCTATCTCATCGTCCTGCTGATCGACGAGCGTCCCGAAGAGGTCACCGACATGCAGCGCTCGGTGCGCGGCGAGGTGATCAGCTCCACCTTCGACGAGCCCGCCCAGCGTCACGTCCAGGTGGCCGAGATGGTCATCGAGAAGGCGAAGCGGCTGGTGGAGCACAAGAAGGACGTGCTCATCCTCCTCGACTCGATCACGCGTCTCGCGCGTGCCTACAACAGCGTCGTGCCGCCATCGGGGAAGGTGCTTTCGGGCGGCGTCGACAGCAACGCCCTCCAGAAGCCCAAGCGCTTCTTCGGCGCGGCCCGCAACGTCGAAGAGGGCGGCTCGCTCACGATCATCGCCACCGCACTCGTCGACACCGGCTCACGCATGGACGAGGTGATCTTCGAAGAGTTCAAGGGCACCGGCAACATGGAGATTCATCTCGACCGGAAGCTCGTGGACAAGCGCGTGTTCCCGGCCATCGACATCCAGAAGAGCGGCACGCGCAAGGAAGAACTCCTCATCGCGAAGGAAGATCTCAACCGCATCTGGGTGCTGCGCAAGGTGATCAACCCGCTGTCGCCGCCAGAAGCGATGGAGCTCCTTCTCGACAAGCTGCGGAAGACCGAGAACAACGCCGAGTTCCTGAACGGCATGACTCGCGGCTAGGGCCGCGACGGCATGCCGTCTCACCGAGGCGGTCGCACCATCGGCACGAACCGCACCGGCATCAGCGTCGTCTCGTCGAAGCCGTCAGCCGTGCGCTCGATGACCAGGAGCTGCTGGTCGTCCACGCCGACCGGCACCACCATCCGCCCGCCCACCTTCAGCTGGTCGCGGAGCGCCTGCGGGATCTCGGGCGGCGCCGCCGTCACTACGATGGCGTCGAACGGCGCGTGGTCGGGCCACCCGGCATA
>JAEZDP010000309.1 GCA_023418055.1 Acidobacteriota bacterium
GCAGCCACCCGTACGCGGGCCGCGAGGCCAGCGCCCGGATCACCTCCACACGCTCCCCCGGCGCGAGCGCGTCGTAGCGCTCGAGCAGGTCGCGTCCAAGCGACTCCTGATCGAAGGCCGCCACGGCTCGGATGGCCTCCACACGTACGGCGTCGTCTGACAGCAACACCGGCAGCAACGGCACGAGCTCGCGGCGCTGCTGGGCAGCCAGGCGACGAATGGCGAGCGCCCGGTCGTCGGCCGAGGCGGCAGCCTCCGTGGCCAGCGCGAGATCGCGACGCGCCGCATCGGCGTCCCCGAACTGCTGGTGGACCTCCCGCGCGCGCAGGGCGACCTCCGGCGTTCCCTTCAGCAGACGCGGGTACAGCGCCGCCCACGCCCGCGGCGCGGCAATGCCCACCTGCCCGTCGAGCGCCTCGCGGACCCCACGCAACAGCTCCGCCTGCCCCGCGGCCGCTTCGGAGACGGCCGTCAGCACCACATCCATCGCGTCGGCGTCCACGGCACGACGTGCGAGATACCGCGTCACGAGCGGAAGGCGGCTGTGGCTGGCCAGTTCCAGCGCACGGGCCGGGTCGAGCGGCACCAGCGGCTCCACGCCCAGCCAGATCATGCGGGGCAGGTTGTGGTCGTCGGCATCCTCCGCATGCGTGACGAGGGCCTCGGCAATCGGCCACCGCTCACTCAACGGCAGCCGCTGGAGGGCCGAGGCGAGGTACAGCCGCACGACAGGCGACGGATCGTCTCGCGCCATCGCGACGAAACGTGCGAGCGCGGTCGCGTCCGGTGCCCGCTCTTCCATGAGTAGCTGGATGCTCCACGCGCGAATCCATGGGTCGCCATCGTCGAGCGCGGCACGCAGCGCGTCCGGAGTCCAGCCGCCCGTGACGTGCAGCGTCCACAACGCGCGGAGGCGCCAGTCGGCGTTCGTGCTCGTGTGAAAGAGGTGCCGCAGCCGTTCGTGGGTGTCTTGCGCGAGCGTGCCGCTCGCGGCGCGCTGCTGCAGCAGCAGTTGTGCCCGCCGCGCATGCCAGGCGCTGCGCCGGGTCTGCAGGGCGACGAGGTCTGCGTCGGACATCGACCGGAGATCCCCATACCGCCCCTCCCACGACTCGGCACGAGAGTGTTCGGGGGCCACGCGGAAGATGCGCCCCGTCTCCTTGTGCAGTACTTCCTGGCCACAGATGTCCGCATCGTGCCAGTCGAGCACGTAGAGCGCGCCATCGGGGCCGATCTCGAGGCTGAAGCCGACAAACTGCGCGTTGTTGGCGAGCAGGAAGTCGTCGCCGTGATGGCCGGTGAACCCCGAGCCCTTGCGGACGAGCACGTCCGACAACACGGCGTGCTCGTGGATGTTGGCCATGAACAGGCGGCCGTGGTGGACTTCGGGGAACGCATCCGACAGGTACACGCGTGCCCCGCCGTGGGCGGAGCGGTGCCGGTGGTCGGCAATGGTGGTGATGTCGCTGTAGACGTACGGATTGAAGTGCTGACCGCCCTGCCGGTGGTAGATGCCGCCCGGCACCACGTGCCACAGGTGCGGAATCACGCACGCGCTCATCAGCAGTTGGCCCTTGGCGTCGTGGTCGATGCCCCACGGATTGCTGAACCCGTGCGCCACCACCTCGAACTCACGCCGGGTCGGGTGATAGCGCCAGACGCCGCCGTTGATCTCGGTGCCCTCGCCGTCGAGCACGTCCTCGGGAAAGGCGTCGCGGTGGCGGTAGAGGCGCCCTGTGCCCGTGGGCTTGCGTACCTTGGAGGGTGTCGCAAAGCCCTGCAGGCCGTACAGCCAACCGTCCGGCCCCCAGTGCAGGCTGTTGAGCGTCTCGTGGCGATCGCGTATGCCCCAGCCGGTGAGCAGGACCTCGATGTCTGCCTCGTCGGCCTTGTCGTCGCGATTGCGGTCGGGGATGAACAGCAGGTTGGGCGGGGCGCCGACGAACACGCCGTCGAAGCCCACGGCCAGCGCCGCGGGGAAGGCAAGGCCCTCCATGAACACGGTGCGCGTGTCGGCCACGCCGTCGCGGTCGGTGTCCTCGAGGATGAGGATGCGGCTGTCACCCGAGTTCGAGAACCCCTCGCCGCGCGACTCGTAATCGCGATTCTCGGCAATCCAGAGACGCCCCCGGTCGTCCCAGGTGAAGGCCATCGGCTGCGTGATCATCGGCTCGGCCGCCCAGACGCCTACCGAGAAGCCGTCCATCGTCGTCATGCGCGCGGCGGCGAGGTCGGGCGTGAGGAACTCGGCGGTGCGCCCTTCACGCTGGGCGATGGCCCAGAGCACCGACGTGGATCGCACGCCGCTCCACGCCATCCACTCGTTGGTCATCGCCACGTCGTCGAGGACGCCGGTGTAGGCGATCAGGCGGTGGCGGATGACCTCGGTCTCGCCGGCGGGGATGGACCAGTCACCGGCGCGAGACCGGGCGGCGCCCACACCGAGTTGTCCATCCACACGCCAGGGTTGGGGATAACCACCGTTGTCGGGGTGGTCGAAGATCGCCACGTGCGCCAGGTCGTCGCGGCCTGCCACCTGCATGCCGACGTCGACCCACATCGCGGGCTGGCCCTCGGCCCGTGCGTTTCGCTGGCGCGCCGCGTTGACCACCTCGCCGGCGATGCCCTCGCGCCAGGGCATCCGCAGGAAGAGCCCGCCGTAGTCGTACTGCCCGATGGTCACGGCGGTGTGGGCGACCCCCTGCCACTCGAGGTCGAGGATCAGCCGCCCGCCTTCGTTCCGCAGCGACCATCGCTGCGTTTCCGTAAGGACAGGCGCACCTGTCTCGTCGAGCAGGTCGTACACGGTGCTCCAGCGCACGACCTCGCCCGTGGGCTCGACGACGTCGAGGCGCACCCGTCGCCAGAAGCCGGCACCTGGATTGTGGAAGTAGTCGCGGCCGTTCAGCCGTGTGAACCCCCAGTACAGTCCGGTCTGGTGCAGGTGGTGCCCCGGCTTGTCTTCGGTGAGCACGCCCCGGCCGTCTGGCGCGGCGATCGGATGGAGGTATGGCCGGTGGTCGGGGGCCGCGTGCTGCGTGACGAGCGGCTCCGATTGGCCTGCCCGGCTGACGATGATGCGGTCGCCGGACGGGTCTGCCGCAGCCACGAGGGCTCTCGCGGCGGCTGACGGTGTGCGGACGGGGCCGGCCGGTCCACCCGAGGCGCAGCCCCATTCGACGGCCCCGGCACCTGCCAGCAGCACCAGGGCGACACACGACCATCGTGGCAGCATTCGCACGACTCCTTCACGACCAGGGGGAACGCGTGAAGGGTAGATGAGCGCCGTGCGTGGCGCAAGGCTGCGACCCGCGTCAGTAGCCGCGAAGGCGTCCGAGCGCGCTGTCGAGCGCAGAGGTCAGCTTGTCGGCCGCGCCGCTCACCGCCTCGTCGATCGTCTCGGCCATGTGGGTGACGGCTGTCGGCGGCCGTCCCTCGACCCTGGCCTCGAGGACGCAGCGTTTGTCGTCGGGGCCGCTCTTGCGGCCGTTCTCGTCGCTGAGGTGCACCTCCACCCGGGTGATGCGGTCGCTGAAGCGGCTGAGGGCACTCTGAACGGTGGCCTCGACGCGCGTGGCGAGCGCTTCACGGCCGACGATGTGGTTGTCTGTGTTGACTTGTACGATCATGACGCGTCTGAATCTCCCGGGCCGGCACATCAGTGCGCCAGGCCACCACGTCATCATCTCCCAAAGGGCCGGACGAATGAGCGACATCACCACCTGGTTCGACGAGGTACGGACGGCTGCCGCGTGTCGCGTCGTGCCGTCGCGCCTGTCTCGCTCGACGGCCTGGCGGTGGCGCGAAGGCATGCTGGCCCACGATTCGGGGGGATTCTTCGCCGTGGCCGGCGTGGAGTGGATGTCGCCTGACGGCAGCCGGCGACGCCAGCCGCTGCTCGATCAGCGCCATGTCGGCATCCTCGGATTCCTGACGCGTCGTCGTGATGGCGTACGCGAATTGCTCGTGCATGCCAAGCTCGAGCCGGGCAACGTCGGCCTCGTGCAGGTGGCACCCACCTGCCAGGCCACCGACAGCAATGTCCGGCGCCTGCACGGAGGAGCCGCGCCTCCCTACGCCACTCACTTCGTGAACGGCCAGGAGCCGGTCCTCTACGACACGCCCCAGAGCGAGCAGGGCACGCGTTTCTTCCACAAGCGCAATCGCAACGTCCTCGTCGAGACCGACGAGGACATGGCCCCTGGCGTCACGCATCGCTGGATGCCCACCGACGAGGTGTTGAGCCTGCTCTCGGCCGACCACACCGTCAACACCGACGCACGTTCGGTGCTGGTGTGCGCCCCCTGGAGCGCGCTGGTGTCCCGCACGCCGTTCTCTCGCCCCGACGAGCCGTTCGGCCGCGACCTGCTGCGCTCGTCACAGGAGGGCTCGAGGCCGAGGCCGCTGGAGGACGTGATCGCAGACGTCCTCACGACGCGTGCCCAGGTGGAGGACGCCACGCTCGTGCCGCTCCACACGCTCGACGGCTGGACGATCGACGACGAAGGCATTCACCCGTCGGCCCCTGGCGGCTTCGCGATTCGCCAGATCGACGTCCGTGTGCACGGCCGCGAGGTGGAAGCCTGGGACCAGCCGATTGTCGACAGCGGCGGCGAGGGCCACGTCGATCTGATCTGTGGCCGCATCGACGGAGTTCTGCACTTCCATTTCGCCGTGGCGGTCGAGCCGGGCCTGGTGGAAGGGGCCGAACTGACGGCGTCGTACGTGGTCGAACCCGGTGACCCTGCGCCTCCCCGTACCTGGCCCGGCACGGTGGTGGCCAGTTGCCGTCAATCGGACGAAGGCGGCCGCTTCTTCCGCGACGTCAACCGCTACCGGGTCATCGACATCGGCCAGGCCTCGGCGGTGGCACTGGAGGGCCACTGGATCACCCTGCGCGACGTCCGGCGGCTGCTCGATGTGCCCGGGTGGCTGACCAACGAAGCGCGCAGTGCGCTTTCCCTGCTGCTGCCGTGGCTGTGACGCCGCTGGCCACCGTCCTGGTACCCACGCATACGCATGCCGACACGCTGCGTTACTCGGTGCCCACCGCGCTGCGACAGTCGGTCCGCGACATCGAGGTGTTCATCGTCGGCGACGGCGTGGGCGATGACACCCGGCAGATCGCGGCAGAGTTGGTGGCGTCTGACCCCCGCGTGCGGTTCTTCGATTTTCCGAAAGGCGAGAACCGCGGCGAACGGCATCGCCACGAGGTGCTCGCCGAGGCACGCGGCGAGATCGTCTGCTACCTGTTCGACGACGACCTCTGGCTGCCCAACCACGTGGAGGTGATGCAGCAGATGCTGTCCGATGCCGACTTCGCCTTTGCGCCGTGCGTCGTGGTGGAGGCCAGCGGTGCCCTGAGGGCATGCACCGTCGACCTCTCGTCGTGGATAGAGCGCTACTTGTTCACGCATCCTCGCAGCAGCACCTGCTCGGTGCCTACCGCGGCGGCACACACCATGGCGCTCTACAGGCGGCTGCCGTGGGGATGGCGCCCGGCGCCGCGCGGCGTGGCTCCCGACAAGTACATGTGGGCCCAATGCCTGTCGGTGACGGGGTGTCGCACGCGAAGTGCGTCCACGGCCACGTCCCTGGTCTTCCCCGATCCGCCCAGACGAGGTTGGCCGACGTCGGCACGCCTCGAGGAACTGGCCGCCTGGACACGGCGGCTCCACGAGGCCGCATCGCTGGCGGCTCTCGAGCACGACCTGCGAGCCCTCCAGGCGTCGCCGGACTTCACGCGCACCACGGTGTTCGCGTGGCTCTACGCGGGCGCCCTGCACGTGCCCGGCGCGGTCGCCGCCCTTCGAATGGCACGTCGCCTCCTGCAGCGCAGGCCCGACCGGGCCTGACCATGAATGCCGACTCGGTGGACGTTGGACGACAGCACTGACGCCTCAGCGCGGGGCTAACATCGTCAGCGCGCCAGGCATGACGCCGATCTCGAGCGTGCATTGCCCGTCTACCCAGTGGCGCCCGCTGCTGGCGTGCTCTTCGTCGGGCACGATCTCGTCGTCCACGTGCACGCGAGAGCCTGACCAGCGCAGCGTGATGGCACGCGCCCGGCGCACGGGGAGGTCGAGGACAGGCTGACGTGACCGGTCGCCCTCCGCGAGCGCGTCGAGGCGGGCCGTCAGGTAGTCCCTCAGCAGGCGGCGACCGTCGGCGTCGACGAGGACGAGATCGAGCAGGCCGTCACCTTCCCGAGCATCTCGTGACAGCGTCACGTTTGCGCCGATGGACCTGATGTTGAGGGCTTCCACGACAGCGTAAGTTCCGGTGAGGTGCTCGCCGTCGGCTTCCACCTCGACCTCATGCAGAGGATGGTCGGCAAGCATCTCGCGTGCGACCTCGAGGTCGCGCATCAACTCGTCGTCTGGCGTCCCGTCGTCGGAGGGCGGTGCCTCGACCGGGCTGAGCGCGGCCATCGTGCGTGCCAGCGCGCCGAAGCCACAGGCCTCGAAGAACACGTCCCGCCCCCAGGGAGCAGAGACGGTGCCGACGTCGAAGGGCCGCGGCTCGAAGGTCGGCCACTGTTCGATGAGCGCGTCGATGTCGCCGCACAAGCCCAGATGGCTCGCGACGTTGTTGGCGGTGCCCATCGGCAGGATGGTCAGTGGCACCTGTCGGCCCGCGAGCGCCTTGCCGACAGCGCGGACGCTGCCGTCTCCTCCGGCCACGACGACGAGGTCGCCGGGGTCACGAAGACGGGCGGCCAGCTGCTCCACGTCTTCGACCACGCAGAAGGACGGCGAGTGGCCCGCACGCAGGATCCAGCGCTTCAAGTCGCGACGCCCTTCGTCGCCATGCCCTGCATCTTCGTTGTGGACAACGGTGACGTTCATCGAGCTCTGGTGCTCCCGGGCGCCCCATGTGGCGCTGCACGACGATACACTCGGATCATGCGGATTCTCATAGCCAACGACGATGGTATCTACAGCCCGGGCCTCCTGGCATTGGCGCGGGTCGCGTCGGACTTCGGCGAGGTACGGGTGGTGGCCCCGGACGTCGAACAGTCGTCGATGGGACACGCCATCACAGCGTGGCGGCCGTTGTCCTATCGCCGGACGCCGATCGACGGGGTGGATGCCTGGCGCGTGAACGGGACGCCTGCCGATTGCGTCGCGCTCGGCATGCACCTCTGGTCCGAGGTGGACGTCGTGCTGTCGGGCATCAACCTCGGCTTGAACCTCGGCAATGCCACGTGGCACTCGGGCACGCTGGCGGCTGCCAAGCAGG
>JAEZDP010000433.1 GCA_023418055.1 Acidobacteriota bacterium
GCACGGATCCCCGACAAGCAGGCCGTGGCCTCCGACAAGGAACGCCTCCGGACGCTCGAGGACCAGCTCCTGCGCGTGGTCTTCGGCCAGGACGCGGCGGTCAAGGCCGTGGCGCAGGCCATCAAGCGCGCCCGTGCCGGGCTCGGGCAACCCGACAAGCCGGCCGGCTCGTTCCTGTTCACCGGGCCGACGGGCGTCGGCAAGACGGAACTCGCCAAGCAACTCGCGATTCACCTCGGCAACGCGTTCGTGCGCTTCGACATGTCGGAGTACATGGAGAAGCATGCCGTCGCGCGGCTCATCGGCGCGCCTCCCGGCTACGTCGGCTTCGAACAGGGTGGCCTGCTCGTGGACGCCGTTCGCAAGGACCCGTACGCCGTGCTGCTGCTCGACGAGATCGAGAAGGCGCACCCCGACATCTTCAACATCCTGTTGCAGGTGATGGACCACGCCACGCTCACCGACAACAACGGCCGCAAGGCCGACTTCCGGCAGGTCATCGTCATCATGACGTCCAACGCCGGGTCGCGCGAGATGAGCCAGACGCTCGTCGGCTTCTCGTCGTCCACCGCCGGCGCGTCCTCGCAGGGGCGCGCGAAGCAGGCGCTCGAACGCATCTTCAGCCCCGAGTTCCGCAACCGCCTCGACGCGATCGTCACGTTCGGGGCGCTGGCGCCACAGGTGGTCGAGACGATCGTCGGGAAGTTCATCCTGCAGCTCGAGGCGCAGCTCGCCGAACGTCGCGTGGCCATCACGCTCGAGCCCGAGGCACGTGCGTGGCTGGCCACGAAGGGCTACGACCCCATCTACGGCGCTCGCCCACTGGCACGTGTCATCCAGTCGGACGTCCGCGATCCGCTGACCGACGAGATCCTGTTCGGCCGGCTCGAACACGGCGGCACCGTGAACATCCGGCTGGCCGACGGCGCGCTGGCGTTCGACATCGTCAGCAGCCCGGCGCCGAGTGTGACGCTGCCCGAGCCCGCCGACGCGTAGGGGCGGGGCGTGGGGCATGCCTCGTGCCTCATGCCTCATGCCTCATGTTGGGCTTCGGGGCGAAGGTCGCAGGTCGAAGGTCACAGGTGGTAGGTCACAGACTGCAGGTCGCAGGATCCGGGCCCGAAGGGTGTCCGGACAGAGCCAGGTGCATTCGTCGCCGATATCGCTATGAACGAAGATCCCGTCAAGGTTGTGGACCGTCGCTGGTGGGCCCGTCCGACGAGCGAAGACGGCTCGCCGGTTGAAGAGGGCGAGTGGGCCCCGGACAAGCCGTCGTACGTGCAGGAGCTCGAGCAGCAGCTTGCCGAGAAGAACGACCTGCTGCAGCAGTACATCACGCAGTTCAAGCAGGCGCAGCACGAGTTCGACGATGTGCGGGCGCGCATGCGCAAGGAGGTGGCGCGCGACGCCGAGATGACGCGGCGTAACGTGTTCGTCGACCTCCTTGAAGTGGTGGATGATCTCGACCGCGCCATCGCGGCCGCCCACCAGGCGGGCCACGATCCGCAGCTCCTGCAGGGGATCGAGATGGTGCGCGAGAAGTTCCTGCACAAGCTCGGCACCTACAACATCACGCGCGTCGACCCGCTCGGGCATCCCTTCGACCCGACGCGTCACGAAGCGCTGTCGAGCGTCCCCGCGAACGACACGTACGCGGACGGCGTCGTCGCCGGAGTCATCCGACCCGGATACCTGCTCGGTGATGACGTGCTGCGGCCGGCGGCGGTGGCGGTCGCAGCGGAGGGGTAGATCTCATGTCACATGTCTCATGCCTCATGAGCGTCTCGCGGGGCGCGTCGAGACGTGAGGCATGAGGGCGCTCGTTCTGGGCGCGGGGGTCGTCGGCCGGGCCGTGGCCTGGGACCTGGTGCACACTCCACCCGTCGCTGAAGCGATCACGGTGGCAGACATCGACGGCGACGCCCTCGACCGCGTACGCCGCGACTTACCCGTCACGACGGTCCGCCTCGACGTCCACTCATCCTCTGCCCTGATGGCGCTGGCGGCGGAGGCCGACGTGGTCGTCGGCGCGTTGCCCAGCCGTGTCGGCTTCGATGTGCTGCGCCTCCTGGCGCAGGCGGGCATGAGGTACTGTGACGTCAGCTTCATGCCCGAGGACGCCGCGACGCTTGGCGACATCGCCAGGAGCAGCGGCGCCTGCGTGGTCCACGACTGCGGCGTCGCGCCCGGCCTCAGCCACGTGCTGGTCGGTGCAGCGGCGGCACGACTCGCACGCGTCGAGACCGTCCGCATCGATGTCGGCGGACTCCCCGAACTTCCCCGTCCACCCTTCTTCTACAAGGCCCCGTTTGCCGCCTCGGACGTCATCGAGGAATACACCCGGCCCGTGCGCGTGCTGCACGACGGGCAGCAGCAGGTGGTGGTGCCGCTCACGGGTGTGAAGTCGGTGGAGATCGACGGCGTGGGGCTGCTCGACTCGTTCCTGACCGACGGCCTGCGGAGCCTGGTGACGACGGTCGGCGCGACGCACATGGAGGAGCGGACGCTGCGGCATCCCGGGCACCTCGCGGCGATGCTGTTGCTGCGGGACGGTGGCTTCTTCGGCACCGAACCGCTCGAGGTCGAAGGGCTCCGCGTCTCGCCGCGTGCCCTCACCTCAGCGCTGCTGTTCCGCCAATGGACCTACGACGAGGGCGAGCGTGATGTGACGGTGCTTCGCGTCGAGGTCACCGGGACGACGCCCGACGGCACGCAGGCACGGTTCGCGTGGCTGCTGGTCGACCGGCCGGATTCATCGACGACCGGCTCTCTCAGCAGCATGGCGCGCACGACCGCGTTCCCAGCGGCCATCGTCGCCCGCTGGCTCGCAAGAGGGGATGTGTCGGCCCCAGGCGTTCATGCGCCCGAGACCCTCGGGCTCGATGGGATGGCCCCGATGATGCTGGAGGAACTCGGACGGCGCGGCGTGGAGGTC
>JAEZDP010000436.1 GCA_023418055.1 Acidobacteriota bacterium
GGTCGGCCCCATCGAGGCCGCGGACGAGAGCCGTGCGCCAACGGGTGACGGCGCCGCCAAGCGACGCTTCGGCGTTGGCCAGTTGCCGCCACTGCGTCGTCAGACGTTGCCGGGGGTGTTGTGCGGCGAGGCGCGCGTCAAGTGCGTGCAGCGCCTGACGCCGCGATGCCGTGGCCCGGCGCAGCGCCGCGGTGAGGTTCGTGGCGGCGTCGTGTCGGGTGCGGTCGCGCGCCACCACGCCGTCGCGAAAGTGCGCAAAGGCCGGCCGTCGCTCGAGTCGCAGCAGGCCCACACGCATTCGTTCGAGCCGGCGCCCGGTGCCGAGCGCGAGCTGACGGCTCATCGCGCGCAGCCGTTCGCGGAACTCGGCCGCCTGCCGCACAACGAGTTCCGCCGCCTGCGACGGCGTGGCCGCGCGCACGTCGGCGACGAAATCGGCAATCGTCGTGTCGATCTCGTGACCCACGGCCGACACGACCGGCACGCGGCACGCGGCGATGGTGCGGGCGAGCCGCTCGTCGTTGAACGCCTGCAGGTCTTCGCTCGCTCCGCCGCCTCGCCCCACGATCACGACGTCCACATCGTCGACCATGCAGACGCGACGGAGGGCACGGGTGAGATCGGCCGCCGCGCCCTCGCCCTGTACGCGGGCCGGGCTGACGATGATGTCCACCGGCGCATGACGCGTGCGCAGCACGCGAAGGATGTCGCGCAGGGCCGCGCCATCCATCGAGGTGACCACGCCGACGCGGCGCGGCAGCATCGGCAGTGGACGCTTCCGGGCCGGGTCGAACAACCCCTCGGCCTGCAATCGGCGCTTGAGCTGTTCGAAGGCGACCTGCAGGGCGCCGGCCCCGCGCGGTTCCATGGTGTCGGCCACCAGCTGATAGGTGCCCTTGGCCGGGTACACCGACAGGCGGCCGCGCACCAGCACGAACAGCCCTGCCGCCGGCTTGAAGGGCAGGCGGACCGCATCGGTGCGGAACATCACGCCCTGCAGCTGCGCCTCGCCGTCCTTGAGCGTGAAGTAGACGTGCCCGCTCTGCCAGCTCCGGCACTCGGCCAGCTCTCCCTCCACCCAGACCCTCGGGAACGCATCCTCGATGCGCGATCGCAGCGCCGCGGTCAACTCGCGCACCGAGTAGACACGCGGTGTCCGTGCCGCCTCGCGACCGGGCGGAGGCGCCGCTGGAGCGGCATCGGGTGGCGTGTCGCGCGGGGGCCGGACAGGCGCCGGGACGGAGGACGATGCCGGAGAAGGAGAAGGCGATGCCGCCGGGTCGTCGCGATCGTCCTCGAACGGCAGGTCGAAGAGCGACGTCACGCCAGCGCCTCCACGTCCTCCGGCGTGAGGCTCAGTCGGTCGATCCCGCGGGCGCGTCCCGACTCGGCATCGACGTCGATGACGACGGCGTGCAGGCGCGGCATGCCGCGCGCAGTGTCGAATTTCGACGGCAGGGCCGTGAGGAAGCGCTGGATGATCGCCTCGCGGTCCACGCCGATGACACCATCGTGGGGACCGGTCATGCCCACGTCAGTCAGATAGGCCGTGCCCTGGGGCAGCACCTGCGCGTCGGCCGTCTGCACGTGGGTATGCGTGCCGACGACGGCGGTGGCCAGGCCATCGAGGTACCACCCCATGGCCACCTTCTCGGAGGTGGCCTCGGCGTGGACGTCCACGAAGACGATGGGAGTGCGGGCGCGAAGGCGTTCCACTTCACGGCGGACCGTCGTGAACGGGTCGTCGATGGCGGTCATGAACACCCGGCCCATCACGTTGACCACGCCGACGAGATCGCCCGTCCGGGTCGTGACGACAGCCGATCCGCGGCCCGGGGTTCCGGCCGGGTAGTTCAGCGGCCGCAGCAGGCGCGGCTGCTCGTCGATGAACGACAGCACCTCGCGCTTGTCCCAGACGTGGTTGCCCGAGGTCAGCACGTCGATACCCAGGGCGAGCAGCTCGTCGGCGATGTCGCGCGTCAGCCCGAAGCCACCGGCCGCGTTCTCGCCGTTGGCAATCACGCACTCGATCTCGTGGCGCCTGACCAGGCCGGGCAGCGCGCGTCGCACCAGGTCGCGCCCGACCTTGGCGAAGATGTCACCGATGAACAGAATCCGCATGCGCGGTCAGAGTACCTTCTCGACGGGGATGAGCGTCTCGCGCCCGCCGTTGACCTTCGGCAGCGACAAGGTCAGTTCGCCCTGCCGGAGCGTGGCGCGGCAGCCAGCGACGTCCACGGCCGCCGAAATCTGCACGGCCCGTGCGAAACGGCCGAATCCGCGCTCGAGCAGGTGGAAGGCGGGGCGACCCTCCTGCGGCGGTGCCGCCGGCCACTTGCAGCCCGCAATGACCAGCGTCCCATCCTTGAAGAGCACGCGCAGGTTGTCGGCCGTGACGCCTGCGACGTCGACGAGGATGTCGATGCGGTCGTGACGCTCGATGACGTCCATAGGCGGCGCGTAGACCCCGGCGAGGCCGCGTGTCATCTCGTCCTGGCGCAGGTCGAGTTCCTCGAACAACCGGCGGACCTCGTCGGTCAGGCCTGCCGCCTCAGGGAACGGAAGCATGGGCCCAATGATGACAGGAAGGGGGGAAGGAGGGAAGGAACGAAGGAGCGAAGGAACTAAGGAACGAAGGAACCGAGGAAGGAAGGAACGAAGGAAGGAAGACGGCCCGCGCCGCCGAGGCGTACCTCGGGGGACGCGGGCCGCTGACGCGACCTCACCGCGCGGGGTCAGTTGACCGCGACGCTGATCTGGCGGGGCTTGGCTTCTTCCTTGACGGGCAGTGTGATGGAGAGCACGCCGTCGCGGTAGTCGGCCCGGACCTTCTCGCTGTCGATCCGGGACGGCAGGGAGAACGACCGGCTGAACGTGCCGTACGACCGCTCGACGCGGTGGTACTGCTCGTTCTTCACCTCGGCCTC
>JAEZDP010000014.1 GCA_023418055.1 Acidobacteriota bacterium
GCGGTCACCACGAGCTATCGCGGCATGTACGTGTTCTCGGGCTCGAATACCACGGCGGCGCCCTACACCAAGGCCGGCGGCGTCGTGTCGGCCTATCAGGGCGACGCGAACATCGTCTCGGTGGACGTGTCCCGCACCAAGTCCGTCGCGGTGACGCTCGATGCCGGTGCCGTGCTCCAGGGCGGCGCGACGCAGGACCTCTTTGCCACCTTCGACCAGCTGGCCGCGGACATCCGCGCCGGCAACATGACCGGCATCGACGACCGCATGGCGGAACTCGACGCGTCGTTCTCGCGCCTCACGCAGGCGCAGAGCAGGGTCGGCGCGACGCTCAGTGCCCTGCCCGTCGAGCGCGACCGCACGAACCAGTTGCGCCGCGCCAGCGACGAACGCCGGGCCGGCGCCGAAGAGGCGAACCTCGCCGAGGCGATCTCGGAGATGGCCCGCGCCAAGCAGGCCTATGAGGCGGCCATTGCCGCCACCGGCACGACCCAGCGCCAGACGCTGCTCGATTACCTGCGATGACCTCTGCACCTTCACACGCTGGCGCCACGCGCGTCGACACGGCGTTTGGCACCTTCCACGTCGCCCCCGGCGACGTGATCGCCTTTCCGTCAGGCCTGCCGGGCTTCGAGCAGTGCCGGCGGTTCGTGCTGCTCTCGTCGGCCGAGCTGTCGCCGTTCCAGTGCCTGCAGTCGGTGGATGGCCCGGCGGCTTCCTTCCTCGTGATCGACCCGCGGCGCGCCCTGCCGGATTACCGGTGCACGCTCAGTGAAGTGGACCGCCTGCGCCTCGGCGCTACCGACGATGACGGGCTGCTGTGGGCCGCCATCGTCACCGTGCAGGACGACGAGACGCTCGTCAACCTGCGGGCGCCGATCGTCGTCAACCCCGCGCTGATGGTGGGTTTCCAGCTGATGCCCTCCAACAGCCTCTATCCGCTGCGCTTCGAGTTGGCGCACGTCTACTGACGGCCGGAGATCGACGTGCTCGTCTTCACCAGGCGCCGGAACGAGGCCATCATCGTCGCGGACGGCATCGAAATCCGCGTGTTGCGCGTGAGCCGTGACGCGGTGCGTCTCGGCGTGACCGCCCCGGCCGACGTGCCCGTGCACCGGCAGGAGATCTACGAACAGATTCGCGAAGAGAATCGCCGTGCGGCGCAGCCGGTCACCGGGCTCCCAGGGGCCTTGTCGCGCATGCGGACGGCCGGGCAGGGAGATTCCCGCTGATGCGCGTCGAAGATTGGCGGTCGGTGCCGGCGGGCCTCGTCGCCCCGCTCTACGAAGCCGAAGCATCCCGCTGGCGCCTCGCCCTCGACTGGGACGCACGTGCGACCCTCGACAGCGTTGAACAGGCGCGCGTCGACGGACGGCTGCCCGGACTCGTCCTGCGTGGCCCCGGGCAGACGGTGGTGGGCTGGACGTACTTCGTCGTCCAGGACGGCATCGTGCAGATCGGATCGCTGCTGGCGCGCACCTCTGATGGCCTGCGGCTGCTGCTCGACGGCATCCTGAAGTCGCCGGAAGCCTCCACGGCGCGTGAGGTCATGTGCTTCGCGTTTCCGGAAGGGGCAGCCTGCGAAAGCGCACTGGCCAGGCGGCGGTTCGACGTGACGCGCTACTGGTACCTGCGCCGCGCGCTGGACGGGACCATGGCGTCGGCGCCCGCCTCAGACGACCGGCACGTGCGCCCGCTGCACGACCATGACGGGCCCGATGCCGTACGCCTGCTGGCACGGGCCTACGCGGGGCAGGAGTCGGCAAGGTGTTTCGCCCCGCATGGGCGACTCGACGAGTGGGCGCACTACTTCGCGCAACTCACGCGCGGCGGCGCACTGGGACGGCTGGTGCCCGACGCCAGTCTGGTGCTGTCGGGCCCAGGCGGCCGCCCGCTGGGCATGGCCGTAACCACGGCCATCGCGCCGACCACGCTGCACCTGGCGCAGCTCGTGGTCGATCCCGCCGCGCAGCGCCAGGGCGTGGGCGGACGCCTGCTCGACGAAGCCATGGCCTGGGGGGCAGGGCATGGGCATCGCCTGATGACCCTGCTCGTGAACGACGACCACCAGGTGGCCCGTCAGTTGTATGCCTCACGCGGGTTCCTGCCGACGGGGTACTTCCTCTACGCGCGGCGCGCCGCGCTGCGCCGCAGCTTCCCGCAGGTCGTCACTCCGGACCTTGCCGTCAGCGCCGCCGGCTGACCGGCTCGGGGCTCAACCTCGCTCGTCCACCAGCCCCGCAGATCCCTGCGGGCCTTCCAGCACCTTCCGGTACGCGGCGAGCGTCGCGCCGGCCGTCTCCACCGTCTGCGCGTCCGCACGGCGTCTCGTATCGGCTTCCTGCAGCGCCGCGAGCGACTCGCGGTCCACGTGCATGATGCGCGCGACGGCCTCGGCTGCCGTGCGGTGGCGTTCGGCCACCACTTCGAACCCGGGCACCTGACGGGCCGCGTCCAGATGCGCGCTGACGAACTCCCGCAGCGGGCGGAGGCGGCCTTCGAGCACGAGCAGGTTGTCGAGCAGGCGCTGACGTTCGGCGACGATGGTCGTCAGCGTGTCGGGCGGGGACTGCGAGGGGAGGGCGCGTTGCCGCGCAGCCACGCCCTCCAGCTGCGTGAGCAACTGCAGGGCGGCGTCGAGACCGGCGCCGTAGTCGACAAGGACCTCGGACAACTCTTCGGCCACGACGGCCAGCCTCCTTGGCCTGGAATCAGGCGGCGGACGGCGGTGCAGCGGCGATTTCCGCCCAGGCCGAGCGCAGCGTGGTGAGCAGGCGCATGGCCTCGTCGAGGCGCGCAGGGTCGCGGTGCGCGTTGGCCTCGAGGCAGCACCCGTGGATGTAAGTGTAGAGGGCATCGAGCTGGGCGGCAATCTCGCCCCCTTGCTCCAGGTTCAGCATGCCCTGCAGTTCGGTGATGATGGCCATGCCCTTCGACATCGCATCCCGTTTGGTCACGAGGTCGTTGTCGGCGATCGCCGTGCGGGCCTGCCCGATGAAGCGCAGGGCGCCGTCGTAGAGCATCACGACCATCTCGACGGGCGTGCGCGACTGCACGTGCGTCTGGAAGTACGTGTTGGCGCCGCGAGCGTGGATCGCCGGACCGGCAAGGGAAGGGGAGGGCTGGACAAACGCGGTGGACATGAACCTGTTCCTTAGAAAGACGAGACCTGCGATCCGAACGACCCGAGCTGGCCCATCGAGGCGTTGAGCTGTGACATCGCCAGATCGGTGGCGATGAATTCCTTCTGGAGCGCTTCACGCCGTGTCGCCAGCCGGCGTTCGAGATCGGTGATGCGGTCGGTGATCTTGCTGACCTGGCCGTCGAGGCGCTGCTGCGCGGTCGGAATCAGGCCCCCGCTGCTCGTGTAGCTGGCCACCGCCTGGCGCACACGGGCAAACGCGCCGTTCTCGCCCTGGAAGAGCGCCGCCACGGCGTCCTTGTTACTGGCCAGCGCGGCCGACAGGTCGGCGGGCCGGAACTCGAGCGTGCCGGTCCTGGCGAGCGTGAGACCGATCTGCGCCACGCTCGTGAACGCGTTGCCGGTGGCGGTTTCGCCCGTCACCACGCGGCTCAGGCTGTTGCGCAGCTGACGGACGAGCGGGTCCCCGCCGATGTTGTCCCGTTCCTTGTTGGCGAAGGCCTTGGCCTGCGTGTCGAGGAAGGTGTGCAGGTCGTTGTAGGCCGAGGTGAACGCCTTCACCAGGTTCTCGACCGACGAGAGGTCGGGCTTGATGATGACCGTCAGCGGCGAGGGCGACTCCTGCTGCAGCGTCAGGGAGACGCCTGGGATCGCGCCATCGACGACGTTGGACGCGCTGTTGACGATGACGTTGTTCACGCGGAACTCGGCATCCTGCGCCTCCTGGGCGTTGACGCCGGAGAAGGAGATGCCGGTGCCGCCGGTGAGCCCGTTGGCCACAGCGAAGCCTGCCGCTTCGCCTGTCTCGCGTCCCGTCAGCACCATGACGTAGTTGGTGCCCGAGCGGACGACCGAGGCGGTCACGCCGATGTCGGCGGTCTCGTTGATCGCGGTGGCGAGCCCCTGCAGCGTGACGTCACCCGAGAGCACCACGTCGGTGCCGCCGATGGTCAGCGTGCCGCCGCTGGCGACGATGGTGGTGTCGGCATCGGGCACCGCGCCGTTGGTCGCGGTCACCTGTGCGCGGGCGAGGCGGTCGATGACCACCTCGTAGCTGCCGGGGGCAGCTCCGAGGCCGCTGCTGGCGCTGGCCGCGGCGGCGTTCGAGACGCTGGCGGTCGTGGTGCTGAAGGCGGTGGCCGACGAGAGGTCGCGACTGGCGGCCTCGACCGCCGCGAGGCGGGAGGCCAGCGTGCCGAAGGCCGTGCGCTGCTTCTGCAGGTCGGCCTTCTCGGCCTCGAGCAGCTGCACGGGCAGCCGATCCTGCGCCGACATGGCGTTGAGGATGGCGCCGAAGTCGATGTTGTTGAAGCCGCTGAAAGTGATTGGTGAGCCCATCGTTCATGCCTCCGGTCCCAGGCGTGCTCCTGGACCTGCAGGAGCAATCGGCCGGACGAGGGAAACCTGTAGTGACGGGGGGAAGAAAAATGGCGCGGGGCGGCCCCGGAGGAAGCCGCCCCACGTCACCTGTCGCGTTAGCGGAGCAGCGACAGCACTGCCTGGGTCTGGCCGTTCGCCTGCGCGAGGGCGGCGATGCCCGACTGGTTGAGGATGTTGAAGCGGGTGAGGTTGGCCGATTCCTCGGCGATGTTGGCGTCGCGGATGCGGCTTTCCGCGGCCTTGTTGTTCACAATCTGCGACTGCGCCAGGTTGATGGCGTAGCTGAGACGGTTCTGGAGCTGACCGACCTGGCCCTGCACCGAGCCGAGCGTGTTCACCGCGTCGGAGATGTTGGCCACGGCCGTCTGTGCGGCCGCCTGCGAGGTCAGGACGTCGGCGTCGATGCCGAGCGACGTGGTCGTGACCGCCCCGATGCTGCCACCCACGCGGCCGTTGGAGCCGTCGTTGCTGACAAACACCGAGAAGCCCTGGTCGGAGGCCAGGTTCGCCACCGAGCTCTCGCGGTTGATTTCGCTGAGGACGTCGGCAAACTCCTGGTTCAGCGTGGTGCGCGACGTGGTCGAGGTCTGGCCCGAGGCCGCCTGGGTCGCGAGGGTCGAGAGCCGGTCGAGCAGCTTCGACACGTTGTCGAGCGCGCCGTCCTTGATCTGCAGATCGGACAGCCCGTCGTTGGCGTTGCGGACGCCCTGCGTGAGCACCGCAACGGTGGAGCGGTAGCCGTTGGCGACAGCCAGACCGGCCGCGTCGTCACCCGAGTAGTTGATGCGGAAGCCGCTCGAGACGCGGTTGAGCGCCGTCTTCAACCCGGTGTTGGTGGCGTACAGGTTGGCCTGCGCGTTGTTGGCCGCGACGTTGGTGACGACTGAGAACGATGCCATGTGATCCTCCTTGAAGCACTGAGCTGGCGTCCCTGCCAGGCTCGCGACACGGAATGTGTCGCTGTGTGTGTCGGGGAGGTAATCGGGCGTCGTCGCCAGAGCATTAATCGCCCTGGCGCATCAGCGGTCGGTGAGCCGTTCGTGCCCCTCCGCCGTTCACCCCGGCGCCTCGCGAACGAGACGCCGGGCTCCGGAGGGGGAGAGGGTTACCGCAGCAGCGAGAGGACGGCGCTCGTCGACTGGTTCGCCTGCGCGAGCGCAGCGATACCCGACTGGTTGAGGATGTTGAAGCGCGTCATGTTGGCCGACTCTTCCGCGATGTTCGCGTCGCGGATGCGGCTCTCGGCCGCCTTGGTGTTCACAATCTGTGACTGCGCGAGGTTGATGGCGTAGCTGAGGCGGTTCTGCAGCTGGCCCACCTGGCCCTGCACGGTGCCGAGCACGGTGATGGCGGCGGTGACCTGCGCGACCGCATCCTGCGCCCCGCTCTGCGTCGAGATGTCCTGACCTTCCACGCCGAGCGTGGTGGTGTCGATGTCGCCGATGTCGCCCGCCACCACGCCGTCGGTGCCGTTGCTGCTCACGAACACCGAGAACCCCTGCGTCGCCGCCGACACGTTGAGGTTGGCCACGTTGGCCTCGCGCGTGATCTCGCTGAGCACGTCCTGGAATTCGTTGTTGAGCGTCGTGCGGGACGCCGTCGACGTCTGGCCCGAGGCGGCCTGCGTGGCCAGCACGGCGAGGCGGTCGAGCAGCTTCGAGATGTTGTCGAGCGCGCCGTCCTTGATCTGCAGGTCCGACAGGCCGTCGTTGGCGTTCCGGACGCCCTGCGTCAGGATGGCCACTTCGGAGCGGTACTGGTTGGCCACCGCGAGCCCCGCGGCGTCGTCGCCCGAGTAGTTGATGCGGAAGCCGCTCGAGACGCGCGTGAGCGCCTGCTTGAGCCCGACGTTGGTGTGGTACAGGTTGGCCTGCGAGTTGACCGCGGCGATGTTGGTGACAACTGAGAACGACGCCATGTTTTCCTCCTCCGGAAAGTGGTTGCGTCTGAGCCGACCCTCGGCTCGGGCAGGTAATCGGCCCGTGTGTGCGGAGCTTTAGTGCGGCCCCCGCACACGCCGCCCACCGCGACACGCGAGGGCCCTGCTGCGGGCGGAATCTCTCCAACATTCGTGCCGGGAGGTGTGCGGAAGGCGCACACCTGCACCCCCTGGCGTGAGCCTTGCTATGCTCCTGTCACAGAAAGAGGTGGGAATGCCGCACATACAGCTAGATGGAGAGCCCTTTGCCGGCGTCACCGCGCCAGGCCCGTTCAGTCAGATCCTCGGGCGTGTCGAGCCAGACGTGGCCCGTCGCTCGCGCGTCGTGACGGCCATCCGGATCAACGGTGTCGACGAACCGGCCTTCCGCGAGGCGACGGTGGGGACTCGGATGCTGGCCGCGGATGACACGCTGGAAATCGACACGACCCCCACCCGCCAACTCGCGTCGGACGCGCTCGACGACGCGGTTCGGCTGATGCCGGCGCTCTGCGAGGCGGCCAGCGCGACGGCCGGGCACCTGCGCGGCAGTGCGCCGCTGCAGGCGGCCGGCGACCTCGCCCCGCTGGCGGAAGGCCTCACCCTGCTCGTGACGCTCGTGCAGGCCGCCGACGCGTGGGCCGACGCCTCACAGGTGCCCCACGAGTCGTGGCTCGGGGCCGACGTCTCGGCAGTGGGGCG
>JAEZDP010000026.1 GCA_023418055.1 Acidobacteriota bacterium
CGATCCAGCGCTGACGATGGGTTCAATTGTTATCACGAGTCCCTCGCTGAGCACGTCACGTTGCGAGGCCACGTACCAGTTCGGGATGCTCGGAGGCTCGTGGATGGCCCGACCGACGCCGTGCCCATCGAGTCCCCGTACGACGCGGAAGCCGCGAGCGCGTACCTCGGTGTCGACGGCGCGTCCGATGTGGTTGACCGGTACGCCGGGGCGTACGACCGCCAGCGCGCGGTCGAGGGCCGCGCCGACGCAGGCCACCAGCCGCTCCGCCTCCGGGTCGCCTGCCTCGACGATCACCGTGCGCGCCGCATCGGCGACGTAGCCGCCGAGCGTGGCCGTCACGTCGAGTTTGACGACATCCCCGCGCCGCAGGCGCCTGGGCCCGGGGATGCCGTGCACGATCTCGTCGTTGACGCTGATGAGCACCGTCCCCGGGAACCCGTAGGTGAGGGCTGGCGCCGATGCCGCGCCGTGTTCGGCGAAGATCGACGCAGCGACGGCGTCGAGGTCTGCCGTCGTCACGCCGGGCCGCACCGCCTCTTCGAGGGCGTCGAGCGTCAGGGCCACCACTCGTCCCACCCGCCTGAGCCCTTCCCAGTCGGCCGGCGTCTCGATGGACATGTCGTCGTTCCTTTACGTATCCAGAGGGGCCTCGACGGTGACGACCGTCGTCACCGAGTTGGCGATGTAGCACGCGTGATGGGCGGCGTCGTGCAGCGCGGTCACCGCATCGTCATCGGGGTGCTCGCCCGTCCACGTGATGCGCGGACGAAGCACGACGCGCGTCATCGCCATCCGTCCGTCCGCATTGGCCTCGAGCGTCCCGACCGCCTGGTCGTCGTACGAGTCGACGACGAGTCCACGCTTGCGCGCCAGCGACAGGAACCAGAGCATGTGACAGCTCGACAGCGCGGCCACGAACGCTTCTTCGGGGTCGACGGCCGAAGGATCCGACATCGGCGCCCGCACCGAGTGCGGCGACGAGGAGCCCCGAACCTCGGCGCCCCCGTCGAAGCGCCAGAGGTGCGCACGGCTGTAGAGGTTGTCGGCAAACGCCGCGTCGCCGCGGGTCCATTGCACGCGGGCGTGGTGGTGGGTGGTCATGATCCGTAAATGAAGAGGTACGAAACGTTCGTGACAGTAATGGCGACGCCACTGAGGCGAGTCGGCTCGTAACGCCACTGTTGAATGGCGTCGACGGTGAGGGTCGCGAGTTCGTCATGCGGAGTGGATACCACTCTCGGACGAGTAACCGCTCCAGTCTCGTCGATGACGGCGACGACGTGCACCTCTCCACGAAGCCCGCGCTTGTGGTCGGCTGTCGTGTACGAGGGATAGACCCGGCGCATCGCGACTGGTGGAAGAAGCCGTTCCCTCGTGGCTTCACGCTTTGCCACGTCGACGGGCTGCGTGTGGATGCGCTTGTCGAGGGGGACAGGGCGACGCTCTGCCGCGATCGTCACTCGCTCGCTGAGACGCCCGATGATCATCCGGGTCTCGAGAAACAGCAGTTCGTTGGCTGTCGCCTCGATTTCCTGCTGATACCGCATGAAGCCGGGAATCTCAGCCGTGAGCCTGTACGCGCCTGCAGGGACGCCTTCGAATGCGTACGCGCCATCCGCCGTGGTCTTGCGCGTCAGCTTCTTCCCACGGGCGATGGACTCAAGCCTGACGGTGACGTCCTTCAACGGCAGGCCGTCGAGATCCGCGACGGCCTTGCCTGCGACAGTCGCAACAGATTGCGCGTGAGCGGCACTCGCTGCCGCTCCGAGCACGGCGAGCGCGAGCAGAACCGTAGTCAGCTTGGACCTCACTGGATTTCCTTCGGCGTAGACACGTTCACCTTCGAATGGACGTTCTGGCCCGCCTCGGCGAGGCGGGCGCTACCTTACGTCAACCGACACGGGGACGACGTGGTGGATCACGTAACCGCCGTAGTCGGCATCTCTCGTCATCGGCTGGACACGGCCGAAGCTGTCGGTGGCGCGCGACATGAGTGTGACGGGGCCCGCCGCGGCCGGAGTCTGCCAGGTGTAACGCCAGCGGCGCCACACGCCTGGCCGCGCCTCGTCGAGCAGCGACGCGGCCTCCCACGTCGTGCCGCCATCCGTGCTGACGTCCACCGCGGTGATGGCGCCGTCACTCCACGCCGTCCCGGAGACGTCGATAGTCGTGTCACGCGGGAGGGTCGCGTCGTCCGATGGACGCGCGATGAGCGACTTCACCTGCATGCCAAGCAGCGGACGCTGCTGGGGGTGGGCGCCCGAGCGGTCCCAGTAGGCGTAGTCCGTCGTCTGCCAATAGCCGGCGAACGGCGCGGAAGTGACCAGGAAGCGGCGCAGCCACTTGACCGCTGCCATGCCGTAGGCGCCAGGTACGACCAGCCGCGCCGGGAATCCGTGAGCAGGGGGCAGCGGCGTGCCGTTCATCGCGTACGCGACCAGCGCGCCACGTCGCACGGCCTCGTCCACGCGCAGCCCGCGATGGTAGCTGATGGCGCCGGCCGGCTTCGGCGTGGTGCTCACGGGGCCGGCATCGAGTCCGTCGGCGACGACCTCCGCCGTGTCGCCGATGACGCCCGCGCGCTCCAGCAGGTCCGCCAGCAACACGCCCGTCCACTCGGCGGTGCTGACCCCGCCAGGCCCCCACTGCACGCCGGAGACCTTGGGCTCGAGGAACAGGCGGCCATTGCCCGCACACTCGAGCGTGACGACACGCGATGTCGAGGGCATGGCCTGGAGGTCGTCGAGACTCACGGCGATCGGCGTCCGCACGTCGCCTTCGACCCGAAGGCGCCAGGCCTTCACATCCACGTCCGGGACGGGATAGTGATTCCTGACGTAGTGCCGATCGATGGGCGTGATGAACGTGCCGAAGGCCTCGAGGTCGGTCTCGAGGCTCTGCGGCTGCTCCGAGCGCACGAGGCGCGGGTCGGCTGGTGGGCTCATGTGCGTGACACCTTCGTCACGCCAATCTTGGGGCACGCCGCGACCAGCACGCAACGCGGGCATCGCGGGTAGACGGGCTTGCACACGTGCTGTCCCCAGGTCACGAGATACAGGTTCACGTCGGCCCACCATCGGCGCGGCACCACGGCATACAGCGCGCGTTCGGTCTGCTCGGGCGTCCGCGTGCGCACCCATCCAAATCGGTTCGCGATGCGGTGCACGTGCGTGTCCACACAGATGTTGTCCTCGCTGCGGCAGGCGACGATGAGGGTGAGATTCGCGGTCTTGCGCCCCACGCCCGGCAGCGTCAGCAGGTCGTCCATCGTGGTCGGCACGTGCCCGCCGAAGTCGCGCACGATCCTGCGCGCGGCCTCCTTCACGTGGACGGCCTTGGTCCGATAGAAGCTCACCGGGTAGATCAGGCGCTCGATGCGCTCGACGGTCAGACGCGACAAGGCCTGCGGCGTGGAGGCCACGTCGAACAGGCGCGTGGAAGCCGCCAACGTGACCGCGTCCTTGGTCTGGGCCGACAACATCGTCGAGATGAGCACGTGGAAGGCATCGCCCATCAGCTCTTCGGCGATCTTCTCGATGGCCGGCAGTTCCAGCGAGCGGATCGCCACCTTCAGCCGCCGCATCGTCGGCGCCACGGGCAATGGAGGGTGAAGGGTCTGCACGTGCAGTGTCAGCCGTCAGGCCTTAGACATGAGGCATGAAGCATCAGGTATCAAGCATCAGGCATTCACGAAGCTTCCCGGTATCGGCGTGAGCGGCGGACGTCCCTCGATCACCTCGATGACGTTGCGCGCGGCGAGATTGCACATCGCCGTGCGTGTCTCGACCGTGGCACTGCCGAGGTGAGGGATGAGGAAGGCGTTCTCGAACTGCAGGAGCCCCGGGTGAACCATGGGCTCGAGTTCGTAGACGTCGAGGGCCGCACCGGCAATGGCGCGCTTGTCTAGCGCCTCGACCAGTGCCGCCTCCTCCACCACGGGCCCCCGCGCCATGTTGACGAGGTACGCGGTCGGCTTCATCAGCGCCAGGGTGCGGGAGTTGAGCAGGTGGCGCGTCTCGTCGCTGAGCGGCACGTGCAGCGAGATCACGTCCGAGGTCCGCAGCAGCGTCTCGAGGTCCATGCCGGCGTAGGGCGTGCCGTCGGGTCCCGACAGCTGTTCGTCGGGGCGTCGCGGCGAGCGCAGGAAGGCGACCCGCATGCCGAAGGCCTGCGCCTTGGCGGCCACGCTCTTGCCGATGCGCCCCATGCCGATGATGCCGAGCTGCTTGCCGACAAGGTCGGTGCCGAGCAGGAAGTTGAGCGCAAACCCCTCCCACTGGCCCGCCCGCAGGATGCGCTCGCCTTCGCCCAGGCGTCGCGTGACCCCGAGGATGAGCCCCCACGTGAGCGCCGCGCACGCCTCGTCGAGCACGTCAGGCGTGTTGGTGACCACCACCTTGCGCGCAGCGGCTGCGGCCACGTCGATGTTGTTGTAGCCGACGGCCACGTTGGCCGCGATGCGCAGATCCGGCAGCGCGTCGAGCAACTCCCCGTCGATGGGGTCGGTGCCCTGCGCCACGAGCCCGGCACACCCCTTCGTGCGCGCGACGAGTTCCTCGCGTGTGGGGCTGCCCGGCCGCTCGAACACGTCGATGTCGGCATGTTCGGCCAGCAGGCTGAGGGTCTCGTCGAACAGGCGTCGGGATACGAACACACGCGGAAGGGGCATCGGGTCAGTGTCCCATCGATTGGCAATAGCCACAGTGGTTGCAGCGCACCGCGGGCTCCACGATGCAGGCGCCGTCCGGCGACGGCA
>JAEZDP010000180.1 GCA_023418055.1 Acidobacteriota bacterium
CCCGCAGGCTGTGCGTAGTGTGGTGATCGGATCTGTGCTTCCGCCACAGGCTGATCTATTCAGCGGGCGCGCGCTGGCCTTCAACAGTTCGCTCGAAAACCTGTTTGCCGCCTGTGCCAATGACCCGGTGTGCAGCAGCGCCTTCCCCAATCTACGGGAGTCGTTTTCCGTGGCCGCGGCGCAATTCGACGCGCAGCCCGTCACACTGCAAGTTCGCTCCTTAACAGACGATCAAATCTATCAGGTGCCGATCGATGGGCAGAGATTTGTCAGAGCCGTCTACTTCATGCTCCTCATCCCCTCCCTATTGCCGCTTACGCCCGCCCTGATCGACAGCGCGGCCAAAGGGCAGTACGAGGTGATCACGCTCCCCTATGCCTTGATTTTGAATACTGGCACATCCATTAGCGATGGGATGACAAACTCAGTCAATTGTAGTGACGAAATCCCCTTTCTCTCTGATCAGGAGATTCAGGACGCCCAGCGGCAGATCTTGCCCGAGTTACATGCTGAAACTCAGGTGGCCTATGCTTATGCGATAGGCCAGTGTGCGATCTGGAATGTTCCCTCGTCACCAGAAATTGAGAACCAACCCGTGGTCAGTGATATTCCGACCTTGATCCTCTCCGGCCAGTTCGACCCGATTACGCCACCAAGCTATGGCCACAAAGTGGCGCGGACGTTGAGCAGCAGTACTGTGGTGGAACTGCCGGGCACATCCCATGATCCCGCGACGTACCATCCATGTGGCATTGGCATCATGCAAAGCTTCTTGCAGAATCCAGCCGCGACGCCTGACACCAGTTGCATTGCCGAATTACAGTTTGCCTTCATCCCCCAAATTCCTGCAGAGTTGCTTGCGCTGACCAACGCGGATGCCCCGGCACCGTAACGTCGCTATTCGGCAATGATGCTCGCCAGTGTAGCCTATAGACGCAACTAGATCAAAGGAGTTCTTCCGTATGTCTCATGTTGCCGTTAATCACCTGCAAGTTGGTGGATACCCCACACACGACACAAAGTCAACCACTCCCGTCAGGAGGAGAACCATGTTCGCTCGCAAAACCGCCAGCCGAATCTTACTCATCCTTGGGGCATTGATGCTGGTCCTCAGTGCCTGCGTCCCGGTCACACCCGCGCAGCCACCAGCACAGGGGGAGTTCCCCGCGGGGCTGGAACGTTTCTACGACCAGGAACTGGCGTTCGGCCCCTGCGCGAGCTATGCCACCACGGACGCCGACGCACAAGCCTTCGCTAACGACACCTTCGAATGCGCCCGGTTGGAGGTGCCGCTCGACTATAAGAACCCCGACGAGCGAACCGCGCAGATCGCACTGCTGCGCATACCCGCGCAGGGCACGCCGATTGGTTCCCTGCTGCTTAACCCTGGAGGTCCGGGCTATTCCGGAATGAGCCATGCCCCCCATGTGGCGACCGCCTTGGGTGAGCACCCGATCACCAAGCAGTTCGACCTGATCGGATTCGACCCACGCGGGGTGGGGGCCTCGACACCCACCCTGGACTGCTTCACCGACGCCGAACGCGATGCTGGCGTACAGCTTTCCTCGCTCAACTCTGGGGTCGAAGACTATACCGAGGCCGGGACTCTCCGACTATATGAACAGTGCGCCGAGCGCTCCGGCAGCGCGGAGGTGCTGGCGCACGTCGGCACCCGCGATGTCGCCCGCGACATGGACGTGCTCCGCGCCGCGCTCGGGGAAGAAAAGTTAACCTTCGTCGGGCAGAGCTACGGTACCCGGCTCGGCGCGGTCTACGCCGAGATGTTTCCCCAGAACGTGCGGGCCATGGTCCTCGACGGTGCGATGGACCCCACGACCGGCACCACCGAACGTCGCCTCGTCCAGTTCGTGGGCTACCAGCAGGCCTTCGACAACATGGCGGCCTTTTGTGCCCAGAGCCTGGACTGTCCATTGGGCACCGATCCCGCGCAAGCCACCGCCGTCTTCCAGCAAATCCTGCAATCGTTGATCGATGAACCGTTAACGACCGCAGACGGACGCAAGCTTACCTACACCGCCGCCCTCGACGGTGTGATCCTCCCCCTCTACAGCGAGGCGAGCTGGCCTGCGGCTATCCAGGGAATTGCTGAACTCAAAGCCGGACGCGGTGTCACCCTCATGTTCTTGCGCGATATTTTCAACCAGCGCAGCGCCGACGGCAGCTACAGCAACTCTACCGAGGCCCTGATGGTCATCAACTGCCTCGACGAGGAACGGCACACACCCGATCAGGAGACCGCGATGAAACGCGCCATCTTCGAGGTCGCGCCCTTTATGGACACTGGCCGCCCGGTCGAGGCCCGCGACATCTGTGAGCAGTGGCCAGTGGAGCCTACCCTCGGCTACCCCTACGCCCAAAACATCGATGGGCTTCCCAAGACCCTGATTGTGTCGGTCACCCGCGATCCGGCCACCCCGCACACGGGCGGCATCAGCCTTGCCGAGACGCTCGGCGGCTATCTGCTCACCGTCGAGGGCGAACAGCACGGCGTGGCCCTCATCAGCGACAACGCGTGTGTCAACGATATTGTTGCCGACTACCTTATCAATCTCGAGCTTCCCGCCGAGGACGAACGCTGCACCCTGTAACCC
>JAEZDP010000249.1 GCA_023418055.1 Acidobacteriota bacterium
GTGTCGGCTGGCCTGACGTGATCGCCGCCGCCCGCGACGTGCGCGAGCGGCTCGCAACCCTGAAATTGGAGAGCTTCGTCAAGACCACGGGCGGCAAGGGCCTCCACGTCGTGGTGCCGCTGACGCCCAAGGCCGGCTGGGAGGAGGCCAAGAGCTTCGCGGCCGGGATCGCCGCCGCCATGACGGCGGATGCGCCGGACCGCTACACGGACACCATGGCCAAGAAGGCGCGCGAGGGCCGGATCTTCGTCGACTATCTGCGCAACGGGCGAGGCGCGACCGCCGTGGCGCCTTACTCGACCCGGGCCCGTCCCGGTGCGCCGGTGTCGGTGCCGCTGGCCTGGGACGAGTTGAGCCCACGCCGAACGCCTGCCCACTACACGGTGGTCTCGGTGCCTCGACGCCTCGGCGCCCTGCGAAGCGACCCGTGGGCCGGCTATTGGCAGTGCGCGCAGCACCTGCCCGACCCCCGCTGACCGACGCGGCAACGCCACCGCGCGCCCGAACCCCTGGGTGGCCCGCTACCCACAATGGCCCGGCCCGCTCTGTCGCAGTCGGCGAGCCCTCCTAGAGAACCACGCCTGTCGCACTCCCCCGCGCGGCATCGCTCTTGCTCAGGGACCATGCGGCCGTCCACGCGGGATGCGCCGAGATCCCTGGAGCCCCATGGCACTGCAGAACATCGACCTTCGTGAACTCGCCGGCATGAGCGGTGCCGAGCGGGCGTTCGTCACGCTGTACCTGTCGGGCGCCGACGGGCTCAACAAGCTGCACGACCGCGAGCAGAAGGTGCGCGGCCTGCTCGAGGATCAGCCCGAGGAACTCGAGCACTTCACCGAGAGCCTGCGCATGATCCGCGAGGCGCTCGACGACTCGCCCCCGAAGGGCGGCATGGCCATCTTCGCGAGTTGGGCGCTGGACTTCCTGGCCGGCTACGCGCTCGACGTGCCACCACCCGATCTCCTGTGGGTCGATAGCTCCCCGTACCTTCGTCCGCTGGCGCAGCTGCAGTACCAGTACCGGAGCTTCCTCGTCGTGGTGGCCGATGCCGATGCGGCGCGTGTGCACCTCGTGGCGGCCGCCGAGCCCACCGAAGTGGAGCGCATCCGCGGCGACGTCAAGAACCACGTCAAGAAGGGCGGCTGGTCGCAGAAGCGCTATCAACGGCGACGCGCCAACGAGATGCTGCTCTACGCCAAGGAAGTGGCCGACGTCGTCACGCGCGTGGCCGACGAAGAAGCCATCACGCGCATCGTCCTGCTCGGAGGCCAGGAGGCGACCGACGAAATCGCGTCAGCGCTGCCTGACCGGTTGCAGGAGTGCATCGTGGGCCGCAAGGGCGTCGAGGTGGGCGGAGGGGACGACGCCCTCTTCGAGACGGCCGAGGAGATGGCGCAGGAGTACGCTCGCGACGAGCAACGCAGCCTCTGGGAGCGCGTGCGCGGCGAAGCCCTCGGCAATGGGCTGGCCGCGTTCGGCCCGGGCGCCGTGCTCGCGGCCGCACAGCAGGGACGCGTGGAGACGATGCTCGTGACGCGCGATGCCAAGGTGGCCGGCATGCGCTGCCGGGAATGTGAGACCCTGGCCTTCGCCAAGCCGCAGCAATGCCCGGCGTGCAAGTCCAACTCGGTGTTTGCCGTGGACCTGGTCAACGAACTCGTGGAGTTGCTGGCGTCCTCGAGCGCCACGGCGGAGTTCGTCGAGCCAATCGCCAGCCTGCAGGAAGCTGGCGACGTGGCGGCGCTGCTGCGCTACTGACTGGGCGGTGCCCCTCTCGAGAGCGCGTCATCGATGGCCGCGGCGAACACACGTGCCACGTCGGCCATCGGCTGGTCGCCGTCCACGCGGCGGAACGTCGGGCGTCCGCCGTACCAGTCCACCAGTGGCTGCGTGTAGGACACGTACGTCTGGAGACGCTCGCGGACCACGTCGATCTGGTCGTCGGCGCGGCGGCCGAAGCTCCCGCCACACGACGCGCAGTACTCGGCTGGCGGCGACCCCACGTCCGCCTGGCCGCAGCCCTCACACACCCTCCTGGCCAGGATCCGTTCGACGATGACCTCCGAGTCCATGTCGAGGTGGATGACCGCGAGCGGTCCGCGGGGCGCGACGATGCGATCGAGGGCCTCGGCCTGCGGGATGGTGCGTGGAAAGCCGTCGAGCAGGAAGCCGCCGCGCGTGTCGTCACGCTGCAGGCGCTCGTCGACCAGCGCGACGATCGTGTCGTCGTCGACGAGGCCGCCGCGGCCGAGAATGCCCTCGACCTTGCGCCCGAGCGGCGTCCGGTGCGCGATCGCCTGTCGCAGCATGTCGCCGGTCGAGATCTGGGGGATGCGGCGCGCACGGCAGAACAGCGCGGCCTGAGTGCCCTTGCCGGCGCCAGGCAGGCCGAGGACAACGACGTTGAGGGCCGGCTGGGCCATCGCACACACGAAGACAGTCTCCTCTGTTGCCTGGGCCCCCGCGGCCGCAGGCAGAGACGAGACTGTATCAGGCTGTGGGGGGCCCGAAGAATCCGGCCCCCGTCCTGTGGCTAGAACTGGTAGCGCAGGTTGAACTGCATGCAGCGGTTGGCCGCCCCGTCGCAGCTGGCGAGCGAGCCGTTGTAGCGGCCGAAGGTGGCGCCGATGTCCGGGAACATCTCGACGTTGCCGGTGTCGAAGCGCACCGTGTTGGTCACGTTGAAGATGTCCCAGCGGAAGAGCATCCGATGTCCGAACGGCATCTCGAACGTCTTGCCGATGCTCAGGTCGATGCCGAAGTAGCCATCGCCGCGCAGGAGGTTGCGGATGCCGGCCTCACCCGGGTAGAGGCGGCGGAACTGGGTGATGGCCTCCTGCGGGTTCTCGAACGGGCTGGGCTGGTTGCCGACGGCGCCCTTGTTGCGCGACATCTCCGGCAGGACGTCGGGATTGGCCAGCATCGCGTTGCCCTGCAGGTTCCAGTTGGTGGCCCAGCACGAGCGGCAGTTGATCACGTTGAACGGGAAGCCGCTCGTCCAGCGGTAGATGCCTGCCACCGACCAGCCGCCGATGAGCGCGTTGGTGAACGCGTTGGCGTCCGAGGCGAACCGCTTGCCCTGGCCGAACGGCAGTTCGGCGAGCCAGTTGACGTTGATCTGGTGGCGGACGTCGAAGTCGGCATACGAGTACTGCAGGTCGGGCTGCCAGGAGTTGACGAGGAACCCCGAGTATCCGCCCGAGCCGAAGTTGCCGAACGACGCGCCACGCTCCACCGACGAGCCGTGGTCCTTCGCGACGGCGTAGGTGTAGTTGAAGTCGAACTGGTAGTTGTTGGTGAACTGCTTGCGCAGTGACAACTGCAGTGAGTTGTAGCCCGACCGCGCGAGCGAGGTCTGTGCCGAGAGGGCGTCGTACTGTTCAGAGAAGAACGAGAACTCGCCGAAGCGGGTGCACGCCGGGAAGCAGAACTGATCGGCCGCCCAGAGCGCGGTGATGTAGTCGGGCGCGTTGCCGATGAACTCGGTGGCCATGGCCTGGGTGGCGGTGAGCCCGTCACCGGCGGCACCCGGGAACATGTTCTCCCAGTACGGAATCGGCGCCATGTTCTCGATGCCGTTGGCCTGGCCAGAGTCGATGAGTTCGCGGACGGCGGTGTAGTAGTCCACGCCCGTCTCGGGATCGCTGAGGTTCATGGGCATCGCCAGGTCGCGCCGCACGAGCAGGTTGCGGCCCTGTCGCCCCACGTAGGAGGCATCCACCGAGAAGCCGCGGCCGATCTCCCGGCTGAACACCAGGTTGTAGCTGTGCGCGTAGGGCGTGCGGAGATTCTGGTCGATGCTGGTGGTGATCACTCCGGCGAAGGCCGGCGGGTTGGCCGGGAAGGTGGCGGGCGGGGGGCCGGGGTAGGTGGCCGGAATCACGTTGATGTCGGTGAAACGGATGGCGGGGTTGGTCTCGTTGTTGGTGCCGAACGGGCTGTCGAGGTCGCTCTGCAGGCCGAACGAGCCGCCGTCGTTGAACGTGGTGACCAGCGCCGAACCCACCCGGTCGTAGACGAGGAAGTAGCCGCCGCGCACGACGGTCTTCGGCGTCAGCGTCCAGGCGAAGCTGAGGCGAGGCGCGAAGTTGTTCTTGTCGTAGCGGTACCAGTCGGGCCCGTTGTTGACCGGGCCGCCGGGGATGAACGCGATGCGCGGGCTGGCGCTCGACGGAATGCCCGCCGCCATGTTGCGGGCGCGCTCGTCGAACCAGAGGCCGAGGTTCTGGTCGGGCACCACCTGCTGCCCGTTCCCTTCATAGACCGGCGGGTACAGGCTGTAGCGCAGGCCGCCTGTGACGGTGAACGTGTCGCTCACGCGCCACTGGTCCTGCACGTAGAAGTCGTACTCGTTGGCCACGTAGCGCCGCGGCACGAGCGCGCCTTCCGGCAGCACGCCGCCATCGATCGTGTAGTTGTAGATGGCGTTGGTCTGCGTCAGCGCGCCGAGAATGTTGATGAACGTGTCGGCGTACACGGCCTGCCCGGCGGTGGCAACGCCCGGCAACCCGCTGCAGTCTGCCGGGGCGGGGCACGCGCCGCCGGGCATGTAGCGGCGCCCGACGCCCGAGGCCCACGACCCGTTGGCCACGCCGCCGAAGAAGGAGCTGGCGTTGGTGAACGCGTCGTTACGCATCCACCGCAGGTTGGTGCCGGCCTTCAGGGTGTGGCGGCCCTTCACCCACGAGAAGTCGTTGACGAGGTTCAGCGTGCCGAACTCGCGGCCACGCGTCGAGGTGAGCGCCTCGAAGTTGTCCATGAACCTGAACGTGTTGGCGCTGCGCGTCTGCTGCCCCACCGTCGCGTCGTCGATGAGCGTGTAGCCCACGCGGAAGGTGTTGATCTTGTTGGCGCCGAGCACCCAGTCGTGTCCCACCGCGAAGCCCTGGTTGGCCACTTCGCGGGTTTCGCGGGGCGGCTGGCCGGGAAACTGCGGCGTCGAGACAATCTCGTCGCGCTGTGCATTGAGCCGCGCAAACAGCGAGTTGGCGTCGTTGACCCGGTAGTCGGCCCGGCCGACGTAGGTGTTCAGCTGGTTCTCGAGCGGCGCCGCGAAGCGATACCCCATGATGTTGGCGCCGTCGCGGCCGTCGAAATTGGGCAGCGGGTACTGCTGCCAGTACTGCGAGGCGGCAAGGTTGGGGCCGATGCCCGTGGGGTCCACACGCCGCAGGTCGGCCGGCGACATGCCGTACGACCCGGCAGGCACCGCGTGGCTGTTGGTGAAGCCCTGCACGGTGCCGCCCGGGCAGTCGGCTGCCACCGTGCACCGGTAGATGAGCACCCCATCGCGCATGGAGGCCGACGGCACGCTGCGCTCGACCGGCGTCTCGCGGCGCTCGTCGAGGCGCTCGTAGTTGAAGAAGTAGAACAGCTTGTTGCGGAGGATGGGGCCGCCAATCGCGCCCCCGTAGATGTTCTTGTCGAGCAGGGGCGGCTTGCTCTCGTCGCCCGCGGCAACCTGCGACAGCTTCAGGAAGTACTCGTTGGCCGAGAAGCGCGTGTCGCGGTTGACGAAGTACCCCGCGCCCGCGACGGTGTTGGTGCCGCTCTTGGTCACGAGCGACACCTGCGGACCGCTCGAGCGGCCGGAATCTGCCCCGTAGCTGCTCGTGGTGACGCGGAACTCCTGCACCGAGTCGAGCGTGGTGCGCAGCACCGAGGTGAAGGCCGTCTGGTTCTGGTTGTCGTTGACGTCGATGCCGTCGAGCGTGACGTTGGCCTGGTCGGCCCGCGCGCCGCTCACCGATCCGAAGCGCGGATCGACGGTGGTCTCGGGGTTGTTGCGGGGGATGTAGACGACGCCCGACTGCAGCGACAGCAGGCCGACGGGGTTACGGGCCTCGAGCGGGAGCGCCTTGATCTGCGTCTCGTTGATGACGTTGCCGAGACTGGCGTCGGTGGCGTTGATGACGGGCGCCTCGGCCAGCACCTGCACGGTCTCTTCGAGCCCGCCCACTTCGAGGGTGACGTCGAGACGCTGCGTGGTGTCGACGCTCAGGCGGACGCCTTCCACCGTGCTCACCTTGAAGCCGGCCAGTTCCACGCGGATGTCGTACTCCCCGGGGGGCAGCGAGAGCAGCTGATAGCCGCCGTCGCCGCCCGTGACCGTCTCGCGTGTCAGCCCGGTCGCGCGGCCCGTGGCCACCACCGAGGCGCCCGGAATCGACGCGCCCTGGTCGTCGAGCACCGTGCCCTGCAACGCCGCGGTCCCTGTCTGTGCCGCGGCACGGCCGCCAGCCACCAGCATCAGCGCGATCGTCAGCAGAGCCCAGCCCTGCCTGCAGCTGCGTACGTTCACCCTCCACCTCCTCGACTCACCTGCCAGACACATGCCGGCCTCGAAATGCATGGGGAACACACCACGAGCCGGCAGACGGGACCTTCCGTCCGCCCGCGGGCGCGCGCGCCGGAAGCGGGACGCCAAACGCGCCGCCATTCCCGAAAGAATGGTGGTAAGGGTGGGGCCGAATGTGACGAATGTCAAGCAGAGGACTTGACAGATCGCCCGAGAACAGGGACGGATTTTCGGAGCCCTGGGACGGAAATCCGAATCGCCAGGCGAAACCCACGGCTTACGCGGCGGAACGATGTCCGACGCCGTGGATCAGCGCAGGGCCGCCACGATGAGCGCCAGGCTCACGCAGACGAACCCGATGGCCGACCGGTACTCCTTGTTGCGCATGGCCCGCGCGAGACTGAAGCGTCGCTCGACGACGGGCGCGGTGCCCGCGGCGTACGCATCGTAGGTGTCGCCGAAGGCGGCGCGCAGGTACGCTTCCTCGGTGCGGACGGCGATGAGCACGGTCGTCACCAGATAGAGCCCGATGACGGCCGCCACCACGAAGGACGCCGACGCCACGGCAATTCCGGCCCCCATCAACGAGGAGCCGGCATAGAGCGGATGCCGTGTGAGGCGGTACGGCCCGGAGCGGGTCACCTCGCGGCTCTTCTCGAGATGTCCCGCGGCCCAGATGCGCAGTACCTGGCCGGCAAGGGCGATCGGCAGACCCCAAGCCACCGATCGCGGTGTCGGCGCGACGAACCACAACACGACGAGGGCCAACGCGAAGCCGATGGGCACTCGCCATCGCGCGAGCCCTGAGCGCGGGGACGACACGACGGTCATGCGGGCGGCACTCCTCGCGCGTCCTGCGGCGGCGCGTCACCTGTGCGGACCGCGAGGCGGCGGCTCACGGCCAGCGCGACGTCCTCCACCGTCACTTCACCGAGGCACCAGATGTCTGCCGTGCAGCGCCGCTTGAAGACACAGGCGCAGCGGTCGTGACGCGACACGCAGAGGTCGTCTGGCGCCCAGGGGCCGTTGCGGTCGGGTGGCGTCGGGCCGTACAGCCCGACGAGCGGGGCCTCGACGGCCGCCGCCAGGTGCAGCGGCCCGGTATCACCGGCGACGACCACCTGCGCGACCGACGCGAGCGCCAGCACGTCGAGGATGTTCGACTCTGGAGCCATCACGGCAGCCGACCGTTTCGACGCGCGCACCACGGCAGCGGCAAGCGAGGCCTCGCCCGGCCCCCACACGACCAGGCTTCGAAGGCCGTGGGCGTCGAGCAGGCGGTCGGCCAACTCGCCGAAGCGCGTCGCGGGCCACCGCTTGTTCGGCCACCCGGCACCCGCATTGAGGAGGGCAAACGGCACCTCGCGGCCTCCGAGCAGGGTCCTGGCCGAGTCGGCACTCGTCGAGGCCGGTACCGACAGCCGCACGCGAGGGCGCCCCTGCGTGACGATGCCGAGCCTGGGGAGCAGCGACAGGTTCCTGTCGATGACGTGGCCGGAGGCCACGCCGCCGGTCTCGCCGTAGAGCGCGCTGGCGAGCGGCTCACGCGCCACGGCCCGTGAGAACCCGATCACCCGGTGCGCACCGCTGGCGCGCGCCCACAGGGCCGATTTCAGCAGGCCCTGCAGATCGAGGCACACGTCGTAGCGGGCGTGGCGGACCTGGCGAAGGGCCTGCGTGTCGAGACGCCCGCGGACCGCGTGCACCTGCGACACGCCGTCGAGCCGCCGCACGAGATCCGCGTAGGGCGCCTGCACCAGCCAGCCGACGTCCGCCGTCGGCCAGGCCTCCCGCAGCGCTGCCACGACGGGCATCGCGTGCACGACGTCGCCCAGGGCGCCGAGGCGCACGATGAGGACGGAGGACGATGTCGAGCGGGTCACTGGGTGCGGGGCACGGGCGCTGCTCACCCGCGTTGGATGCGCGCCAGAATCTCACGCGTGTTGTGGTCCTTGGGGTCGCCCACGATGGCCGTCCGCCCCCCGTAGGCCTGCACGATCGCACGTTCGGGGACGCTGTTCACCGTGTAGTCCGTGCCCTTGCAGTGCACGTCGGGCCTGATGGCCTCCAGCAGGGACGCCACGGTGTCCTCGCCGAAGATCACCACGGCATCGACGCCGCGAAGGGCCGCCACCAGTTCGGCCCGGTCGGCGGCCGGCATGATGGGCCGGCCCTCGCCCTTGAGCCGGCGCACGGCCTCGTCGTCGTTGATGGCGACCACCAGTACGTCGGCTTCGGCGGAGGCCGCCTGCAGGTAGCGCAGGTGCCCCACGTGGAGGAGATCGAAGACGCCGTTGGCAAAGGCGACGGTGCGCCCGGCGGCCCTGGCCTCGGCAACGACCTCCAGCAACTGCTCGCGCGTGACGATCATGTGTCGTGCTCGATGGCGGACCGGAGTTCGTCCACGCCTACGGTGGCGGTGCCGCGTTTCATGACCACCAGCCCCGCCGCGTACGTCGCCAGGCGCGCCGCCTCTTCGAACGTCCCGCCCGAGGCGAGCGCCTGCGCCATCGTCGCGATCACCGTGTCGCCCGCGCCAGTGACGTCGGCGATCTCGTCGGTGCCGAAGATCGGCAGGTGCACGGTGGCCGTCCCGGGCTGGAAGAGGGCCATGCCCCGGCTGCCGCGCGTGACGAGCAACGCGTCGAGACGCGTCCGGTCGAGCAGCGTGCGTCCCGCCTGCTCCAGGACGCGCCGGTCGTCGTCGATGCGCAGCCCGAGCAGTTGCTCGACTTCCGATTCGTTCGGCGTGGCGATCGTGAGACCGGGGAAGCGGTCGAGGGCGTAGCGCGAATCGACGAGGACCGGCACGCGCGCCCCGCGCCGCTCGCGCAGCGCACGCCGGAGGCGGGCGACCAGCCGCGGCGTCACGAGCCCGGCTCCGTAATCCGAAATCAGGACGGCGTGGCAGCTCGCGAGCGCACGGGCCAGCCGGCGCTCGAAGGCCTCATGCACCTGGCGCACCGGCACCGGCCCCTGGCGCCTGTCGATGCGCACCACCTGCTGCTTGGCCGAGTGGATGCCGCCGGCCAGCACCCGTGTCTTCGTGGGCGTCGCGTAGCCGTCGACCTTCACGAGCCCGGCCGTCTCGACGCCGGGATGGAAGCTGGCGACGAGGCGCTCGCCTGACGCGTCGCGTCCGATGCAGCCGAACAGCCGCGCACGTCCGCCAAGCGCCGCGATGTTGTTGGCGGCATTGCCGGCGCTGCCGGCCACCACCTCGGTGGTGTCGTATTCGAGGATGAGCACCGGTGCCTCGCGCGACACGCGGGCTACCCGGCCATACAGGAACTCGTCAGCCGCCACGTCGCCGACCACCACCACCCGCTGGCGCGCGAACCGCGCGACGAGTTCCAGCAGCCTGGCGCGCATCAGACCGCCTCCTGCCGCAGAATCCAGTCGACCGCGCCCAGCAGATGGTCGGCCACGTGCGCGACGTCGAGCCCGTCCACCGGACGTCGCTCGGCGCTGCGCCCGTAACCGGTGCGCAGCAGGATGCCTCCGCGCAGACCGGCAGCCCGGGCCAGCTGCACGTCACCCCACCGATCGCCAATCACGTAGGAACGCGACAGGTCGAGCCCCAGGTCGTCGGCGGCCTGCTGCACGAGCGCCGCTGCCGGTTTCCGGCAGGTGCAGATGGTGCGGAAGGCGTCCACCCGCCCATCGGGATGGTGCGGACAGTAGTAGAACGCGTCGATGGAGGCCCCGGCCTCGCCGAGTCGTGCCGCCAGCGCGTCGTGCGTCTCGCCCACGAACGCTTCGTCGAACAGCCCGAGCGCGATGCCGCTCTGGTTGGTCACCACCACACGACGGTAGCCCGCCCGCTCGAGCAGGCGCAGGGCATCCACCGTCCACGGGAACAGGTGCATCCGATCGAGGCTGTCGAGGTAGCCGGCCTCCTCGATCAGGGTGCCGTCTCGATCGAGGAAGACGGCCGGCGCGCGGGCGTTCATCAACCGCGCATCGTACCAGACTGTAGTACCGTGCACGGCCATGGCGCTGCACTGGCTCGACTACGTGGTCGTCGCAGCGTACGTCGTCGGCCTCACGACCTTCGGCACGTGGTTTGCTCGGTTCCAGCACACGAGCCGCGACTACTTCCTCACGGGACGGTCGGTGCCCTGGTGGGCCATCTGCTTCACGGTGGTGGCCACCGAGACGAGCACCGTCACCTTCATCGGGGTACCGGCCGCCGCCTTCACGGGGAACATGACGTTCCTGCAACTGCCGCTCGGCTATGTCGTCGGCCGGGTGGTGGTCAGCGTGTGGTTCCTGCCAGCGTACTTCCGGGGCGAACTGCTCACCTCGTACCAGTGGCTCGAGCACCGGTTCGGGCCGTCGGTGCGCACGGCCGGGGCCGTCATCTTTCTCGTGACCCGCTCGCTGGCCGATGGCGTCCGGCTGTTCACCACCGCGCTGGTCATCGCGGTCGTCACCGGGGTTCCCGTGCCCTGGACGATCGCACTGCTCGGCACGGCGATGATCGTCTACACCGTCTACGGAGGGTCGGCTGCGGTCATCTGGACCGACGTGGTGCAGATGTTCGTGTACCTCGCGGGCGCGCTCATCGTCTTCGCGGCGTTGTGGTGGGGCATCGAGGGCGGGTGGGCCGCGGTCGCCGCCGCCGGTGAAGCGGCCGGCAAGTTCGACGTGTTCGACCTGTCGCTCGACCTGTCCCGCACCTATACCTTCTGGGCCGGGCTCGTGGGGGGCGTGGCACTGACGCTGGCCACACACGGCACCGATCAATTCCTCGTCCAACGACTGCTGTCGGCACGGAGCGCCCGTGAAGCCGGCATCGGCCTGGTGGCGAGCGGCGTGCTGGTGCTCCTGCAGTTTGCGCTCTTCCTGGTCATCGGCGTGATGCTGTTCACCTACTACCAGCAGGCGCCGCTCGGTGCCCCGCTCGGCCGCGCCGACGAGATCCTGCCGACGTTTGTCGTCTCGACCCTGCCTCACGGTGTCGCAGGCTTCATCGTCGCCGCCATCGTCGCCGCCGCACTCTCGCCGTCGATCAACGCGATGGCTGCCGCCACGGTCAACGACGTCTACCTGCGCTGGGTGAACCCGACGGCCGACGAGCAGACGGTGATGCGGCTGGCCTATCGCGCCACCTTCGGCTGGGGTCTCGTGCAACTCGTCGTGGCCCTGGCGTGCCAGTGGATGGACCGCGGCGTGCTCGACGCCGGGCTGTCCATCCTGTCGATCACGGCAGGACCGGTGCTCGGCGCCTTTCTCGTCGGCTTCGCGGGGCTGCGTGTGGGCGCAGCGGCCATGCTCACGGGCATGGGGGCCGGCGTGCTGCTGCTCGCCTACCTGGCGATCTGGCAGGCGGATGCCGTCGCGTGGACCTGGTACGCCTTCATCGGTGCGGCAGCCACAGCCCTCGTGGCACAGGTCGTGGCGTTTGCCGCTGGGCGTGTCACGCCGCGCGACGCGAGGTCGTCACCACCAGCGCCGTGATGTCACGCGTGACGATGTCGCCGTCGGTGTAGCGCGCAGGGATCCGCGCGGACGGCAGCGGCTCGATCGGGACGTCCGGGCCGACGGGCTGCTGGCTCAGCACTTCCATGTAGCGCTGGGGGTAGGACGGGTAGCGGCGAAACGTCGTGGCGCACACACGACCGTGCGTGTCGGCCAAGGTCGCGAGGTCGTCACGCACCACGGCCAGCACTGCCGGATCGGGTCCGGTGGCGAGGTACTCGCGCACGAGCAACTCGACGGCATCGAAGAACGCGGGCGGGTGCGACCGCCCGTCGAGCCGGCCGTCGGGCCGGGTCATCTCGCGGATGCCGCATCCGGTCGGCGCGATGTGGAACAACTCGTGGACGATGGTGTCGAGGCGGCAGACCCAGGGTGGCAGGTCGAAGTAGCGCTGACGCTTCCGGGTGCCGGGCTGCTGGGCGAACCGTGGGAGGTTCAGCGAGATCAGGTACGAGATCGCCCGCCCGTCGACCACCACCTCGGGCCAGCGCGACACGAACCAGGGCGTGCGCCGCGTCATCACGCCGGTCTCCGCATCGGTCCAGAAGTAGTAGCCCGGCTCGGTCGGGGGGAGGCCGATGGCATGGCACGTGGCGTTCGGGCCGCAGGCGCCGTGCCGGCCGTGCCGCGCGAAGACCAGCACCCGGTCCATCGCGACATGCGACAGATCGGGCACGCGCTGCACGATGTCGTGCATCAGGAGGGAGATGGCGTCGGTGTAGTGCAGCATCGCTGCTCTATGAATCGGCGAAAGACGACGACACATCAGACACCGGCGGCGGCAGGCGGTCAAGCTGAACGGCGAAAAGAAGAGAAGGATGAGCTTACGGAACCTCGGCCGGCAGCGCCGGGCG
>JAEZDP010000288.1 GCA_023418055.1 Acidobacteriota bacterium
GGAACGACGCGCGCACCGCGCCATCGCGCACCAGCAGGTCTCGCGTGCGCACCAGCAGGTCGACGAAGTCGAGAGCGCCTCGTGAGCGCTTGAGGACCTCGTACCCCGCCAGACACGGCTGCAGTTCACGATGCAGACAGGCGGCCAGGTCTGCCCCTGCCCTGGTCACGAAGTCGTCCACCGCCGCGCGCAGCAGGTCATGCGCGGCGCGGACGTCGGCACGCGATACGCCCGCCCCGTAGTCGCGTCCGCTGCCCACCCGCGCGCGAAGCAGGCCGTCGTCACGCGACAGTTCCACCAGCGCGGCCTCGAGGGCGTCGTCGTCGCGGTCGGCACGAGTCAGTGGATGCTGACGGATGAACCGTCGCAGGGATTCGGTGTCCACATAGAGGTTGTCGCGCGGGGAGTCTGGGTGCGCACTGGCCGCGTCAAAGGCCTGCAGGGCATCGGCGACCTCGTCCAGGGCCGCCGCCCGATCGAACGGATCTCGGCGCCATGGTGCGGGAAAGTCGCGCCACTCGGCCAGGGCCGCGACAGCACGACGCAGCGCCCCGGTGGGACCGGCATCGTCGACCTGGCGACCGCGACGCCGCAACAGGCGCCGCAGCCCCTCCCCGGGCGTCTCGAGCGAGGCCTGCAGCCAGGCGTCGCATGCCTGGTCGAGCAGGTGCGCCGCCGAAGGTTCCATCAGCACCTCGAACCTGGGGTCCACGCCGGCTTCGATTGGGCGCTCGCGGAGGAGGTCGGCACAGAAGCCGTGAATGGTGCTGATGTGCGCCTCTTCGAGGTGCGCGAGAGCGGCCGCCAGCCTGGCCGCGGTGTCCGGATCCGCTGCGGCGGCATAGGCACGCTCGAGATCGTCGCGGAGCCGCAACTTCAACTCGCCAGCCGCCTTCTCTGTGAAGGTCACCGCCACGATCTGGTCGATGCGCGTCCGTCCGGTGGCAATCGTGGCGATGAGCCGCGACACCAGCGCCGTGGTCTTGCCGGTACCGGCCGCCGCCTCGACGACGATGGTCTCGTCGAGGGCATGTCGGATGCAGTCGCGATCGTCCTGGTCGGGCAGCGGGTCTCGTAGCTGGGTGCTCATCGCTGGCTCCTGATGGTCAGCAGGTCGTCGAGGAGCGCGCGAGGCTTGCGGCGGGTCTGCGTCTGCGCCTCGGGCCCGCAGACGGCGCGGAAGTCACACCAGGTGCAGGCGCCGTCCTTCGGGGCAGCGGGCAGGAAACCCGTGGCCACGGCCCGATCGACGGCCGCCAGCACCTCGAGCGCCTTCTGGCGGGCCTGGCCGTTGCGGGTGACGTCCACCGGGACGTCCTGCTGCGTGTAGGCGCCATCGGCGGTGCAGAACCAGAGCCGCGAGGCCACCACACGCCCTCCCACCGCGGCTTCGAGCGCCATGGCGTAGAGCGCCGGCTGCAAGGTCTCACCGCGGTTGATGAGCACCGACGGGGCGAGGCGGTTGCGGCCGGTCTTGTAGTCGGTGATCCGCCACGTGTCGTCTGCTCCCTTCTCGGCCAGGTCGATGACGCCATGCAGCCGCGTGCCCTCGGGAAGGACGACCACGTCACGGACGCTGGCGGTGTCACGACCGTCACCGCGACCGAACCCGAACCCGAACTCCACGAGCGCAGGCGTCCAGCCGCGCTGATCGTCGGGGAGGCGCCCCACCCACTCGTGGAGATCGCGGCGCATCGCATGGATCTCGTCCAGCCAGATGCGCGCGATGGGCGGCATCAGGCGATCCCGATGCGACTCGGTGACGCGGTCGAGCACCTGGTCGGCCAACGCACGTGCTTCTGCCAGGCGGTCGGCCGTGAGGGGAAGCCATCTGGCGGCCTCGAAGGCGCGCATCACTTCTGCAAGCACCTCGTGCACGATCGAGCCGCGCGTCAACGGGTCCATCGATGTCACCGGTGCCGCTGTCTCTCGAGGCGACAGCCGCACGATGGTGGACAGGTAGAACTGGTACGGACAGACGGCGTAGCGCTGAAGCGCCGACACCGAATAGGCCCGTGCGTGCAGACGATGCCGTGCGAGTGAGGCCGAGATGGTGTCGACCGTCGCGGCGTCGGCGACGATGCCGTCGCTGGCCGTCCAGGCGCGCCGCGTGCGGTCGTGGCGCATCACGAGCGACCGCCGCAACGACGGCTGCGCCTCGAGCAGGTAGCGTGCCTTCCCCCGCACATCGTCGATGGCACCGCGGAGGTGGCGCTGCAGCACCGAGAGGTCGTGCTCCAACCGGTCGACAGCGCGGTCGGCATCGGAGGGAGCCGGCCAGGCGAGGCGGGCACCGGAGGTCTGCTGAGCCTCGCGCAGCACCCGCTCGTACCCGGGCAGGTCGCCACCACACGTACGCTGGATGTCGAGCGCATAGAACGAGGGGACGCGTGGACGCGACTGCGCCGCATCGAACGACGAGAACGACGTGACCAGGCGGTCGCGTGCCGCGCCGGCGGCCAGGTGCAGCCGCAGGCGCTCGTCAGCCACACGGCGGCTGTCGGTGACCAGCCAGGGCGACAACGCCTCGCGTGCGGCGTCGAGCAGGAGCGGGTCCTGACGGCTGCGCTGCGGGAAGACGCGCTCGGAGAGTCCCGCGACGCAGACGAGGCTGAACGAGCGTCCCCGCAGGTCGTCAGGGGTGCCGACGAACACCCTGCCGTATGGCTCGTCCGGCGGCGAGATGGACACGTGTGTGAGTCGCTCGCGCAGCACGTCGTGCACTTCGGCGAGCGGGACGTCCTGCACGTCGGACAGCGGCGTCAACTCGTCGAGCACCTCGATCACGTGTGCCGGACGCGACAGCGCCAGGGTCGCCAGTTCACGCAGCCGCTCGAGCCAGACACGCCATGGAGCGGGCGCGAGGCGCCAGCCAGTGAGCCGGTCCACGAGCGGCATCGCGAAGTCGAGCAGTTCGTCGACGAGCGCGGCGTGTCGGCGCAGAGCCGAGACGCGGGGCGCGTCCGGCTCGTCGACGGCGATGACGTCGGCTCGCGTCAGCAACTCCTGACGAAAGCCCTCGAGGCGACGGCGCCAGCGGTCCGCACCGCCGATCACGCAGGCGTCGTTCAGGATGGCCTCCCACCGCCACGGTGAGCGGCGTGCTGCCGCATCGGTCGGCGCTGAAGGCTCAGGCGTGGGCGGCGACGCGAGAACGTCGGAGGCCGCGGGGTAGTCCGGCACCTGCCCGAGCGAGAGATATTCGGCAAAGCGGTCGGCCGACACGTCTTCGAGGGCGCACGCGATGAGGGCGAGCAGTGCCCGTCCCGACGGGTCGGGCCGGCGCGAGCCGTGCGAGAACCACGCGGGGATGCCGGCGCGCCGGAGCGCCGTCTCGAGCTGGCTTGCGTAGAGGTGTGGGGCACGCACCACGACGGCCATGGCGTCGAAGGGCATGCCGCCGCCGGCGGCCTCGAGAAGCGTCCGCGCGATCTCGAGGCACTCGCGACCCTCGCCAGGGGCCGACAACAGCGACACGGACGCATCGTCGGGCGACGCGACGGGCAGCGGGCCGGTGGGTGTGAAAAGCAGACGCTGCACACGTGTCAGCTTGCGGGCCGGGCGCAGGTCGGACGAGTGGTCGTCGAGGGTCTCGACGTCGAGGTCCAGCAGGCGTGCGAGCCAGGTGAGGCCGGCATCGCCGACGGGGCCTACCACGAGGGCCCGCGGCGCGCGGGCGACGGCCTCGGCGATGACCTCCGTCTCGAGCCGCGACGCGCAGGCGGGATCGACCACGAGCAGCGATGCCGCAGGCTGCGCGGGGCGCAGAGCGTGTCCCGCACGGAGCGCGTCCAGGGCCCAGCGCCACACGAGCGCGCGGTCAGCCTGCCCGAGGTCGTGCAGCGTCTGCTCGAGCGCGTGTGCGAGGGCGGCAAGTGAAGGGCCGGTGCGCGGACAGGCCGCGAGGGCGTCGGGCGCAATGCCCGCCAGCCGGACGTCCTGCAACGTGGCGGCGAGGGCCCCGAGGAAGCCCGGATGTTCGTCGACGCCCGCAAGCAGGCCGAGGCCGTGCCGGTCGCGCACACCGGCCAGCGCCCGTGCCACCACGGCCTCATAGCCCAGCGGCGTGGTGGGGGTGCGCTGCTCCTCTGCGAGCCGGGGGGTGGCCAGGCGGAACGCGAACTCGCTGACCCCCATCCGCTGGCGGCCGACGACGGCCGACGACGTGGCGCAGGCTGTGCGCACCACGGCGTCGGCTTGCGCACGGGTGGGCGCGAGCACGAGCCAGTCCTCCTGCGGGTCCCCGCTCAGCGTCGTGGCGACGAGCGCCAGCCGGGACGACGCGGAGGTCGTGCACACGAGGCGTCGGGCTGGCGGGGGGCCGGCACGGACGTCGGACGAGACGGAAGGGGCTGGCTCGGGGACGGGATCGTCCCACGGCAACAGGGGCGTGGACATCTGCGCGAAGCCTCATGCCCCGGATCGCTGTGCCAGGGCTCGGTGAGTGAACGGTGCGCCGCCGACGGGTCTGACTCGGGCGATGCTGTCACTCCGCGACGGGCGCGTCAATCGGCTGGTGCCAGGCTGCCGCCCTGCCTCGGTCGCGCCGAGTTGCACGGGCGCCCGTCCGACAACGCGGCGATCCAGCCGTGGCATCTGAGGGACCCCTGGCCGGCGTCATGACAGCATCGGCGGTGTCGAGGGGGTGAGGCGCGCGGCGTGCGAGGTGCGATACTGGACGTTCGGCGTCTGGAGGCACCGCAGGCCCATGGAACCGTCCGTCTCGCAGTCACTCACCGGCAGCCCGTTTGCGGCTCTGACCTTCATCGCCGCCCCTGCGCTGCTGACCAACGCCACCAGCGTGTTGCTGCTCGGCACGAGCAACCGTCTCGCGCGTGCGGTGGACCGTGTGCGGCATCTGGCCGGGCAGCTCGAACAACAGGACGACACCCGGTCCCCCGGTGCCCAGCTGGAGCTGCTGCAGCTCAAACGCGCCGAGCGTCGTGTGCGTGTCATCGTGCGGGCCCTGACCGCCTTCTACCTGGGCGTGGCCGCCTTTGCCTTCAGCACGATGGTGGCACTGCTCGGCGCCGCGGTGCTGACCCCGGCGGCCGCGCCGTGGCTGCCGGTCGTGGTGCGCACGACGATTGCCGCGGTGATCGCCGGGGTTGCCTCCCTCGTGTACGGGTCGCTGTCGCTCGTGTTCGAGAGCCGGCTCACCTTTGCCCTGCTGCACGCCGAGGCCGACGCCGTCCGCGAGCGGTACGGGCTCGACCACTGACCTCGCAACGGCGCGGGCCCGACACTCGTCAGCGCAGCCAGCGCACCGTCTGCACGCGGCCCTGCCCTTCCTGGTTCCCGCCGATGGCTCGCAGCGTGAGGTCGACGCCCTCGGCGGTCCACGCCGACTCGAGCCATCCCACCGGTGCCGCGTCCGAGAAGTTGTAACCCACGGCGGGCAGGTTGATCTGCTGGATGCCGTCACGGCTGTCCACGTGGTACCGGTGCGAATGACCGTAGACCACGGCCTTCACCTGCGGGAAGCGACCGAGCACCTCGAACAGGCGGTCGCTGTCCACCAGGGCGCCGTCGTTGCCGTCGAGCGTGTGGTGCACGAAGATCGCCGTTGGCAGCGCGGGGGTGCCCGCGAGGACGTCGGCCAGCCATGCCCGCTGTGCATTGCCGAGTTGTCCGGGGGTGACGTTGGGCGCCAGCAGCGAGTCGAGCAGGATGAAGCGCAGGCCCTCGCGCTCGATGACCGTGACGTGTTTCTGCTGCACGGACTGGCGCGTGCCCGCCACGGTGGGAAACGCCTCGAGGAAATGCGTCCGGTTGTCGTGGTTGCCGAGGACGAGGCCCACGGGCATGCGGTCGGTCACCGGCTGCAGCAGCCGGCCGAGGGCGGCGTAGTCGTCGGCTGTGCCCACCAGGCGGGCGAGGTCGCCGGCGATGATGGCGGCGCTGACGTCAGCCGCCGCGACGTCCGGGGCGATGCGGCGCAGATTCTCGGCGGGACGGAAGCCGCGGTAGGCCTCAGTGGCATCGGCCGGGATGTGCGTGTCCGAGAGGAGCGCCAGGCGGACCACGCCAGTGGCGGGGGCGGGCTGTGCCGCGGAGGGGCGGGCGGCGAGCGCCGCGGCGGCCGTGCCTGCCAGGGAGAGGAACGCGCGGCGGGAGGGACGGGTGTCGAGGATGTACGGCATGCCGCAGAGTGTACCCGGGGTCAGACCTGCGGCGCGACGTGTTGGGGTCAGACCTGCGGTGCGATGTTCTGGGGTCAGACCTGCGGTGCGATGTTCCGGGGTCAGACCTGCCGCGTCGCATGGTCCTCGCCGCGCTCGCGATGCCGACCTCCGGCGCTCAGCGCGTCTGCGGCGCGAGGTCCGGGTTGTCGGTGATCAGCCCATCCAGCTGATGTTCGGCGAGCATCCGGACCATCTCGGCGGTGGCCTCGGCCGGCGTCATCTGCGGGTGGATGGCGCGGAACGTCCAGGGCGTCAGCGGCAGGCCGCTCTCCTGCGCCGCACGCAACTGCGCGGCGTGCGTCCGGAACGTCGATTTCTCGGGGCTCAGCCCTGTCGCGAACCGGCGCGCCCGCGCGAGCCCGTCAGGCGAGAGCCAGGTGTCGGCGTCGCGCGCCGAGAACAGCAGGTGGATGGGCAGGCCGCTTTCGAGCGCGGCGAATCGCTCGAGGCTCTCGTGCGTGAAGGACTGCACCACGATGGGCGTCCGTGCCTCGGCGCCAGGGGCGGACAGCCCGGCTGCCTGCAACTCCTGCAGCACCTGCCGCTCGATCCCCGGATACCGCTCGGGCGCCTTCAGCTCGATGTAGAGGCCGGTGCGGCCGCGAACGGCGGCCATCGTCTCGGCGAAGGTCGGCACGCGCGTGCCGGCGAAATCTGGATGGAACCAGCGCCCGGCGTCGAGTTGCCGCACCTCGTCGTACGTGAAGTCTTCCAGCCAGTGTCGTGGACCGGCGGCCCCCTGCGCCTCGCGCGCGCGGCCGGGAAATCGCGCCGCCACGTCTGTCGTGCGATCCAGCGTGAGGTCGTGCAGGCAGACGAGCACGCCGTCCTTGGTGCGCTGCACGTCGATCTCCACGAAGGTCGCCCGCTGCGCGATCGCGCGCTCGAAGGCCGGCACCGTGTTCTCGGGGGCGTAGGCGGACGCACCGCGGTGGGCGATGACCCAGGGGCGCGGTGGGAGGTGGTCGTTCGCCGCGACGCCCTGCGGCAGGGCCGTGCTGCCTTGACGCGGCGCATTTGTCGGCGGCGTCTGGGCATGCGGCGCAAGGCCGGCGACCGCGCAGAGCACGGCCGCGGCCGCACCCGCTGCAGCTGTCCAGGATCGATGGCGGGCAGTAGTGGGCGAGGGACGCGGCATCGACGGCTCCTTCGGTCGTGAACGACGGCTCGTGCGACGAGATGAGAACGGTTGGGGCCTGGAATGCCCCGGCGAGCGTGAGACGCGCACGCGTGGCAGACCTGACCCTCCACGCACTGATCGCAGGTCTGACCCCACGACCGTCGCGCCGCAGGTCTGACCCCAGGCGCTCCCGGTCAGCCGGTGATTTCGTCCACCATCCGCCGCCGCAGCGCGGCATCTGGCAGCTCCCCGAACCCGGCGCGCGCATTCTCGCGCATGTGTGCCGGACGCCCCGTGCCCGGAATCACGCAGGTCACCGCCGGGTGCGCCAGCACGAACTTCAGCAGCACCTGCGCCCAGCTCTCGCAGCCGATCTCGGCGGCCCACCCGGGTAGCGGCCGCGTCTGCACCTTGCGCAGCAGGCCGCCGCCCCCGAAGGGCAGGTTCACGAGCACCGCCATGCCCCGCTCCTGCGCGAGCGGCAGAAGCCGCGACTCGGCGGCACGGTCGTCCACCGAGTAGTTCAGCTGTACGAAGTCCAGCGGCTCACGCGCCATCACCCGCCCCAGCTCGCCATGCGCATCGCGGCGATAGTGCGTCAGGCCGATGTACTGCAGCCGTCCCTCCTTCTTCCACGCGCGCAGCGTCGGCAGGTGCGTTCTCCAGTCCATCAGGTTGTGGATCTGCATCAACTCGATGCGCTCGTCGCGCAGCAGCCGGCGCGACGCCTCCATCTGTGCCACACCGGCGTCACGTCCGGACGTCCAGACCTTGGTGGCAACGAAGGCCTGCGAACCGGCCCCCATCGCGGCCAGGAGATCGCCCGTCACTTCCTCGGACGTCCCGTACATGGGTGAGCTGTCGATGACGCGTCCGCCAGCGGCGAACAGCTCACTGAGCACCTGGGTCAGGCGCGCACGCGACTCGGCGTTCTGGCCCACGTCGAAGCCCCGCCACGTGCCGACGCCCACCACCGGCAGCGCCTCACCGGTGGCGGGGATGCTCCGCGTCATCATGCGTGTCCCGTCCTGTGCTGTCAGGGCCCGCGCCGCGCCCGCCCGCGTCGCCATCGCAGCGGCCGCCGCCATCAGCGTGCGCAGAAACGTCGCGCGCGTCATCGGCACGTCAGGGCACCTTCGACAAATCGAACGTCTCGGGAGCCTCGTACCCTCCCGGCACGTCCACGGCGGCGCCTGCGGCAGGCACCGGGCGTCCGAGCGCCCACAGCACGGCGTTGACCACCAGACGCCGCATCGACGCGTGCGTGAAGTCGGCGGGATGGCCGAGCGTCGTGAAGAACACCGGCGCGCCCTTGTAGCGGCGCGTCCACGCCACCGGCTGCGTCAGCGGGTACTCCGCTTCCCTGCCGGCCTTGTTCGAGTTGAGGCTGGTACCCTGCAGCAGCACCGTGTCCACCTCGTGCAACGGCGTCACGTGATACAGCCACGAGCGCGCCTCGAAGGGTTCCACGCCGTTGAGGATCTGGTGCGCACGCTGATCTGCCGCCAGCGCCACGGCAGTGCGCGACTGCGCACCGTGATGCGTAATCCACTTCTGACCGAAGACGTCGCGCCCGAACCCGTCGTTGAGCGCGCGCCGCGGGTGTCCCTCCGGGTAGAGAAAGGCGTGCGTCGTCGTCCGCAGGCCGATGAGCGGCTTGCCCGACTCGACAAACGCCAGGATGCGCTGGAGTTGGCCTTCGGGCAACGCGCGGAACCTCGTGAACATCACCAGGAGGTCGGCCGACTCGAGCGCTTCGAGGCCTTCGATGTTGTCCTTGGTCTGCGGGATGGGTCGCGCGTACGCCACCGTGGTTCGCATCCCGTACTGCTCTTCGAGGATGCGCGCCAGCATCGGCATGGTGATCTCCGACCGGTACTCGTCGTCGCCCGTGACGAAGACGACGTGGGGGGGCGCCGCCGACGGCTGCGAGGCCGGCGTCTGGGCGTGCAGCGGCACGCAGAACCCAAGCACCAGCGCGGCGGTCAGGGAGATGAGCGAGCGACGGACAGCGATCATCGTGACTCCGTGCCGGCAGGCTCGCGCACGACGTTCATCGTGCCGTTCATCGTCCGCCAGTGTCCGGGGAAGGTGCAGACGAAGGGGTAGCCGCCGGTTTCCTTGGGCGCCTTGAAGCGCAGACGCGCGGTTTCCCCGGGCCCGATGAGTTTGGTGGCCGCCAGGACCAGCGGCGTGTCTGGCACGAACTGCTTCGCGAAGCCATCGGGCGTGGCCGCCATCGCCTCGGCTGCGAGGGCCACCGTCTCCATGGCCCCCTGCGCGGTGATGAGGACGTTGTGCGGCATCTCGTCGGCGTTCACGAACACGATCTCGACGTCTTCACCGGCGTAGACCGAGAACTGCGTGAGGTCGTAGCGCATCTGCGCCTCGACGGCAGTGATGGTGATCTGCCGCACCGTGAGCGCCGCCAGGTCCGCATCGAGCGACGCCCGTTCGGCGGCCGGAAGCGTCTCGGCCAGTGCGCGCCCAAAGGCAACGGCCTGTCGGAACGGCACGCCGGCGCGTTCGGCCGACGGCACCGTCCGCGCATAGGCAATGACCTGTCCGGCGACAGGCGCCACCGCTGCTCGCGGCCAGGCCTCGAGCGGCACGGCACGCAGCGCGGCGATGGCATCGGCCGCGTCGCCGCGGCCCTCCTCGAGGCGCCGCGCGAGCAACTCCACGGTCGCGGCCTCCCTGCCCGGCACGTCGCTCAGCGCCTGCATCGCGGCGCGCGCAACCGCCGCGGGGTCGGGCGGGCCCGGCATCAGACGGTGCGTCGTCACGCGGGTGCTGAGCCCGTCCCGCGCGAAGACCGCGGTGCGGTTCGTATCGAGCACGGCGACATGCAGCGTACCCTGGCTGCCGGGCCGTCCCTCCTCGGGCAGTCGGACGATGACTTCGTCGAGTGGCACGTCGCCGCCGAGGTCCACTTCCCACCAGGGGCTGGCCTCCTGGCTGGTGAAGGCGATGCCGGCCGGCACACTGGTCCCCTCCTGCACGCTCGTGAGTCGCCCGTCCACGCCGTTGGCGGCATGTCCGCCAACCGCGCCGCTCGACACCGTGCTCGACTGGGTGGCCGGCTTCGCGCTGGCGACGTTCACGCCGTCTCGCAACACCTCGACCTCGGCCAGCAACACCGTGCGGTCGCGCCCAGGAGCGGTGATGCGCACATAGCGTCCCGCGACGCCGTGCGGCTGCGCTGACGCTGGGCGTGCCGCAGATGGCGCACCGGCCCGGCCGCCAACGGCGTCGGCCGAGAGCGTCTCGACGATCAACGGATACAGGGCCTCGCGATGGGCCGTGTCGGGCATCAGTCTGACGGCCCGGACGAGATCCACCCGGCCGCCGCCCTCGGAGGCCGTACGCCAGGCACGCTCCACCCCACCGTCGGCCCGAACCACGGCAGCCCACGCCCCCTCACGCGTGGCGTCGTTGTTGGCCTGGCGCGCCAGGGCCTCGAGCGCCACCCTCGAAGCGCGCAGGTGCGCAGGATCGCCGTTCGCCAGCATGCCGGCCAGGTCGGCGCTGGCCGCCGCGCTGCCAGGCTGCCCGTCGAGGCGCTCCAGTGCCGCGACGATCTCGTCAATCGGCGAACGTCCCGAGGCGGACGCCAACGCCGCGGCTGCCCTGGCGCGGTGCGACACCTCGACACCCGGGCGCTGCAACAACTCGTGCAACACCGGCGTGCTGTCGGGCAGGGCGGTCAGTTCGCGGGGCTCCAGACGTTCCAGCAGATATGCGAGACCGGCGGGGTTGTCAGCCGCCAGCCGCCGGCCCGACGTCAGCGCCGGCTTCCATCTGGGCGCGAGGGTCGTGATGGTCGAATCGAGCGCGTACTGCAGGTAGTAGTCAGTCGGATGACGCAGCGACTCGAGCGCCATCTCGGCGGCCTCGGCGGTCGGCACGAAGCTCGCCGCCCGCACCGCTTCCAGCCGCACCCGTGGCTCGGCATCGACGACACGGGCCGCCAGCAACGCCATCGCATCGTCCACCCGGTCGAACCAGTGCTGCAGCACGCGGACGGCCGCCGCGCGCGCCCTGAACTCGCGCGCGTCGAGCAGCCGCTTCAGGAGCGGCGTCTCGACGACGTCGTGATGCTGGAGGACCCACAGCGCCTCGAGCAGATGGTGTTCGTGGTCGGCATCCTTCGGGTCCAGCGCCGCGACCCAGGCGCGCAAGGCCCGGACTACGGCCTCGGTCGGCTGGTCGCGCAGCGCCAGCCTGGCCCAATACCGGGTACGGTCCTCGTAGGCTTTCAGGAACTCGAGCTGCCGCTCGATGGGCTGCCCGTGAATGCGCGGTCGCTCGACCAGCGGACGGCCTTTGGCCGTCACCCGCCAGACGCGCCCGTGGGTCTTGTCGCGGCGAGGGTCGCGCAGCGAGAACTGCATGTGCCCGATGAGCGGGTTGAACCAGTCCACCACGTACAACGCCCCGTCAGGACCGAACTGCATCGCCACCGGGCGGAAGTTCACGTCTGTCGATTGCAGCAGCGGCTCGATCTCGATGCCGACAAAGCCAGACCCCTCCTCGACCGTCCGGTACTGCTTGGTGCCGTGGAACCCGATGACGTTGTTGATGAGGAAGTTGCCTTGCGCCTCGTCCGGGAAGTGGCGGCTCGAGACGAACTCGACGCCCGAGGTGGGCCGCACCTTGGTGAGGGTCCACTCCTTCATCGAGCGCTGCTTGCGCGGGTAATCCACGTGCCCCGAGAACGCCGTGCCGAAGTAGTTGCTGCCGCCCGACGCATCGGACACGAAGTTCTGCCCCCAGCGGTCGACGGTGTGCCCCCACGGATTGGCGAACGGGTACGAGACGAAGACGCTCAGCTTCTCGGTCCTTGGTTCGTAACGGAACACTGACGCGTTTTCGACGCGAACCGGACCGTACGGTGTCTCGACCTGCGAGTGCAGGAACGTGCCCTCCTGGAAGTACAACCCTCCGCCCGGTCCCCACGTGAAGGCACTGAGCGCGTGATGGCTGTCTTCCGTGCCGAAGCCGTGAAGCACGACCCGACGCTCGTCGGCGCGCCCATCGCCGTCGGTGTCGCGCAGGAACATCAGGTTGGGCTGTTGCGAGACGTAGGCGCCGCCGTCGCCGAGTTCGAACCCCATCGGCACGTAGAGCTTGTCGGCAAACACCGTGAGCGCGTCGGCCTTCCCGTCCTCGTCGGTGTCCTCGAGGATGACGAGCTTGTCATCGGGCTCCTCGCCCGGAAAGTAATGCGGATAGGTCGGCGAGGTGAGCACCCACAGCCGTCCCCGATAGTCCCACGTCATGGCGAGGGGGTTGCCGAGCTCTGGGAACTGCTCCTCGGAGGCAAAGAGGCTGACCTCATAGCCGTCGGCCGTGTTGATGCGCTGGAGCGCGATGTCGACGTCCTCCGAGGCCAGGTCGAGCGCGCCCCCCTTGTCAGGCTCCGGCGGAGCCGTCTGCGCCAGCGCGGGAGTCACGCTGCCAGCGAGGAGCCCTGCGGCCAGGACCGTCGCCGCCACATGTCTCGTCATGGCTGCCTCCGCGCCGCCGCCGCGCTCTCGGGCACTGCCACGTCCGGGTACCGAACGCCGCGCAGGGCACGCGCCGCCTGCCAGATCGCACGTTCGCGTTCGGCCACCATGTCGTCGAGCTTCTGCATCTCTCCGGGGAAGTTGACCGCGCCGAACGGCTCCACCCGACGCCCGACGATGTACTCGGCGTTGACCGGCCGAAAGCGGTAGAAGAACTGCTGGTTCTTGTCGCGGATGCGCTCGCGCAACGCCTCGAGGCCACGCACTTCGGCGGCCGAGGCCACGCGCATCGACGAGGGCTCAGCGCCGAGCCCCTGCAGCAGGAGGCCGGCCACGAACCGGTCGCCTTCTTCGTTCAGGTGCATGCCGTTGATCGTGAGGGGGCGCGCCGCTCGGGACATGGCCTCGGCTGTCGGGGTGAAGAGATCGACGAAGGCCACGCCGCGTGCGGCGGCCACCTCGCGCATGGCCTCGGTGTATTGCGCCAGCTCACGGTTGCGTGCCTCCACGTCCACGTGGACCAGCCGGTCCAGCCGCTCGTGCGCGATCGGTGACACCAGCACCACGCGTGGAGGGGTCGACCCGTTGTAGCGCGCCGCCTGATGCGCACGCAGGTACGCGTCGAGGTCGCGCGTGAACGCCGGCAGGCCCGCCTCGCCCTCGAACGACTCGTTCACCCCGAAGAACGCCAGCACGACGTCGGCCTGCTGCCTGGCCAGGTGGGTCGGCGTGTCGCCGAAGTTCAGCGGCCGGGGCTGGAGGGTCAGCGTGTCGGCGCTCCAGCCAAGGTTCCTCACGGTGAGGTCGAGGTCGGCAAACCGCGTGGCCAACTGCGTCTCGAAGTGGTTGAAGAGCTGCAACCGCTCCGCGAGCGTGTTGCCGACGATGGCAATCCGATCGTGCGCGCGCAGTTCGAACCGCGGCGGGGCGGGTGCGGGCTGCGCAGCGGCGGGACCGGCCAGGACCGCGACCAGCCCAACAACGGCCGCCCTCCCACGCCAGGCGCACGCGTGGCGATTCGATGATGAGGCACGCGATACCGAAGACAGCCGTTTCAGATCGAACATGGCGGCTCCTGCCATTGATTAGCCCTGCAAAGGCCCTCATCATAGCGCCATGTCGTGGCTGCATGGGGTGATGACCGCCCTGTTCCTGTTGAGCGCGGGCCTGCAACTGAACGACCCCGACCCTGGCGCCTGGGTCGCCATCTACCTCGCAGCCGCCGGCTTGTCGGCCGTGGCGGCCTCCGGGCGTCATCCGGCGTGGCGTCGGCCCGTGGCGCTGGCCGTGGCGGTGGTGGCGTTGGTGTGGGCCCTGGCCGTGGCGTTCTCGTCCCCCCGGCTGCCGCCGTTCGTGGCGCTCTTTGGCGACTGGGAGATGCACGGCGCCGGCATCGAGGAGCGGCGGGAGACGCTCGGCCTCCTCATCCTGTCGTGCTGGTGCACGTTCATCGCGCTCCCCGCGCGCCGACGGCTCAATCGGGCAGGGTTCTGAGCCGGATGTTCCTGAACTCGACCTTCATCGGCGGGCCGGTGTGCATCTGGAATCCGATGAGGCCCGACGCCGCCCTGGCCTTCTCGTCGTCGTCCACGGCCACGCTCATGACGTGGCCGTTGAGGATGTGCACCAGCATGTGACCCCGGGCGATGACGTGGAAGCTGTTCCAGTCGCCCGGCCTGATGTGGGCCTTCAGCGCGTCGCCGTCACCCAGGCTGCCGATGATCCGCGGGGGGCCGTCGCCCGTCATCCACGTGCTCTGCCCACGCAGCGCCAGAAAGCCTCGTCCCCGCTCCTCGTACAGCTGTCCGGTGTAGGTGTTCTGGAAGTCGATGTCGGCCTGGTAGCCCTTGAGCACCCAGGCCCCGACGTCGGGGGCTTCCGTGCTCCTGTACTGGATGCCGCTGTTGGTGCTGTTCATGCGGTACTCGAGCTTGAGCTCGAAGTTGGCCGGCTCGCCGCCCCGCCACACCAGGAACGTGTTGCGCGGCAGGGGCCGCTCGGCCGTGCTCTCGCCCACGATGGCGCCGCCCTCGACGCGCCAGAACGCGGGGTCGCCGTCCCAGCCCTCGAGCGACCTGCCGTCGAAGATCGACGTGAAGCCGGTGCTGTCGGCAGGGTCGAGCGGTACGGGCATGTTGCGCTGCGCATGTGCGCTCGCGGCACACACCAGCCACACGACGACGACCGTGGCGATGCGACGGACCCGCACAGCGTAGGACATCCCGAACCATTTGGCGCGGGGGCGAAGGGTGGCACTCATCTGATGCTCCTGTCAGCGACGGCTAACGCACCACAATGGCCGCGGCCAGCGTCTCGTACAGCCCCACGACCTCGGCCTCGGCCGGTGCGTTGGCGCGCAGATGGCGGAGGCAGGCCGGGTCTTCGGTGACGAGCAGGCGTGCACCCGCCTGCGCGGCGTCGGCGAAGCGTGCCGCGGCGAGACGGGCGGCGATGGCCGGCTGCACCACGTCGAGCCCGCCGATGGCCCCGCAGGGATGGGCGCGCTGCTCGCGCCAGAACATCCGGCATTCGGTGCCGTTGGCAAGCACGGCGCGCGCAAGCGTCCGCGGAGCCGCGTGGTCACGCGCGACCCGTGCGCTGTGACACGGGTCGTGATACGCCCAGGGGCGCGTCTCGTTGGAGGCCTCGAGTGCCAGGTGCCCGCCCTCGAGCGCCTCGGCCAGCACCGTCGTCACTTCACGGACCGCCACGCCGTCCGGCCACGGCACCCCGAGGCGCTCGCCGTACAGACGCTCGAAGGCGAACCGGTCGGCCGGCGCGAGCACCAGCACCTCGCGGCAGCCCGCGGCCTCGACGTCGGCGACGACGGCCCGCGCCTGTGCGGCGGCGGTGTCGGGATAGCCCAGTGAACTGGCGAGGTGCCCGTTCGGGCGGCCCTCCGCCACGAGTACCACGCGATGGCCCGCGGCATCGAGCAGGCGGACGACGGCGCTCACCGTGTCGTCGCCGGCCACGGCGCCCTCACCCACAAACAGTGCGGTGTCGGCCGTCGTGGCGGCCGGCCGTGCGGCAGGCGGCAGGTCGGCATCGCTGTGACCCCTGGCGATCCGGTCGTGCAGCGTCACGACCGCCGCCGGTGCCAGCCCCGCGGCGACGATGGCGGCGCGTGCCGCCGCGATGGCGTCGGGCAAGGGCTGTCCCGTAGCGCAGTGCGCCTGGCACAGCCCACAGTCGGCGCAGCCGTACATCGCGTCGACGACATCGGGCGTCCACGACACCACGCCGCGGCGCTCCGAGGCGATGAGCATGCCCCAGCCGTGGGGCGTCAGCGTCTCGCGCTGAGTAACGTGGCCGACAGGGCATGCCTGGCGGCACATCCAGCAGTAGCGGCACCCTTCGGTCGTGTGGGTGAGGTCGGTGGCGAGCGGGTTCATGCGTGGCCGTCCGGTTCGAAGCCGACCTTGCCGGGGTTCATGATGCCGTGCGGGTCGATGGCCTGCTTGAGCGACTGCAGCAGCGGCCACGCGTCGCCGTACTGCCCGCGCATGAAGCGACTCAGCTTGAGGCCGACGCCGTGGTGCTCGTTGATCATGCCGCCGTGCGCCAATGAGGTCTGCACCGCGACGTCCCAGAGCCTGTTGTGCAGGGCCTGCGCCTCGTGCGGATCGGCCGGCGGCTCACGCAGCACGAAGCGGTCGTACAGGCTCGCGCCCCACGGGAACCAGTGCGAGAAGTGTCCGATGTACTGCACGCCGAGATGACCGAAGCCCTCTTCGATCGCCGCCTTCTTCGCACGGTAGATCTCGAGGATGCGGCTGAAGGTCGTCACCGTCTCGATCGTGCCGTACATGGCCGGCAGGTGGAACCCGAGCGGCGGATAGTAGAAGTCGTAGCGCTTCTGCCACCAGCGTTCACCGGGCTCACGCCCCAGGTCTCGCGCACCCGCGGCCTCGAAGATCTTCAGGGCCCGTGCCTCCTGCGCCGCGGCGATCTCGGCCCAGCCGTCGAAGCCGACGATCATGTACGCACCCTCGAGTTCGTAGCCGAGCACGCGTTTGACAAGGGAGGCCGTCGAGTGCTCGTCGTACATGCGGATGACCAGCGGGTCGAGCCGCTGCACCATCAGCTGCCGTCCGGCCTCGAGGCCCGTGGCCACGTCCTTGAACAGCAGGGCCCTGAAGAGCCTTGTCTCGGGCAGCCGCGTGATGCGCATGGTGGCCTCGGTGATCACGCCGAGCGTGCCCTCCGACCCCAGGAACAGCCGCATGAAGTCCGGACCGGAGGCGTGGTTCGGCACTCCCGGGGTGCGCGCGATGGTGCCATCGGGCAGCACCACCTCCATGCTCATCACGAGGTCCTCGGCCTTGCCGTACTTGGTGCTGATGGTGCCCGACCCGCGCGGCGCCAGGTAGCCGCCGAGCGTGGCGCAGTTGGCCGAGGCCGGGTAGTGCGGCAGGGTGAGGCCGCGGTCGTTGAGCGCCCACTCGAGCTGTCCGCCGTTGACGCCCGCCTGCGCGCGGACCGTCAGCGACGTCTCGTCGATCTCGAGAATGCGGTCGAGCCGCTTGAGGTCGAGGATGATGCCGCCGTGAGTCGGCAAGGCGCCGCCCTGCGTGCCCGATCCGCCGCCCCACGGCACTACCGGGATGCGCGCATCGTGGGCGATCCGGAGAACGCGACTGACCTCGGCGGTGCTGCCGGGATGCACGACCACGTGCGGCGGGGTCGGGGGTATCCCCCGGTCGAGCCACATCTGCGGCAGCCAGAACGAGTCCACCGAATACACCAGGCGATCGACGTCGCTGACCGAGACGTGTTCGGGCGAGACCGCCTCGCGCAGCGCCTGCAACACGGCGTCCGGCAGGGGCGGCAAGGGCGGGAAGGGTACGGGGCCCGGGGCTCCGATGACGGTCGTGCTCATGGGTTCTCTATCAAGTCCTTGGCGCCCGCGTCAGCGCGCGGGCGGGTTCTCGAGAAAGGCAAAGAGGTCGGCGATCTCGCGCAGCGACATCGCATTGAGCAGGCCCTGCGGCATCGGCGAGACCGACGAGGCCGTGCGCGACGCAATCTGTGCCTTCGGCAGGGTCACCGGCGCGCCGGTCATCGGCGCCAGCGTCAGCGAGTCGCTCGTCTCCGTGGTGATGACGCCCGACAGCGTCTTGTTGTCGGTCGTCACGATGTCGACCGAGGCCCACTGATCCGAGATCGTCTTCGACGGGTCGAGGATGGCCTCGAGCAGATCCGCCCGCTTGAAGCGCCGCGCGACGTCGGTGAGGTCGGGACCGGCCGACTGCCCCAGCTCGCCGAACCGGTGACACGCCACGCAGAGGCCCTTCTCGTAGGACGCCTCACCGCGCTTCGCATCGCCGGTGTAGGCCATCGGATCCCACAACAGGTACTCGGTCAGTTCCTGCTCGGAGAACGCGGCCACGTCGTTGCCAGGGCGGACCAGCGTGCCGGTCGAGCTGAACTGCGGCTGCAGTGTCGGCAGCGCCTCGTTGGCGGCCGCCAGTTCTTCAGGCGTCAACACCTTCGAGAAGTCGTTCCAGAAGTTCTGCACGAAGCCGATGAAGCTGGCCCCGCCCTTCCACTTCTCGTCCTGCACCTTGGTGAACCACTGCACCACCGCCTGGCGCTCCGACGCCTCCCACCCCGTCGTCATCGTCCGCAGCACGTACATGTCGTGCAGTTGATCGAGCCGGCTCGTGCCGGGCGTCGTCATGTGCTCGACGATGGCGGGGATCGCCTCGACGGTGCCGACATAGGCGAGCGTCTGCGCGATCTCGCGGTTCGATGCCGAGGAGGCAGTGGGGTACCGCGCCAGCAGCAGGGCGGCCATCTTGCTGTAGACGGCCGAGTAGTTGACCCCGTCGTCGCGCTGCATGGTGAGATGGACGGCGCGCAGGAAGGCGGGCAACTGGTCGTCGGGAACCCCGGCCTCGAGCAGTTCGAGTTGCCGCGCCAGCAGCGGGCGGATCTCGGTGAAGTTCGACTGCGTGTGGACGAGCGCCAACTGGGAGTCGATGACGGCAGGATAGGTGCTCACGGCCATCGCGGCCTCGCGCCAGCGGTTGCGGTTGGTGCGCTCGAGCGCTTCACGTGCCGAGTAGCGCACGAAGCGGTCGGCGTCACCGAGCAGCGGCAGCAGGTCGGTCGCCGGTTCGAACGGGACGGGCGTGGCAGGCTCGATCCCGGTGCGGACCATCGCCTCGGCGGCCCGACGCCGGACGAATGCGTTGTCGTCCTTGAAGCGTGCCGCGATGGCCGTCCGCGCCGCCTCGGTCGCATGGAGGCCAAGGTAGTACGTGGCGGCGGCGCGCACCTCGACGGCCGCGTCGCGCGACAGGGCGGTCAGGGCGTCCACCGCGAGCGGGGCGCCGGTCACCTGCAGTAACTCGAGCGCCCGGACGCGACGGTCGGCCGGCTGCCCCGTCCCTGTGGCGACGGACGTCAGCCCCTGCACCCACGAGGCCCCGGCGTCGGCCTTCGCCTTGGCAATGGCGGCGCGTCCCCATGCCGAGCGCGGCTGCGGCTGCGCGAGCGCTCGTTCGACGGGCGTCCCCGACGCGGCTGCGGCCCGGCGCGCGCCATCGCGGTGGACGACACGGTACAGGCCGCCCTCTGTGTTGCGACCGCCCTTGGAGAAGTACACGTTCCCGTCGGCGCCGACGTCGAGGTCGGTGACGTTCATCGGCGTCCCGAGGACGAAGTCCACCTGCTCTTCGGCGTAGGTCCCGCCTTGCGGCGTCATGAAGCCGGCGAGGATGCGCCCGCGCGACCAGTCGGCGATGAGAAACGCATCGCGGTATCGCTCGGGGTAGGCGTCGGCCTGGTAGAAGACGACGCCCACGGGCGACCCGCGGCCCACGTCGGTCAGGCCCGGCAGGCTGTCGGGATAGTAATCGGGCCACTTGCCCGACCCCGTACGCCAGCCGTATTCACCGCCCGGCACGACGTGATTGGTGCGCACCGGCCTGTACCAGGGCAGGTCGATGTCCCATTCCATGTCGGAGTCGAACGTGAACAGCTCACCGGCCAGGTTGAACCCGGCGTCGTACGCGTTGCGGAACCCGGCCGCCACCATCTCCCACTCGGCCTCCGGCTTCGACATGTCGCGGCGCGTGATGAAGCTGCCCGGGGCCCGGATGGCCGCCGCGTGGCCTCGCGCGTCGGTATAGGCCGGCAGCAACTGCCCCTCACGCCAGTCGCGGTGTGGCGACGAAGGGCTGAAGCTCGGCACGATGCCCGTGTGGTTGCCGAGAATCCAGTACAGGTAGCCATCGGGTCCGAAGAAGACGGCGTGCGGGCCGTGCTCCTGCATGTCGGCGGTCGAGGCCGTCACCAGTTCGACGCCATCGCCCACGCCATCGGCATTGGCGTCGCGGACGCGGTAGAGGCCCGTACCCTCGGGCCCGAGTCCGACGGCATACAGGTCGGGCCCGTCGAACAACAGACCCTGGCAGTTGGTCACCTGGTCGGTGACGACCTGTTCCTCGTCGAACCGCCCGTCGCCATTGCGGTCGAAGAGCCGCACGATGGGCCCGCGCTCGCGCGACCCGACGAAGTGGCCGTCGGCGTCGAAGGTGAGGTTGACGATGGTGCCCGACTTGTCGGCCGGGTAGACCTCCTCCACCGAGAAGCCTTCGGCCGCGGTGAAGCGGGGCTGCTGCGACGCGGCGGGCGGTACCGCGGCGCGTGACGTGGGTTGCTGCGCGCCCACGCGGCTCCAGAACAGGCCGCCGACGAGCAGCAGCGACGCGACGACGGGCACGACGCGAGACAACGGGATACGGGTCATGACGACTAGTCCTTCTGAGGCAGCAGGGCGAGCAGGCGATCGGCGACGGCGTGCGCAAACGCAGTGTCGTTGATGTGGTGCGGGTGCGTCGAGAGCGGAATGTCCTGCCGAAGGTCCTCGCGCAGCGCGGCCAGGAAGGCCGCGTCAGCCTCCGGGTCCCAGAAGACGCCACCCGGCACGTTCGGAATGGACAAGCCCTCGGTGGGCACCATGATCGCGACGGGGCCGGACGACCCCGCCAGGCGTTCGGCAAAGATGTGTCCGAGCTGCGCCATCTCGTCGCGCATCGTCCGGACGAGGGTGAACTCGGGGTTATGGGTGTAGAGCGGGCGTCCCTGCAGCCGCTGGGGCACTTCCTCAGGGCGGCCGTGCACCGTGAAGTCGATGCAGCCCGGCACGACCACCTGCGGCAGGCCCACCTCTCCGATGCGGCGCAGCCGATCCGGCCCCGCCACGTGGAAACCGCCGACGAGTTCGTCGGCCAGTTCGTCGGTGGTGAAGTCGATGACGCCCACGAAGAGCCCACGGGCCGCGAGTTCTTCCATCGCGGGGCCGCCGACGCCGTTGGAATGGAACACGACGGTGTCGAGCCCGTGCGCCGCCAGACGGTCCCGGATGAGCATCACCGCCTTCGTCGTGTTGCCCAGCATCGTCACCGCGACGCGCGGGCGTGGGTGACGGTCTTCGAGCGCATGGCCGTTGGCCACCATGCCTGCCATGGCGGCCGCCACGTTGTCGAAGATGGTCGTGCTGATCGGGTTGAGGCCGAGGATGTCCACGACCGAGTGCACCACCATCACGTCCCGGGTGCCGACCAGAGGCCCGAACCGCCGACGTCCCGACGCAATGGGCGTGACGATGATCTTCGGCAGGCCGATGGGGAGCACCTTCATGGCGCTGGCGCCGAGCACGGCGCCCTCGGCGCCGCCAAGCGTCAGCACGCCGCCGAGCCGACCCGCTTCGAAGAGGTCGAGCGCCAGGCCCTGCAGGCCCGCCAGCATGCCGTGCACCGCGGCCCCGCGGCTGCCGGCGTTACGCAGCGCGTCGATGGTCGTGCCGCCCCGTTCGGCCACCTGCGCGCGCGTGACGTCAGGGACGATGTCGAGCGGGTCGCCGAGGATGCCCGAGTCGGCCACGATCGTCGGCACGCCGAGGGCGTGCAGACGGTCGCGGACGTAGGCGATCTCGGGGCCCTTGGTGTCGAGCGTGCCGATGAGGAGAACGGAGGGCATCTTCGGTCTACGGTCTTCGGTCTACGGTCTACAGTGCTTGGCCTTCGGCTGTGGACCGTGGACCGCAGACCGTGGACCGTTCGCCCGACAGCCTCACATGTGCTTCCGCAGCGTCTTGACCGTCTCGTCGACGAGCCAGGTGTAGAACTCGTCGGACAGCGTGCCGCTGCCGTGGTCCTCGATGAACTTCAGTTCCTCGGGCGTCAGATCCACGTGGCCCTGTTCGAGCGCGTTCTTGTACGGGTTGGCCGGCGTGCGGTCGAGGGGCGCGACGAACTCCACCGTCAGCGCGCCGTCGTAGCCGATCTCCTTCAGCGTGCCGATGACCTTGGCCCAGTCGATGGCGCCCATACCGCAGGCCATGCGGTTGTTGTCGGCGACGTGGAAGTCCACGAGGCGGGCCTTCGAGGCGCGGATGGCTTCGTACATGTCGCGCTCCTCGATGTTCAGGTGGAACACGTCGAGGCAGATGCCGCAGTCGGGGCCCACGGCTTCGGCCAGCATCAGCGCCTGATCGTGGCGATTGAGGAAGTAGGTCTCGAAGCGGTTCAACGGCTCGAGCGCCAGGCGGATGCCTTCCTTCTGCCCGTGCTCGTAACATTGCTTCAGGCTGTCGACCGCCCACTGCCACTCCTCGTCGGGCGCGCCCTGCGGCTTCACCTTGCCGACGGTCGACGGCACGATGGTGATCTCCTCGCCGCCGAGTTCCTTGACCATCGTGATGCAGTCCTTCACGTAGGTGACCGACTCGGCGCGTTGCGCTTCGTCTTTGGCGAGCAGATCGCGTTCGGCCAGCATCAGCGTCACGGCGCCCCAGCATCGCAGGCCGTTGTCCGACAGCTGCTTCCGGACGTCCCTGGTGTCGTAGCGCTCGGGCTCGCCACTGATCTCGATCGAGTCGTAGCCGCACTTGGCCAGGCGGGCGATGGTGGCTTCGATGGGTTCGGCTCGCATCCAGTTGTGCATCGCGACGTGCATGTAGGGATCTCTCCTTCACGAGGCCGCCGGCAGAGGCGCGGCGGCGGGTGCTCTCGACGTATGGCGGGACGCTATCACAGGTCAGGCCAATCGAGGTGGGCCCCGATCGCGACCGGGTGGGTGCGCAGTCGGCGCGCGGCCCACCCGGCCGGCCGGTTCAGAACTGCACGCGCGCCGTCAGCTGGATGCGCCGCGCGTCACGGGCGGCGATGTACTGCCCGAACTCGGCGTTCACCTGCTCGCCGGCCTGGTTGAACACGGCGCTGGTGTTCACCGTCGAGAACTGCACGTTGTTGAACGCGTTGTACAGCTCGACGCGGAACTGGAAGCGGCGCGTGCCGCCGAAGGGCACGTTGCGCGTGAGCGAGATGTCCCAGTTCAGATAGCCCGGACCGATGATCTCGTCGCCGCGTGCGCTGCCGATGCGACCGCTCGCCAGCGACGGCGGTGCGATGCATTCGGTGCGGAAGGCCCGCGACGGCGTGCGCTCGCCGCGCGGCAGGTTCGGGTCGCAGACGATGTCCACCCGCGTGTCGACGCCCGAGCCGACACCGCCCGTGAGGTCGCTGACGCCCTGGATGGAGTAGCCCACCGGCAGCGTCGCCCCGCTCAACGCGGAGGTCACCCCCGACACTTCCCACCCGTCGAGCAGCACCTTGCTCACCACGTTGTTCCACCGATCGCTGACGTTCGGGAACTGATACGCGTAGTTGATCGCGAGATTGTGCTTGCGGCCGACCGACGCGTAGTTGCGGCTGCGGATGTCGAGGAATGGGTTGACGGTGCCGGCCGTGGTCTTCGACGAGGCCAGCGTGTAGGCCACGCCGACCTGCAGCCCAGACGAGTACCGCCGGTTCACCGACGTCTGCAGCGCGTGGTAGTCGGAGAACCCTGCGAACTCGCTGACGAGGATGTCGCCGTACCCCTGGTACGGCCGCAGGAAGTTGGCCGGCAGCGCCCCGCCCGTGGTGGGGTCGATGCTCGACGGCAGGAAGTTGGTGCCGTACGGCACGGCGTTGAGGTTGTTGGTCTGCAGCAGGCGGCGGCCGATCGACCCGACGTAGGCCACGTCGGCCACGAGGTTCCATCCCAGGTCGCGCTGCACGCCGAGGCTCCAGTTGTGGATGCGCTGCGGACGGTAGTTGGTGTCCAGGTAGCGGGCGGTGGCCGGGCTGCGGCTGAGCGGGGTCGAGAGCAGCTCCGAGATGGTCGTGTAGTTGGCCGTCTCGGTGAGCACGAGCGGCGGCAGTTCCACGAGCTGCAGCACGATGTCGTCGTTGAAGCGGTCCGGGAACAAGCCGTAGCCGCCGCGCACGGCCGTGCGGCCATCGCCGGTCACGTCCCACGAGAAGCCGACCCGCGGGGCCACCTGGATGGGCGGCGTGTCGAGCACGCTCTCGTCGAACACCTGCACGCCGTTGAACGGGTCACCCGACCCGGGCACGAACGTGCCGATCTTCACCGCCGGCAGGATCTCGCCGGTCAGCGGGTTGACGCCGCGGCGCCCCTGCGGCGTGGCGATGGGCTGAATGAGCAGCGGCGCGGCCGACGGGTTGTACAGGTTCGGCTGGAAGACCGCCAGCTGGTCGCCCCGGCTGCGCGTAGGCCCGATCCGGTAGAAGCGGAGGCCGGCATCCACCGTCACGTTGCGATGGACACGCCAGGTGTCCTGCACGAACCACTCCACGTTGGCGAACTGCGCGTTGGCATCAGGGTGTGACGTCGCCTCCGAATACGAGTTCACCGATCCGATGAGGGCGTTGGCAAACGGGTGATTCGCGTCGAAGGGATTGTTCAGTTCGCGGCCGAAGTTGAAGTTGCCGTTGAACTGGCTGCTGCGGGCCGCCGGGCGGGTGGTGTACTCGAAGAACAGCCCGGCCTTCACCGTGTGCGCGCCCATCACGCGCGTGAGGTTGGCCGAGGAGTTCCAGATGTCGTTCTCGCCGAAGAACGGGTAGCGCCCTTCGACACCGAGCGACGGCAGGTTGGCCATGGCCAGCCCTGGCGCGCCGAACGACGCGTTGGGCACGATGTTGTCGGGGTTGGCCGACGGGTAGAACTGCGGCAGACCCGACAGCCCGACACGGTTGCGGTCGTTGCGTTCGAGGTCGGCCTGCGTGAGCGGGCTCACGGTCTGCTTGCCGTGATTGAGGCCGACGGTCACCTCGAGCACGGTGCTCGGCGAGAACGAGTGCAGCAACGTGTTCACGATGCCGTAGCTGTTGATCTCGTAGGCGATGGGCAGCTGCGGCCAGTTGGCGTTGTTGAGCACGAAGCCCCACCCGCCCTTGAACGCCTCGTAGCCGAAGTTCAGCCGCGAGTAGAAGCGCGTCTGCGGCGCGACGTTCCAGTCCACCCGCAGCACCTGGTCGTTGCGGGGCTGGTCGAACGAGCTCTGGAACGTGTAGTTGTACTGCCGATTGGGATCGGTGGCGTTGGGCGCCGGAAACAGGTTCAGCAGCGCCTGGCCGTTGGGATCGATACGGTTGGCCGGAATGATGTTGCCGGGGAAGGGCTGGCCCGTGAGCGGGTCGCGCACCACCAGCAGCTGCCCATTCACGCCGAACGACTGCGAGAAGTCGCCATTTCGTTCGAGCAGCGTCGGAAACGTGCGACGTTGCAGCGTCCCGGGGTTGGTGCGCGGCAGGAACTCCTGGTTCCAGAAGAAGAACAGCTTCGACCGGTTCTCGTTGAACCCCGGCCAAGTGATGGGACCGCCGACGTGATACCCGGTGTAGTCGAACCGGTAGGGGGGCTTGGCCGTGCCGAACCTGTTGTTCTGCCACTCGTTGGCGTTCATGGCCTCGTCACGCTTCGAGTAGAACCCGCCGCCGCGGAAGCTCTGGCTGCCGCTCTTGGTCACGACGTTGATCGTGCCGCCCGAACTGCGCCCGTATTCGGCCTGGTAGTTCGACGTGAGGATCTTGATCTCGGCGATCGAGTCGAGACCGGGGGCCAAGAACGGGCCGGTGTTCGACCCCGTGTCGAGGTTGGTCACGCCGTCGTAGGTGAGGTTGATGGTGTTGGTGCGGCCGCCGTTGATGCTGAGCCCGCCAAGGTTGTTCCAGCCCGGCGCTTCGCGGTTGGCCGTGTCGACCACGCCGGGCACGAGCTTGAGCATGCCCATGTAGTCGCGGCCCTTCAGCGTGATGTCCTCGAGCTGATCCTGCGTGATGACGCCCGACCGCTCACCGCTCTGCGTCTGCACGCGCGCGACGGCGCCGCTCACCGAGACGGTCTCGGCCAGGTCGCCCACTTCGAGGGTGATCGCGCGCAGCGCCAGCCGCTCGTTGGCCGAGAGGGTCACGCCGGTCTGCGTGGTGGTCTTGAACCCGGACAGGCTCACGGTGATGTCGTAGGTACCGGCCAGCAGGTCGGTGACGACAAACGTGCCGGTGGCGTCGCTGATGGCCTCGCGCACGGTCCTGGTGCTCACGTTCTGCACGGTGACGGCCGCGCCCGGCAGCACGCTGCCGGAACTGTCGACCACCGTGCCCGCCATCTGGCCCGTCAGGCCCTGACCGGCCACCTCCGCGGGTGCCGTCAGCAGCACCCACCCTGCCATCACGCACACGCCGACTTGTCGCAGAAGTCGCATACGTCCTCCTGGTCATCTTCGACTCGTCCCGCCTGCGGCGGGGGTGTCCCTGGGGAGGGTCTCTTGTACGTCCCACATCCTACGGGAAATGGCGGCCGGCGCAAGTGGGATTCGCGGCCGAAGACGCTGTGTCGGGCGGGAGGTGCGGCCGTCTCCCGGCCCCTCGGCGGCTGGTCCGAGGCGCGCGCCTGTGCGATCATGCGCCCCGCACCCATGACTTCGAACCACGGCCTCCCGCTCGTCGCCCCACGCCTCACTCCCGTCCTCGACCCGCACTTCCGCCCGGCGGTGCTGGCCACCCGTGCCTATCGCGCGCTCGTGGCCGGAACGCCAGGCGCCGTGCCGGTGGGGTTGGCGCTCGAGCAGGCCGACGGCTCGGTCTTCCGCGTCGATCTCGAGGTGCTGCCCGAGACGCATCCGCAGGCGGCTGCCAATCTCGTGCATCTCGAGCGGTTCGTGAAGTTCCTGCTGTGGTCGCGCGGCGGCTGGCGCATCCACCTCCAGGGGCCCGTGGCCCTGGCCGACGGCCTGCGGGCGCACTACCGCGACACCGCGACGGGCCGCTTCGACTCGCAACTGGTCGGCGAGCAGATGTTCGACCACGCCCTCGAGGTCGTCCACACCGACAGCCTGCCGGCCGAACGTTCAGAGACGCGTCCGCTCGGGCGCCACCTCGAGGGCTGCCGCATCGGCTTCGACCTTGGCGGCAGCGATCGCAAGGTCGCGGCGGTCGTGGACGGCAAGGTGGTCTTCAGCGAAGAGACAGTCTGGGACCCGTACCACAAGCCCGACCCCGACTACCACTTCGACGGCATCATGGATTCGCTGCGCAAGGCGGCGGCGCACCTGCCGCGCGTGGATGCCATTGGCGGAAGTGCCGCGGGCGTGTACGTGAACAACCGCGTCAAGGCCGGCTCGCTGTTTCGCGGGGTGCCGCGCGAGGTGTTCGACCGCCGCGTGAAGGACCTGTTCTTCGAGGTGCAGCGGGCCTGGAACGGCGTGCCCTTCGAGGTGGTCAACGACGGCGAGGTCACCGCGCTGGCCGGGTCGATGTCGCTCGGCCACAACGCCATCCTCGGCATTGCGCTCGGCACGAGCACCGCGGTCGGCTACGTCACCGCCGAGGGCAACATCACCTCGTGGCTGAACGAACTGGCCTTCGTGCCGGTGGACTACAACCCGCACGCCGCCACCGACGAGTGGTCGGGCGATTACGGCGTGGGCTCGCAGTACTTCTCGCAGCAGTGCGTGGGGCGCCTGCTGGAGGTCGCCGGCATCGAGGCCCCCACCGACATGGGGCTGCCCGACAAGTTGAAGCTGGTGCAGGCGCTCATGGCCGATGAGGACTACCGCGCGGCCAAGATCTACGAGACGATCGGCACCTACCTCGGCTACGGGGTGGCGCACTTTGCCGACTTCTACGACATCCGCCACGTGCTCGTGCTCGGGCGCGTGACCTCGGGCGCCGGCGGCGACCTGATGCTGGCCGGGGCCCGTGAGGCGCTCAACGTCGAGTTCCCGGCGCTGGCCGATCAGATCGCGTTCCACGTGCCCGACGAGCAGGACAAGCGGCACGGGCAGGCGATCGCCGCCGCGAGCCTGCCGGCCCTGCGCACCTGACGCGGCGACGGCCGTGCCGCGGCCATCGCCTGCGCGTGGCGCCCCTACCTGACGCCGATCAGCCGTTCCGCGTTGCGGTGGTAGAACTTCTCGAGCACGTCACGCGGCAGGGCCAGCGCCTCGACCTGGCGATCGCCGTACTCCACCTGGCCCTCGCCCGCGTAGTAGTCCCAGTCGCGGCGATACTGCGCCTCGAGGCCGTCCACGAACGCGGCGCGCTGGGCGTCGGTCGGCGTGACCTCCGGGGTGCGGTGCGGACGCCAGGCCCTGTCCACGCCGTACAGGATGCGGTCCTGATACTTCAAGAAGAACGCCCGCACCTTCTCGGTGGGCTGCCGCGTGAGGTTCCGCGTGCGTGCCGACACTTCGACGTGGAAGTTGGGGTAGCGATCGAGCCGGCGGGCCACCTCGTCGACGTCGTGCTCCATGCTGCCGAGATGTGCGCCGATCACCGTGAGTGTCGGGTGCCGCTCCACCAGGCGATCGCGCGAGGCCATCAACGCCTCGTGGCTGTGGAACTCGGGCTTGCCATGGAGATGCCACTCAGGGTTGCGCGAGTAGTACCCGTAATGCAGTCCTGACGGATCGAGCGGCAGCCAGGCCTCGCGCGGCTCGGCGAGGTGCGCCAGCAGCGGCTTCCCGCGCGACGCCAGATGCGCGTAGACAGGATCGAGCAGCGGGTCGTCCGGCAGCAGGTACGTGCCGTCCGGCTTCTTCAGCTCGAGCCCCACCTCCTTCCAGACCTTGGTCATCACCGCACCCTGCGCGAAGGTCTCGTCGAGCGCCGCGGTGACACGCGCCGCCCACCCCGGCTCGTCACGCGTCGTCAGGTCGAAGGTCGAGGCCCAGGAGTAGACGTCGGGATGGGACGCCGACAACTCGCCTGCGACCCGGTGCATCAGCGCGAGGTGGCCATCGGTGCCAGGGTTGCAGATGTCGATCAGCCGGACGTTGGTGCGGCGCAACATCGTGTGCAGCGCCGGCAGGTCCTCGAAGACGTGCGAGTGCACGTCGATCTTGCGCATCGCCTCGAAGGTCGGGGCACTGTCGGCCGCCGGAGGTGACGCCTGCGCGTCTTCAGCTGGCGGTTGGCTGCACGCGAGCAGCGACAGCAGGACGGCGGCCGCGCCCGGAAGTCGGAGGGATCGGAACATGGTCATTGGTGCCTTACGCCTTACGCCTTACGCCTTACGCCTTACGCCATGGGCCCAGCCGCCAGACGCCGTACGCCCGACGCCACCGGGGGGGCGGGGGGG
>JAEZDP010000303.1 GCA_023418055.1 Acidobacteriota bacterium
CGTCACGCCACCTCAGCACGGAACGCTGAGCGGCTCGCTCCCGTCCGTCACGTACACGCCCAACGCAGGCTACGTCGGCACGGACGGCTTCAGCTACCGGGCGAAGGACTGCGGCCTCGAGAGCAACCTCGCCACCGTGAGCATCACGATTCAGGATCGGCCGCCCACGATCACCTGCCCGGCCGATGTCGTCATCGAAGCGACGAGCGAAGGCGGAGCGGAGGCGACCTGGCCTCCGGCGACGGCGACGGACACGCTCACGCCGTCGCCGTCGATCACGTATTCGCCGCTGCTCGGAAGCGCGCTGCCGCTGGGCAACACGACCGTGACCGCCACCGCCGAGGACTCCGGCGGCAACACGACATCGTGCACGTTCCAGGTGAGCGTGAGGGACACGATCCCGCCCGTGATCACCTGTCCCGCGAACGTCGTCGTCGAAGCGACGAGCCCCAGCGGAGCGGCCGCGACGTGGCCGGCGGCGACGGTCACCGACACCGCATCGGCGCCGGCGATCACCTACTCGCTTCCGCTCGGAAGCACCTTCCCGCTCGGCAAGACGACGGTGACGGCCGAGGCCAAGGACGCTTCGGGGAACGAGGTCGCCTGAACCTTCGAAGTGCTGGTCGAGGACACGACCAAACCATCCGTAACCTGTCCAGCCGACATCACCGTGACGGCATCGAACACCGGCGGCGCGATGGTCACGTTCGCTCTCCCCGAAGGGATCGACACGGCCTCGCCCGTGACCGTCACTGCGTCGCCGCCCTCGGGCAGCGTCTTTTCGATCGGCGCCGCGCCGGTCACGATCACCGCGACCGACACCTCCGGCAACTCGTCGAGCTGCACCTTCCAGGTGCTGGTGGAGTCGGCGGCCGACAACGACGCCGGCGCGCCGCAAGCCGACGCCGGCGGTGAGCCCACGGCCGAGGGAGGTGGCGGCGGCGGCGGCTGCAGCTGCCGCGAGAGCCCGAGCGGAGCGAGCTCGTCTCCGCTCGCGCTCGTTCTAGGATTGGCTGCATGGGTCGGGCGGCGGCGGCGCCGGCGCTCGCTCACGTCGATGGGTTGATCCGACTCATATCGGGCTCCATCGTGATTCGTCGACCGACGAACGTGCCGCGCATCCCCACCTGGATGCGGCGATCCCCCACCCATCAGCGCGCGAAGGACTCGTGGGGATCGCAGAATAGACGCTGGGGGATCGCGTTCTTCGAGACGGTGGATCGCTCTCGAGATCTGGACAGATCGAACCCGCAGGTCGCGGCGGCGATGGTCGTTCACGGCTTCTCGGAGGCGGATCTCGACGAGGGCTGGAAGCTCCTTCGCACCGTCCGACCGGTGCGCCTCGACGCGCTGCCGCCGCCCGTTCCGGAGCCGGACGCTCTCGAGCAGCTCCTCGCGAGGGAGCGCGACTGGATGCGGGTCGCGCGCGCGTCGTTGAAGCGTCACTTCCCCGACCTTCACCGGCGACTCGTCGCCGTGACGTACCCGAATGACCGGGGCGGCAAGCTGCTCGCGGTCAAGGCCTTCCTGCAGATGCTCGACCGCATCGAGCGCACCGCAGAGGGCAAGAAGGTGCGGGCGCTACTCGAGCGGCGGGGCCTCCGGCAGGACGTCGTGGACAGCGGCCACGCGCTCGTCGCCAAGGCGACGAGCCTGGGAAGGCCGTCGACGACGAGTCCTCTGGACGACAGGAGCGATTGGCTGGCGCGTGAGACGGCGCTCTGGGACTGGTACCTCGAATGGGGCTCGATCGCCTGGCAGAAGATCAAGGACAGGAACCTGCTCCGGCAGCTCGGGTTCCTCGCTCCAGCGCGAAGCGCCCACGCGAGCGACGAGCCAACCGACCCATTCTAGGTCGCCGACGAAGAGGCGCAGCCGCAAGCCCCCGCGGTGGCGCGAAGCGCTTCGAAGAAGAGACCTCGCCGGCGTCGTTGAGTCCGGGTTCGACGTGCGGCTGGCGGCATAGCGACACCAATCGTGTAGGCTTCGCCAGTGGCTCCCCGCAAGACGAACAAGGGTCCGAAGGCGGGCGGGGCAACCGAACCTGCAGCCGCCACCGCGACGTCTCCCGGAGCAGGCGAAAGGCGGGCGATCGGCGGATATCAGGGGCAGTACCGATTCGCCGCGTCGGTCGTGCTATCCACGCTCCGCGACGGGACGCTCCAGTGGATTCGCATCGCAGATCCGCAGGCGGGTCGGCTCGACGACCTCCAGGTCGCGACGGCCAGGCAGGTCGACGCCTACCAGATCAAGTGGAGCCGCTACCCAGGTAGCCTAACCTTCCGCGACTTGACGACATCTTCGGCCGAAAGTCCGCCATTGATTGCGCAGCTCGCCGATGGGTGGAAGCGGCTACGCGCGCTACATGGCGATCGGCAGGTCATGGTTCACCTGGTCACGAACGATCAAGCGTCGGTCGGCGATGAGGTTGTAAGCGCTCGTGCCGGTGAGGCTCGACACTTCGCCGCATTCCTCGGCGAGTGCTGGTTTCCGCGCGCTTGCAACGCCGCTACCAACCGCGAGCCGGTGCCTGCGAAGTGGACGGCCGCATGGGAGCGACTTGTCGCTGCGAGCGGTCTGAGCGCCGTGGAGTTCGAAGAGTTTCTTGGAAACTGCAACCTCGACCTCGGCGTGCGACCTCACGACCCCATCGCGCCCTGGACCGCTCGCACGGCAACGGGTGTACGCGAGGCCGCACTTTGGCGTGAGGACATGAACGCGCTGAACATCGCGCTCTTCCAGCTGGTGGCCGACCAGCGACAGCTCGTGGAAGTCGCCCGCGAGCGCCTACTCGCGACGCTCGGCTGGAACAGCCGCATCGAGTTCCGTAACAGCCACGAGTTTCCGGCGCCCTCGCTTCCCTACCACGAGATCTCCACAACGGCTGCGGCGCTCGAAGCTTCCCTGGAGCACGCGAAGCACGGATATGTGCTCGTGCTCGGCACGCCTGGCTCGGGAAAGTCGACGCTAGTCACACGCTTTCTTCGCTATCGTGCCGAACGCGTCGTCCGCTACTACGCGTACATCCCTGATGCTCTCGAGCCGAACGCGCAGCGCGGCGAGTCGGTAAACTTCCTCCACGACGTGACGCTCGCACTCGAGCATCACGGATTCCGCACCGGAGACACGCTGGCGCGGCCAGAGGTCGGGCAGCTCGCAGCGCGTATGCACACGCAGCTCCGAATGCTGCACGACGACTACCGCCGTACCGGCCGGCGGACGGTGCTCGTGGTCGACGGACTTGACCACATCGCGCGCGAGCAGTTCCCCGAGCGTCCGCTGCTCGCAGACCTCCCGACGCCGTCGCAGGTCCCCGAGGGCGTCACGATCGTCTTGAGCTCGCAGACCGACCAGCTGCCCGGTCTGCCGGTTGGCGTACAGGCGCAGCTCCGCGAGCCCGAACGGCGCGTCGCGATGCAGCGACTCTCGCGCGCCGAGACCGTCGAAATTCTGGACAACGCGAACCTCAACCCTTCGCCTGACGCCACCGCCATTGAACGCATCGTAGATCTCGCCGCAGGTCATCCTCTCGCGCTCGCGTACATCGTCAATCAGCTCCGGCTCGCGGGGGACACCAGCGTCATGTCACGCCTCGACATGATTGCGCCATTTCGCGAGCGTATCGACGAGCAATATGAGTTCCATTGGCTCGCTGTCGAAGGCGACCACGCGTTCGCTCGGCTCCTTGCGCTGATGGCACGAATTCGAGGCGCGATCGACATCGAGTGGGTCGCGACGTGGGCGCCCGAGAACACATTGTTCGCACTACAGCGAAAGTTTGGTCACTACTTCCGTCACGAACCGGACGGGCGATGGCACTTCTTCCACAACAGCTTCCGTGCGTTCCTGCTCGATCGTACGCGCGCCTTCTTCGCGAAGAGCGGCGCGATCGCCGACGCTCACCTCTTTCGCGAACTCGGAGCCCACTGTCACGACGCACCCGATGGATCGGAGTGGCGCTGGGATGAGCTCTACTACCGCGCCCTCGCGGGCGAGCACGACGATGTGTTGGAGTTGGCGCAACTCGAGTCCTTCCGACGCCAGTACTTCGCGCACCGGCCGCCAGACCTAATCGTTGAGGACATCCGGCGTGCGATTCGCTCGGCACGAGTATCGGATGACGTCGGCGCCTTCAGCCAACTCGTCATCGCGGGCGCCGAGTTCACCGATCGAGCCCACTGTCTCCGCGACGTGCCGACGGCGGAACTACTGTTGGCGTTGGGACGATCTCGCGCGGCTTTCGAGAGCGTGCGCGACGGAAACCGTCTGCGCGTAGCGCCTAGCCGTGCCCTGCAAGCGGCAGAAGTGTTCGCCGAGGCGGGGAACCGAGAGGAAGCCGAACGCCTGCTCAGTCTCGCTGAACCGCTCGAGGTCCTCTCCGCTAGCGGTGCCCCGGCGGACCACGAAGCGGATGAGGCGAACTCGTTGCTTGACGCGTGGGTACCGGTCGCAGCGCGGTTCCGGACGGTGCCCCAGTTGCTTACGGTGATCGATCGGCTCCGACGTAACGGTGAGCGTCACGGCGAGAAGGCGGAGGAGTCCACGCGCCGTCTGCAGTTCCGCCTCCGCGCCGCGCTCGCAAAAGCCCTGCGCGCGCTGCGACGCTGGGACGACGCGACGGGCATCGTCGACCACTGGAAAGCAGATACCAGCGACGAAGCATGGCAGTGGTGGTTCTGGTGTTACGTGAACTCCTGGTCAGACGCCGGAGTCCGCGGCGAGCACGAGCGCGCGGAGGGTTACCTTAATGACGTGTGCGCTCGAGCAGGCGGCCGCGCACTCGAACCCGACGAGCGCGTCGCATTGGCGGAGGGCATACTCCGCATTCGCGGCGACGTGGAGGCCGCGCGAGACCTTGTCAAAGACGTGCCGCAGCCACCGCTCGTTAACCCTGCAACGACAGTTGGCTCGAACGGGTTCCAACCGTTTCGACGCCGCTACCAGTTGAACAAGCTCCTCGGCGCACTGGGTGACGCGCGCAACGTCGCCGACCTGGTTCCTGCATCGACCGAAAACGAAGGGCTCGCCCTATTCGAGCGCAACGTCGTGCTGGTCGCACGGCTCGCGGGGCGTGCGTCCGTAGGGTGCCAGACGTCCACGTCTTCTTTCTCAATCGACGTTCATCCAACGCTACGACTGTTCAGCAGAGCGCCCGGGCGAGACTGGAGGAGCTGGCACCTCGCACAGGCCGGGCGCACAGAACTCTATCGCCTCTTGATCTTCGCTGCGCGCCGCTATGGCCCCGAGGTCGCTGACAGCTTGCGCACGGCGTTTCAGCAGGAATGGACCAGACCCGAGGCCAAAGACTTTTGGCCGCCCGAAGTCATCAGGTCTGTCGTGCTCAGCCTCGCAGAAGCAGGCGCGCCGACCGCGTGGGTCTTCGAGCAACTCACAGAGCTCGATATGCACACCGGCCAAGCTGGCGATGTAGATACCCGCGTACAAGACGCGCTGCAGCAAGTGCGAGCTCTGCTCGACGCGGGCGCCGGCGTTGCCGCCGCGCAGTGGTACCGCCGACTGCTCGGCCTGACGCACGGCATCGGCTCCAAGGACGGCCAGCTCAACGCATGGATTCATTGGGCCGAGCGCGCGAGCGTCGAGGACCCAACCGGAAGTGCTGCTCGATTCGGCCAGTTCGCAAGCGCGCTACCTCAGTTGCGCGACAACTCCGAGGTGCTCCGGAGCGCCGTTGATGAGTTACTTGGCGCCACGACGCGGTGGACGCCGGAAGCGGGGTTCGCGCTGCTGCGATGGTGTCTGGACGAAGGACTCGTAGACTTCACGGGGGGCACTGAAGCCGTCCTCGCCGCGACGATCGAGCGCCACGCGAACACGACTGCGGCTGTTCATGCGGCCTATCGCTGGCTCTTCCTGCCAATCGATTGCGCCGCTGAAGATCATGTGTTGCCACATCTTGCGCGTCGCCTCATCGAGCAGGAGATCGCCGTAGGCGGACCGGCTAGAGCGGCTGCTACGGTTCATGATCTCGCCCAGGGCATCGTGGCGGTCGCGGCAACGTCGTCCCGACACTCGCGGCTACACATTCTCGACGGCGCCGCGCACTCTGCCGAGGTCACAGGTGTGGACGAGCCGCTGCTATCCAGAGTCGAGCGCACGCGGGAGCGCGAGTCTTCAAGTTCGCCGTGGGAGGAGCGCGACGTCGATCACTTCGAGGGTCTATCCGCGCCGAAGGCAGAGATCCTCCGCCGGGCGGCATCCGTCGCAGGCGTCGTCGATCTCGTGAGGCGCGAGAAACCAAGCTCCTTTTTCAGCTGGCGAGAGGCGATCAGCGACCTCATCGCGCGCGCCAATGCCGGTGATGTCTCGGTGCTCGCAGACGCATTTGCCGCGAGTCGGACGGCTCCCGACCGGCGCTGGGAGATCGACCTTCTGCTCGCGCGGCGTCGACTTGAGCTGGGCGATCGGAGCGGCGCGTGGGATCTTGCCACGCGCGCGTTCAACGAAGCGCCGGCCTATGGGTGGCACCGGTACTACGACGGTGGCAGCCGGCTCCGCTGCTTGGAGACGCTCGGCGAGATCGACCCAGATCGAGCTCGTGTCATCGCATTCGACGCACTCAGTGCCGAGTTGGAATCTGCGAGTGTGAGCCTTCGCGATCTTGCCACTGGTCTCCACTACGTCGTTCCTGCAATCACGAGCCAAGTGCCTGTACTCGAGATCTGGGAGGCCATTGCGCGGCACGTCACTACGCTATTTGAACATGGTGCTCCTCCAACCCGCACCGTCACGTTGACACCGACCGGGCGAAGCCCCGCGATCGCCGTACTCGAATGGATTGCTGACTACCTCTCCCATGCGACGTATCAGCTGGCATGGGGTGCACAGCGGGCCTTCGTTGATCTTTGTCGGATGCGCGATCCTGACGCAACGGCGGTGCTTATCGAGCGGCTCACGGCTCCAGCCGGTCCCCATCAGCCGATCCTCGTGGTCTTGTGTGCGGTGGCCGAGGTCGACGTGCCGGCACTGACACCATTCGTGGAAGCGCTCAGAGCGCACTCGCGCTCCTCCGACTTCGGAGTGCGCATGCAAGCCCGGGCGCTGCTCGAGCGGCTTTCGACAGCCGGTCTTGCGTCGCCGCCCACAGTGGATCCCCGCCCTACCGCCGAAACACATCCCGTGTTCGACCTCGCACTCCCACCGGCCACCCCGGTGCGGCGTGTCCGCGAGCGATCAGCCAACGAGCCACTGGCTGAGACGGACAACCCGGCCGAGATGGTCGCCGCATTCGAGACCGAGATCGACGCGCTCGGCGCCCTCGCTGGCGTCCAGTCTGAAGCACTCTCCATGCGCGTCGTGCAGATCGCGCGCGAGCTCGAGCCCGCAGCACTCCTCGAAACGACTGAACGGCAGCTACGCGCAGGCCTCGAGCAAGCGAGGCTACTGCTGCCGTTCCGACGGCCTCGGCCCGCACTTGTCCGACGCGCACTGCACCACGCGACTGCCGAACTCTTCGACACGGGACGGTTGTCCGCCCAACATATCTCGCAGGTACAGACGATTCTCCGCCGGTCCGATCCCCAAATGCTGGTGTGGCGCCCGGGGCTCCGACCAGCGAACGTGGCTCCGCTAGATGGCGGCCCAGATGGCTACTTCCGCGAG
>JAEZDP010000393.1 GCA_023418055.1 Acidobacteriota bacterium
TGACTCTGCTCGTCGCGGTCGTGTTTGGGCAGCAGGTTCACCTGCAGGTCGGCGAGATGGGGCGACTGCCGCAGGAAGTAGTGCCGTACGAGACCGTTGAAATTGTAGGGAGACGCCGCGCCGACGAAGTCCTGCACGTGGCGCACGGCCGGATCGGCCAGCGCCGCGGCCGCCAGCATACCCGTGACACGCGCCGTCTCTTCGAGCGGCGTCCCCTCGGGCAGGTCGACCAGCACCTGGAACTCGCTCTTGTTGTCGAACGGCAACATCTTCACGGTGACCAATTTGAGCGGCACCAGCGCCATGGCTCCGACGAGCAGCAGCGCGACCCCGGCGAGAAAGGCCCACCGTTGCCCGCTGCCGGCAATGAGCGCGCCCATGAACCGCCGGTACCAACGGGTCATGGCGTCTTCGCGGGGGCCGGACGCCGTCTCCGACTCGTTGTGCCCATGCGGGGTCAGCACCCGGACCGCGGCCCACGGCGTCACGACGAACGCCACGACGAGCGAGAACATCATCGCCGCCGAGGCGCCAATGGGAATCGGACGCATGTAGGGGCCCATCAACCCGCCGACGAACGCCATCGGCAGGATGGCGGCCACCACCGCGAGCGTCGCCAGGATGGTGGGGTTGCCGACCTCGTCCACCGCGCGGACGGCAATCGCGCCGAGGCCACCCTCGCCCGCCGACTCGAGGCGCGCGTGGCGGACGATGTTCTCCACCACGACGATCGCATCGTCCACCAGGATGCCAATCGAGAAGATCAACGCGAACAGCGTGATGCGGTTCAGCGTGTAGCCATAGAGGTAGAACGTGAAAAGCGTGAGCGCGAGCGTCACCGGGATGGCGACGAGCACCACGGCCGCTTCGCGGCGGCCGAGCGCGAGCCAGATCAGGATGGACACCGACACCACGGCCAGCGCCATGTGGTAGAGCAACTCGTTGCTCTTCTCGGCGGCTGTCTCGCCGTAGTCCCGAGTCACCACCACGTCCACGTCGGCGGGGATGAGCGTCCGACGCAGCCCCTCGACCTTGGCCAGCACGCGGTGGGCGATGTCGATCGCGTTGGTCCCGGCGCGCTTGGACACGGCGAGGACGACTGCGGGGGTCGCGCCCCCCTCGGCTGTGTAGTGACGCACGTACGAGGTCGGGGACGCGTCGCGACCGGCCACCGAAGCGAGGTCGCGGACCAGCACGGCCCGTCCTTCCCGGGACGCCACCACGACGTTCCGCAGGTCGTCGATCGACCGCAGGCGCGTGCCGGCGTCGAGCACGGTCTGTCGCCCATCCTGCAGGGGGCCAGTCGTGGTCGCCTGCACGTCGGCACGGGTGATCGCCTCACGCAACATCAGCGGGTCGATGCCATACACCGCCAGCCTGGCCGGATCGATGTCGACAGCGGCCACGCGTGGCCGTCCACCGATGATGGTGACCTCGGAGACGTCGGGCACCTCCTTCAACGCGTCGTGCAGTTGTCCGGCAAGCAGGCGCAGCTGGTGATCGTCGTAGCGCTCCGACGTGAGGGCCAGCGAGAGCATCGGCACGTCGTCGATGGAGCGGTGCTTGACGAGCGGCCCGCGGGCACCAGGTGGCACGCGGTCCATGTTGGCCGCCAGCTTCTGGTTCAGCCTGCCGATGGCGCGCTCCTGGTCCTCACCCACTACGAACCGGACGATCACCATCGACCGCCCCGGGCTGGAGGTGGAGTACACGTACTCGACGCCCGGGATCTCCCAGAGCAGCTTCTCGAGCGGTCTGGTGACGCGCTGTTCGACCTCCGCCGGCGTGGCGCCGGGGAGTTCCACGAACACGTCGATCATGGGGACGACAATCTGCGGTTCTTCCTCGCGTGGCAGCATGACGACGGCAAACACGCCGAGCGCGGTGGCGGCGAGGATGAACAGCGGCGTCAACTTCGAATGCAGGAAGGCGGCTGCGAGCCGGCCGGCCATACCGAGGGTGCGAGACACTAGCGTTCTCCTGCGCGCACGGGCGCACCGTCCACGAGCGTCGGGGGCGGTGCGGTGACCACTCGCTCGCCATCCGCCAGGCCGCTCACGACCTCCTGACGTCCGCCCGACACCGCAGGCCCGAGTGCCACCATCCGGCGACGCGCGACGTCGCCGTCGACCACGAAGACGGAGGTCACCTGGCCTGTTCGCTGGATGGCCGACACGGGCACCGTGAGCCGCTCGACCTCCGTGCCGGGCACCCGCACACGTCCGGACATGCCGGCGCGCAACAGCGGGTCGTCGGGCAACTCCACGCGGACGAGGAAGGTGCGTCCGTCCGCCTGCATCGCCCGCGAGACCTCCATGACGTGGCCGGTGGTGTGCACAGGGCGCGCGGCATCCACCACGACCTCGAGAGGCGCGCCCACGGCAATTTCGGCAATGGCCGCTGCGTCCAGCCGGACGTCGAGCGTGTACCCGCGCGTGTCTTCGAGACGGACGAGCGGCGTGCCGGGCATGGCCATGTTGCCGGGCTCGATCAGCTTTTCGGTCACGACGCCGGCAAACGGAGCGGTGATGGTGGCAAAGCTGGCCGTGACGGCCGCGGCGTCGCGTGCGGACCTCGCCGTGTCGATGGCGGCATCGGCTTCACGCGCGCGGGCGACGACGGCCGCCACCCTGGCCTCGGCCGCGCGCAGACCGGCCCGTGCCTCGTCGAACTCCTGCGCCGTGGCCGACTTCCGCTGGGGGAGGGCGGCGATGCGTCCATGCGAGGCCGGGGCCAGATCGCGGGCGGCCAACGCGGCGCGGTGCTCCGCCTCGAGCGCGGCACGCCCGTCCTCCGCGGCCGTGGCGCCGGTGGCCGCGCCGCGGGCCTGCGCCCGGAGGTCGCGGTCGTCGAGGGTGACGAGCACCTGGCCCTGCCGCACGCGATCGCCGGGCGCGACGTGCACCTGGCGCACAGGCGCCAGCAGCCGGCTGGTGACGACGGCCCCGGTTCGAGGCTGGACGAGGCCGCCCACCTCGACGCCGGACGTCGCGGTGCCGAGCCGGAGCGTCTCGACGTGTACCGCCACCGGCTCACGGGTGCCCGGGGACGGCTGTGGGTGGTCAGCGGAACACCCGACGTGCGCGATGGCGAGCGCCACCGCGCCGAGGGCGGCCATGGAGGAGGAGCGAACGGTCAGTGTAAGTGCCATGACAGTCAGCGTCCGAGGACGCGTTCGAGGGTGGCCGAGGCGATCTGGACGTCCACGCGTGCCCGCACCTGCTGCTGCATCGCCTGCACGACGTGTTCGGCGGCCCTGGTGAGGGCCGTGCCGTCGGCCAGCCCCTGTTCGTAGCGGTCGCGCACGATGCGCTGACCTTCAGAGGCCTGTTCGACGACGTGTTCCGCGAGGCGTACACGTGCGCGGGCCGCCTCGAGCGAGGCAACGGCGTGGCGCACCTCGACCCTGATGCCGGTGGCCACCTGTTCCCGTTCGAGCGCGCGCCGCTCGGTCGCGAGAGTGGCTTCGGCCAGGCGCGCCTTGTCGGCCAGGCCGCGGAAGACGTTGAGCCGGACGCCGGTGCTGACCAGCCAGCTGCCCGCACGCGAGTCCCACGTGCCGCCATTCGACTCCCAGCCGGCCTGCGCCACGACCTGCAGCCTGAACGCCGCTCGAGCCAACGCGACGTCGGCGTCGGAGACGCGTGTGCGGAGGGCCGCCTCCACCACTTCCGGCCGGTTCGCCAGGGCTTCTTCCTCGAGTAGGGCGATGTCGCCCGCCATGGATGACGGCAGGGGATCGAGCGGCGCCAGTTCGTAGACGGTGTCGAGGGGCACGCCCATGACGCGATTCAACTCGGCACGCCCGATCTCGACGGCCGCCCTCGCGCGGATGACGTTCTCCTGGACGGCGGCGCGGTGCACATCGACGGCGAGGACGTCGGCATCGGTGACCAGTCCGGCGTCACGACGATCGGTCACGCGCGTGCGGTCGGCATCGGCCGAGGCCATCGCCGCCTCGGCGGCACGCAGCGACGCATGCGCCACGAGCACCTGGCCGTACGCGGCGGGGGCCGCCACCGCCAGCGCCTGCCCGACACGACGACGGCCAGAGGCCGCGAGGTCGACGCCGGCACGTGCCGCCGCCACGCGCGCACGGGTCTGTCCGCCGTCCCACACGTGCTGCTCGACGGCGGCCGCCGCCCTGAAGTTGTCGAGCGCGTCAGGACGATTGAGGGCCTCGAGAGCGAAGTCGGCCGCGGTGAACCGACGCTGCGCGAGCAGCGATCCGAACACGTAGACGGGCTGGTTGCCCCGCTGCCACGTCTCGCTCAGGTCGGCGCGAGGCAGGTAGCCCGCGCGTGCCTGCACGAGCCGCTGTGCCGCTTCCTCCTCTGCCACGACCGCGATGCGTGCGTCGGGGTTGGACGCGGCGGCACGTGCGATCGCGTCGGGCAGCGTCAGCGGCGTCTGGGCGTGCAGCGAGCCGGCGCCCGCCGTCAACAGGATCAACGCGACAAGGAGGCGTATCATCTCACTGTCCATGGATGCAGACGCGCGCGGAAAGGTGACACCCGACGAGTACCCTGCGCTCGTACGGGCAGCGGCCGCGGGGGACGAAGGCGCGATGGAGCAACTGCTCGAGCGGGCCCAGGCGTCGGCCTACCGCTTCAGCGTGATGGTGTGTGGCCCGACCGACGAAACGGAAGACGTGATGCAGGAAGCCCTCCTGAGCACGTACCGGCACGCCGCGGGCATCCGCGAGCCCGAAGCGTTCCGCACGTGGCTCTTCCGCACCGTGCGAAACGCCTGCCGTCTGAGCCGACGACGGAAGGTGGGCCAGCCACGCCACCTCGAGTCACTCGACACGCCGGCATCGGAGGCACCCGAGGGACGGGTGCCCACGCCTGCGACCCCGCCCAGCCAGGAGGGCGACGTGGATGCCGCCCGCCGCCGCGACCGCGTGCGGCGCGCCATCGCCACGCTGCCGCCGGCGCAGCGTGAAGTGCTGGTGCTGCGCGACCTCGAAGGCTTGTCCACGCGCGAAGTCGCGCATGTGGTGGGCGTGTCCGAGGACAACGTGAAGACCCGGCTGCATCGCGCACGCGTGGCGTTGCGCTCGGCACTTGATGCTTGATGCCTGATGCCCGATGCTTGACGACTGACGCCTGAGGTACGACATGACTTCCCCAGCCACCAAGACGACCCTTGGCGAACATCCCACCGCACGCGGCCAGGACGTGCAGTTGCGCGACATCCGGAAGCAGCTGCCGCTGCGGGTGCTGTCCGACGCCGACTGGACACACTGGACGACCTTCGGGTACGTGGTGGTGCCTCAGGCCGTCCCGGCCTCACACGTGGAGCGGCTCGTCGAGGTCCTCTGGGAGTTCCAGGATCTCGACAGGAACGATCCGGACAGCTGGGACCGGCCGCAGCTGCGCGATCACCAGATGCGCGAGTTGAACAACTCCGGGATGGTCGAGATCTACAACCACCAGGCGCTCTGGGACAACCGGCAGCACCCGCGTGTGTACGACGCCTTCGTCGACATCTGGGACCGCGAAGACCTCTGGGTGACCATCGACCGCGCGAACCTCAACACGCCCAACCGCGGCACGCGAAAGTTCACCGGCTTCATTCACTGGGATGCCGACACGTCACGCAGCCCACTGCCCATCGGCGTGCAGGGCGTGCTCTCGCTGGTGGACACCGACGAGGAGGTCGGCGGCTTCCAGTGCGTGCCCGAGCTGTTCCGGACCATGGCCGACTGGCTGCCGCGGCAGCCGGCGGACCGTAACCCTTACGCCCCGGACACGACCGGCTTCGAGATCGTCAACGTCCCGATGCGTGCGGGTGATCTGCTCATCTTCAACAGCCTGCTGGCGCACGGCATCCGCCCGAATCGCTCGTCCAACCGCGTGCGGATGGCGCAGTACCTCTCGATGCATCCCGCCGAGGAAGACAACGCCGAGGAGCGCGAGATCCGAGTGCGCAGCTGGCGTGACCGCGAGGCCCCCCAGCGGGCGGCCTTCCCTGGCGATCCTCGGGAATGGGAGAAGACCCGCTACGACACGGCGGTGCTGACGCCGCTCGGCGAGAAGCTGCTGGGCGTGTCGTCGTGGCGCACTGGCGGAGACGAGCGCTGAGCCACACGGCCGCTCTCGCCCTCACCCGGCGCGCAGGACGTACCGGCGCACGAGGCGCACGGGGCGCCGCACCCAGCGGGTGGTGGCCGTCGGCGGCCAGGTCTCTGGCGCGACGCAGTCCGCCGGTGTCATCGTCGTGGCCACACGCCACAGATAGCCCATCGCCTCGAGGGTGCTGTCGCGGCTGCGCCAGTGGTCGCGCAGCATCGTCGTGCCTGAGGGGTGCAGGCGACCGTTCCTGACACGCGTCGTGACCGCCGCGGCGGCGTGACGAGCACGCCGCGAGGGCCAGGCCGGCCCGGTCTCGGGCAGCGGAGCCCCGAGCAGATCGTGCGCCACCAGAGCGGCGGCTTCCACGGCCACCCGGCCGCGTCGGCGTCGGGCGAGGTTCTGCACGTCGGCCCAGTCCACGTCGGGCCGGGCCATCAGGTGCGCGATGTCCGACACCCAGACCAGGCGCTCCCACGCGTGCCGGAAGCCATGTGTCGCCAGGTGCAGCCATGTGTCGGACCACGACATCATGCCCACCTCCGTGCCCGCCACCCTGACAGGCTGCCGGCGCGCCCACAATTCGTCGAACGGCACCGTCGCCGAGATGAACCGCGCGGTCAGATGGGTATGCACCTCCACGGTCACCCCGGCCGGGCCGTGAAACGCGAACTCGTGGTAGGTGTGGGCCTTCGACGCGAAGTCGTCGTACGTCCAGCCGCGCCAGGGCGCGTCGGGCGTGAAGGCCATGTCCTGTAACAGGCCAGCCACGACACCGAGGGCCGCAGGCGGCACGAGGACGTCGAGGTCGCGTGTGCCACGGCGGGCCATGTCGCCGTGCAGCGCCGTCGACAGCGCCACCCCCTTCATCGTCAGCATGGGCACGCCGGAGGTGTCGCACGCGAGCGTCAAGGCCCGCAGCGTGTGCGCGAGGTGCAGGGCGTGGCGTGCCATCGCGCGGCGCGCCTGCGCCAGCGGGTCGATGAGCGGGTTCGGCCAGCCCTCGGCGAGGGCCAGGTCGTGCGTCCAGGCTACGACCCCGTGTGCCGCCGCACGCCGCACGAGGGTTGCGGCACTCGCCTCGCCGACCTCGTCGTCGGGCAGGAGGTGCTCGCGAAGCAGGGCCGGCAGGCGCGGGACAGCGTCGAACATGAACGCGAACGTCAGGGGCTCAGGCGGTGACGACCGAGACGAGGCCGCGCTGCCGCAGGTCTTCGACAAACGCCAGGACATCGGCTTCACAGCGCTCGGGCGTCACCTCGAAGTCGCGCTGTACGGCGTCGCACAGGGCGGCCACCGACACGGGCTGCGCAAGCATCGCCCACATCAGGGCGGCAGGCCCATCCACGCCGAGATAGACGCCGGCCGTCGGGTCGAGCAGCACCGCGCTGTCCTCGCCTACCTCACAACTCAACACGTCGTCTCGCGCCACGAGGCACGTCGTCATCTGCATCATGTCTCTCTCATCCCGCCGGCACGCCGATCCGTCGCCGTCGCAGCGAACCACGCCGAACGCCGTCATCGTAATGCCGTGACTCCCGATGACGATTTCTGTAGCATGGCCGCTCGCCAGGAACGTCTTCCCCTCATCCTTCCACGCATGTCACGACCAACAGTGCCCGGCCGCAAGCCGTACTCCACACCACGCGTCAACGAGCAAGGACCGGTGACGACCATCACGCGCCAGGCCCCGAGCTCCACGGGCTCAGGCCTCGGAGAGTTCGAGGAACTCTGACGTCCGGCGGGCCTCGAAGAACAAGTACGCCCCGTCACTCGGGTCGGCCACGACCGAGGGCGAGAGCCATCGTGCCCAGAGGCGGTTGACCGGTCCGTCTGGCCTGCCGACCCAGCGGCCGGTCAGCCGCCATCGTACGAGGCGCGGCACGCTCAGGTAATGCGCGAGGTCGAACCGTCCGTGTGCCGTCCGGCTCATGTAGGGGCGGCACCGCTCCACCGTGAAGCCGTGCCTCGCCAGGCGTGTTCGCCACTCGGCCTCGCCGTGCACGTGGAAGTGCCGCGAGTGGCGATGGAACCACGCGCCATAGGCGTCGGCAGCCCTCACGAGGCCGACACCGCGCATCAGGCGGGACCCGGCAAGAAACGGCGCGAACTCTGGCCCCGGCACGCCGAAGATCAGCCGCCCCCCTGGCCGAACGACACGCGAGATCTCGCGAAGCGCACGCTCGAGCGGCTCCACGTGCTCGAGCACGCAGTTGGCCAGCACCGTGCCGAAGTGCCCTGTGGCAAACGGCAGGGACTCGGCACCGGCACAGACACACACGGCATGTGCGCCGCGCTGTCTGGCCTCGCGCAGGCGTGCAGCATCGGCATCGACGCCGGCCTCTACGCGCGAGACAAAGGCCATCTCGGCAAAGAGGCCATCACCGCAGCCCACGTCGAGCAGGGGCGGGGGCAGCGGCCCCGCCTCGTGGACGAGCCGGCACTCGATCGTCCTGATGAGGGCGCGAAATGCGGGTACGCATCGCAGATGCTCCTCGAGCACGCCGGACCAGGGCCCACCGCGCGTGACCTGGACGTGCCCGGCTGGGTCAGACATCGGCAGACGTCCACACGGGCAGGCAGGCGCGCAGCCAGTCGGTGAGCGACCGCAACCCCTCTTCCAGGGGCACGCGAGGCTGCCAGTCGAGCGCGCGCGTCGCTTCGCGGATGTCGGCGATGAAGACGCGCTGATCGCCGGCCCGCCAGGGTGCGAGGCGCACGTGCGGCTCGCGTCCCGTCAGGTCCGTCAGCATGGGGCCCATCTCGTGCCACACGCTCCGCGCGCACGCGGGGCCGCCGCCGATGTTGAAGGCGCGTCCGCTCACCTGGTCGATCCTGAGCAGGGCCGCATCGACGGCATCGAGCAGGTCGTCCACGTGCAACAGGTCGCGCACCTGTTTCCCGTTGCCGAAGATGCAGATCGGCTCGCCGGTCAGCGCCGCCCGGAGCAGCCACGCCACCCAGCCCTGGTCCTCCGACCCGAACTGGCCGGGCCCGTAGATGCAGCTCTGACGGAACACCACTGTGCGCAGGCCGTAGAGCCGGGCGTAGTCGCGCACGTACTGTTCTGCCGCCGCCTTGGAGCAGGCGTAAGGCGTGTGGGGATCGAGCGGGTGGGCTTCGTCGATGCCCCAGGGATGGTCCGGCATGGCGTAGCGGCGAGGCTCCTCGAGGACTGGGATGTGCGCGAGCGGCCCGTACACCTTGTTCGTGCTGGCGTGGACGAGCATGGCGGCGGGCGCATGCCGTCGCAGCGCTTCCAGGACGTTCAGCGTGCCGAGGGCGTTGACCTCGAAGTCGTGGCGCGGGTCGAGCAGCGAGGTGGTGACCGCCACCTGTCCGGCCAGGTGCACCACCACCCCACAGCCGCGCACCGCGTCGTCCACCACGCGTGCGTCCACCACGCTGCCCTGCACAAACGCGAACGTGCCGGGGCCGAGATCGTGGCGCAGGCGGGCCAGCCGGTCGGCGCTTCCCGTCCGGCTCAGATCGTCGAGCAGTACCACCTCATGGCCCTGGGCGACGGCGCGGCGGACGTAGTGCGATCCGATGAAGCCGGCCCCGCCCGTCACGAGCACGCGCGCCATCAGCGAGCCTCCAGCAACCGCTCGACGAACGCGGCGTTGGCGTCTGGCGAGAACTGCCGCACCAGGTCGGCGCGCGACAGACGCGGGACGGGAGGATGTTCGTATACATCGGCCATGGCCTCTGCCAGGGCCTGCGCGTCGGCAACGGGCACGACCCGTCCGAACCCGGTCATCGCCACCGGCTGCCGCACGCCCGGGAGGTCGGAGGCCACGACGGGCACGCCCTGGAGCATCGCTTCGATCTGCACCAGGCCGAAGGTCTCAGTGGAGTTCAGGCTCGGCACGATCAGCATCGACAGGTCGCGATAGAACCCGGGCATCGCGGCCGGTTCGAGCGCGCCCACGAACTGCCAGCGTCCGGCGCGTTCGAGCGTGGCGATGCGTGGCAACAGCCGCGCGCGCAGGGCCTCCTCTCCCCACACGTCGTGCACCTGCCCGGCAAAACGCACGCACGCGTCAGGGTGCCGCGCCAGCAACGCGGGCAGGGCCTCGAGCAGCACGTCGATCCCTTTCTCGGCGGCAAAACGTGTCGCCATGCCGATGACGGGACGGGCAGGCCGGTGGCTCACCGGCTCGTCGTCAGGCGCCTCGATGGGGGGCAGCGCCACGTGCAGCTTGTGCGCGTGGTTGCGAAGCAGCGGGGAGGTCGCCGCAAAGTCCTGGGTGTAGGCCACCACGTGCGTGGCCAGGCGCGCCGCCACCTGGTTGGCCGTCGTCACCACGCGCTCCGCGAGGCGGTTGACCACGCCTCCAGGCAGGTGCAGGTCGCAGTGATGGACGAGGACGGCCGGCTTGCTGAGAAGTCGAGCCCGCGCCGCGATGCCGGCGGCATCGAGTTGGGGAAGGTGGAGAATGACCGCATCGTGCCGCCACACCTCACGCGTGGCGTGCCAGCCTATGGTGGGCATCACCACGCCCTTCCCGATGCGCGCGGCCACGGGCACGCGTCGGATCGCCACGCCGTCACGCCGCTCGTCCAGTGGGAGACGCGCGTCGTACCGCGACGTCAACACGGTGACGTCGTGCCCGCGGGCGGCCAGCGCCCGGGCCTGTCGTTCGGCGTACAACGTCAGGCCGCTGACGTGGGGACGGTAGTAGGTGAGAGCGACGAGGATGCGCATCAGGCATCACGAAGCGATCCCCGCACGAGCGGAACGTAGCGGCTCACATCGGGGCCGCCCAGCACGACCTGCCCGGCGTGTTCCACCCAGGCGTGGGCCACCACGTCACGCCCCTCGCGGCAGACGCCGAACCTCACGACGGACGGATGTCCATGCCACGACAGCAGCAGCGCCGCCGCCTGAGCCTGGGGCAGGCACGCGGCGCCTGGGACGAGCGTCGCGACGCGCGCGACACGACGCGCCACGTCCGCCGGACGGCGTACAGGCAGCCACCGTCTCCGTGACGACAAGCGGACCACCAGACGCGTGACGAGGGAAAAAGGCAGGACCGCCAGGGCAAGCCGCACTCCCGCCAGCACCAGGAAGGTCCCGCCAAGGCTGGCCAACCGTCCGGCAGTAGACTCTGGGCGCATGAGCAGGCAGACCGCGACGAGCATACGTCAGGTGCTGCGCACGACTCCAGTCGTGCGTGCCCTCGCGTTGCTCATTGTCGTCGTGGCGCTGTGCCTGCGGGTGGTCGGCATCGACTGGGACCGCCGGCGCCTCCTGCACCCAGACGAGCGCTTCCTGGTGGTGACGACCGCCGCCCTCGGCGTGCCCGACAGCCTGGCGGCCTATCTCGATGCGGATCGCTCGCCGCTCAACCCGCGCCGCGCGGACCGATCCTTTGCCTACGGTACCCTGCCGCTCACGCTGACACGTGTCGCCACGGTCGCGACAGGGCCATCGCTGGGCGCCATCACCCTCACCGGTCGCGCGATCAGTGCCGCCGCCGACATGGGCACCCTCGTCCTGCTTGGATGGCTGGCGCGGCGTCTCTACGGAGCACACACGGCATTGCTGGCCATGTCGTTGTATGCCTTCGCCGTCCTTCCCATTCAGCACAGTCACTTCTTCGTCGTGGAGAGCCTGCTGACGTGGTGGTGCCTTGTAGCGATCGCGGCCCTGACGCTGTGGCATCGGCAGCCGCATGTGATGACGGCCGCGATGGCAGGGGCGGGCTTCGCCCTCGCGGTGGCGTGCAAGGTTTCTGCGCTGATGCTCGTCGCCCCGACCGCGCTGGTCTTCGGTGTCCACCTGCTGCGGGAGGGCGGCGTCGGCCCCCCGGCCTCACGTGCCCGCTCGGTTGCCTGGGGCGTCGTGGCGTACGGCGCGGCGGCCCTGGCGACGCTGCGTCTCGCGGCGCCCGACATGTTCGCAGCCGGTTGGCTGCCCTGGCCCAACGACCTGTGGCTCGCCGACCTGCGCACCACAGCCCGCCTTGCAGCCGGGGGCGACGATGCCCCGCCGTCGTTCCAGTGGGCCGGACGCGAGCCGTGGGTGCTGTGGTGGAACACCGTTCGCTACGGACTTGGCCTGCCGCTCGGGGTCGCTGCCACCGCCGCCGCTGCCGGCGCCACCTGGCGGGTGCTCGGTCAGTGGCGATCCTCCCTGCTCGTGCCCACGGCGTGGGCCGTGGTGATGACGATCGTCGTGAGCCTGCAGTTCGTCGCCGCGATGCGTTACCTGCTGCCGGCCTATCCGACGTTCTGCCTGTTGGCCGCGGCTGGCCTCACGGCCCTGCACCGCCGGGCATCGGGCAGTTCCACGCGGTGGCACCGCCCGGCTGCCTCCGCGCTCGTCGTCGTCGTCGTGGCGGGTACGGCGGCGTGGGCACTCGCGTTCACGAGCATCTACCGGGACCTGCACCCGCGCCTGGCCGCGTCGCGCTGGATCTTCGACACGATCCCGGCAGGCGCCGTCCTGACCGCGGAGGCCTGGGACGATGCCCTGCCGATTTCGGCAAGCCTGCGCACGCACGCCTCCCGCTACCAGGTTCTTACCCTTCCGGTGACCGACGAGGATGCGCCTGCAAAGCTCGAGGCCCTGCTCGCCATGCTGGATCGCGCCGACTACGTGGTGCTCTCGAGTGACCGCCTGGCCGGGTCGCTGGTGCGGCTGCCCCGGCGGTTCCCGATGATGGTGCGGTACTACGAGGCGCTCGCGGACGGACGCCTCGGCTTCGACCGTGCGGCCGAGTTCACATCGGTGCCACGCCTGGGCCCGTTCTCATGGAACGACGGATCAGCCGAAGAGGCATTCACCGTGTACGACCACCCCCGCGTGCGCATCTACCGAAAGAGCGCGGCGTGGTCCGTAGGCCGTGCGAGGTCCCTGCTCGGACCAGTGGAGTGGGCCGATGTCCTCCGCACGACGGCGCGGCAGGCATCGGCGGCGCCGGCGCTCCTCGAACTGCCGCAGGTCAGGCGCGCCGCGCTCGAGGGCGACGGCACGTGGCGCACTGGCGTCGGGTCCGGCGGGCGATTCGGCCCCCCCGCGTCCGATCTGGCCGCGGCGGCCCGCTGGCTGTGCGTACTGCTGCTCGTGACGCTGCTCGCGTGGCCGGCCTGCGCCGTGCTGTTGCCCGACACGTGGGGGCGCGGCCTGCTCGCCGCTCCGGCGTTCGGGCTGGTGTGGCTGGCATGGGTCATCTGGGTCTGGGGCACCCTGTCGCCGTGGCCGCTTTCTCGAGGCGTCATCGTCGCGGCTCTCCTGGCGACGGGCGTGGCATCCGCGGCCATGGTGTGGCCGCGCCGCCATGGCTGGCGTGCGTGGCTGACCACGCATGGCGCGACGTGCGGCGCCCACCTCGCGGCACTGGTGCTGGTGGGGGCGGCGGGTGTGGCGATCCGGACAATGAACCCCGACCTCTGGCATCCGCTGCTCGGCGGCGAGAAGCCCATGGACATCGCCATCCTCACCGCGCTCGTCCGTGCCGACCACTTCCCTGCCTACGACCCGTGGTTCGCGGGGGGCACCCTCAACTACTACTACTTCGGGTTCCTGCCGGTGGCACTGCTCTGCCGGCTGACCGGCGTGGAGCCGGCGCTGGGCTACACCCTGGCCACGGGAACGTGGTGGGCTCTGACGGGCGGCATGCTGGCCCTCGTTGCGGGCACCCTCGTGTGCGAGCGCCGGCGCAATCGAGCGCGAGACGCCACGCCTCGCGCCACGACCGCTGTGTGGTGGGCCGCCGCCGCGGCGGTGCTGCTGGGCATCGTCTGCGGCAACCTGCGGCAGTGGGAGGTGGCATGGCGCTGGACACGCGAAGGCGTCGAGCCCTACCTGTGGTTCTGGCACGCCAGCCGCGCCATCCCCGTGCCACACGGCGAGGTGCCGCCCATCACCGAGTTCCCCGCCTTCACGTTCCTGTTTGCCGATCTCCACGCGCACCTCCTGTCGATGCCGTGGCTGCTGGGCGTGGTGCTCGTGGCGACCCAGCTCGTGGGACGGCCTGAGTGGCCGTGGCCCGTCCGCCTGCCGCGCATCGCGGTGGGCGGCCTCCTCGTCGGCATGCTCGCGGCGACCAATGCCTGGGACGTGCCGACTGCCCTGCTCCTGCTGGCGGCGGCACTTGCCGTGCGGATGTACTCGCAGGCCGACCGGCCGCTGCCGCTCGCGGTGCGTGGGTGGCTCGTGGAGGTGCTGCTCGCCGTGACGGTGGCCGCGCTCGCAGCGTGGCCGTTCTGGACGTCCTTCGCGGCGCCCGTCGGTGGACCCCGCCCGTGGCGCGGGCCCTACACGCCGCTAGCGGCGGCGCTGCTCATCCACGGCCCCTTCCTGCTCGTCGTCGTGCCAGCCCTCGTCGTCCTCGCGAGGCGTCTGGTCCGATCGCGACATTCGTCGTCGAGCCCTGTCGATCTCTGGACAGGCCTGCTCTGCGCCGTGGGTCTGCTGCTCGTGGCGCTCGTCGAGGTGGTGGCCGTCCAGGGCGACGTAGGCCGGATGAACTCCGTCTTCAAGGCCTACCTGCAGGTGTGGCTGCTGTGGAGCGCAGTGGTCCCTGCCGCATGGCTCCTCGTGCATGACGCGTTGTCGGCAGGCTCCTCGTCGTCGTTAGTGCGACGACGGGTGTTCGAGACGCTGACCCTCGGCACTCTGGCCACGATGCTGCTGTATCCGGTCACGGCGATTGGTCCGCGCCTCGCCAGCCGCATCTCACCAGATGCGCCGCGAGGACTCGACGGCACGGCCTTCATGACGGGCGCGGCCGTGTCGACCCCGCAGGGCAACCTGTCACTCCGCGACGATCACGTCCTCATCCGATGGCTGCTCGACCACGCCCGAGGCACTCCCACGATCATCGAGGCGCAGACGGACGCGTACCAGTGGGGCGGCCGCATCAGCGCGCATACGGGCCTGCCTACCGTGCTCGGCTGGACGTGGCACACCCGGCAGCAGCGCCTGGCACTGCCCGCAGCCGTGATCGGGCGCCGGCGGCGCGATGTCGAGCAGTTCTACACCGCCTCGTCAGCCGACGCCGCCTGGGACGTGGCGCGCCGCTACGACGTCAGGTACGCCATCGTCGGCGAGTTGGAGCACCAGCGGTATCCCGCCGGAAGCCTGGCTCGACTCGCCGATGATCCGCGATGGGTGGCGCGGGTCAGGTCTGGACGGTCTGTGGTCTACGAACGTCGCGACTGACGCCGCATCGTCCGGCCGAACGCGATGCTCTGCCGCACCGTGCGGAAGACCGCCCGCCACAGGCGCATGCCCCCGAGAGGCTGGCGCGTGGCCACGCGGGGCCGCTCGACGACCGGGACCTCCGCGAGAGGCCACCCGCGCTGCGCGGCATACAGCGACATCGCGAGGTTCGGTGCGAACAGGCCCGCCGGCAGCACCTCGAGAAACTCGTCGAGCCGTCGGCGTGACAGCAGCCTGAACGGCACGTTGGGGTCGTGGACGCGCGTCGATGACGCCACCCTGACGCCCGCCGCCGCGCAGGCGGTGATGACCCTGCGGACGCCTGGGCGCAGCGCGGCATCGCGACGACCGAGGACCAGGCCCTCCGCGAGCCGTGCTCCCCACAGCGCCGCGAAGTGCTCGGCGCCGATCTCGTCGTCGCCATCCACCTGCATCACCCACGTGCCGCGCACCGCCCTGTAGCCGGCCACGACGGCGGCCCCATGCCCGGCCTGCCGTTGCTGAAGGATGCGGAGCGAACGATGCCCCTTCGCGAGGGTCGCCAACACGTCACCGGTGCCGTCGGTGGACCCATCGTCGACGATCACGATCTCGGCGCGCAGCCCGGTGGCGCGGAACACCTCGAGCCAGGACTGGACCGATGGCGCGATCGTCGCTGCCTCGTTGTGCACGGGCACGACGAGCGAGATGTCGAGGGCGTCAACCATCGGACGACGGGCTCCTTGACGCGTCCGGGTGGCGGCGGCCGGCGCTGACCGCGTAGCGCGCCAGGTCGAGGAACTGTGAGGCCACGAGCGCCATGCCCGCCCCCGACGCCACACCGCCGCGGCGTGGGTGGTGGGGCACCGCGACCTCGCGCACACGATAGCCTCGCTGCAGCACGGCGAGCGTGAGTTCAGCGAAGTAGAACGACGACCGCGCGCGCACGTCGCGCCGGACGGCGTCGAATGCCTCTCGCCTGAGCGCGCGGAAGCCGCAGTTGACGTCGTGCACGGGTACACCGATGGCGCGGGTGCAGCCGTTGTAGACCGTACTGCCCAAGCGGCGCACCCCCCGCTCGGCCCGCGACCGTCGCCATCCGACGACGAAGTCTGCCGAGTCGAGGTGGTGCAGCAGCAGCGTGAAGGCGGAGGGGTCGAACTGGCCGTCGCCATCGACGTAGCAGATCACGGGGTGACGGGCGGCCTCGAGCCCGTCGTGCGTCGTCTGTGCGATGCCGCACTGCTGCGCGTGGCGCAGCAGCCTGACGTTCGGCGCCTCCGCGGCCAGGCGTTCGACACGTGCGGCGGTGTCGTCGCGGCTGTCGTCGTCCACGACGATCACCTCGA
>JAEZDP010000030.1 GCA_023418055.1 Acidobacteriota bacterium
GCATGCCGCCCATGACGAGCAGCAAGCCGAGAATTCCCTTCGGCGGCAGCGTGAAGCTGGCGAGGAAGGTCCCGGTCGCGATCACCACCACCGCCCACCGGTGGTCCAGCGCCCACGCGATCACCCGCTTGTAACCCTCGGTGCGGCGATGGAACCAGTCGTTGAACGCGTCGAGCTTCCTCGTGATCCAGGCGCGCTCGTGCGGCTCCTTGTGCGGGTCCGCCCAGTACGCCGACAGCATCGGAGCCAGCGAGAACGACACGAACAGCGACACCAGCACCGAGCACACCATGGTCAGCGCGAACGGTGCGAACCAGCGTTCGGCGATGCCACCCATGAAGGCAATCGGCACGAACACCACGACGATGGCCCACGTCGTCGCCATGACGGCCATGCCGATCTCGGCCGTACCCTCGCGCGCAGCCGTGTAGTGGTCCTTCCCCATCTCGACGTGCCGCACGATGTTCTCGCGGACGACGATGGCGTCGTCGATGATGATGCCGATGGCCAGCGTCAGGCCGAGCAGCGACATCGTCTCGAGCTTGTAGCCCATCATCAGCACGGCCATGAACGAGGCGAGCACGGAGACAGGCAACGCGAGGCCGGTGATGACGGTCGACCGCCACGAGTTGAGGAACAGGAACACGGTGAAGACGGTGAGCACCGCGCCTTCGACCAGCGCCTGCTGCACGCTCGCCACCGAGTTGCCGACGCGCGTGCCCGCGTCGCGGACGACACGCAGTTCGACACCGGGCGGCAGCCGTCGCTGAATCTCGTCCACCTTGGCGATGACCGCCTCGCTGACCGTCGTCGTCGAGGCGTTGGTCGTCTTCTTGACGTCGATACCCACGGCGACGACGCCGCTGTAGGCCGCCGCGGTCCGCGGCTCCTCGGTCCCGTCCTTGACGTCGGCCACGTCGCCGAGGCGGATGATGCGGCCGCCGGCGGCCCCGATCACGATCTGCGAGAACTGCTGCGGCGTGTCGAGCCGGCCGCGCAGGCGGATGGTGCGTTCACTCAGGTCGCCCTCGAGTCGGCCCACAGGCACCGCCAGGTTCTGCGCCTGCACGGCCGCCACCACCTGGCCGACGCTGACGCCGGCCGTCTGCAGCGCCGCCGGCCGCAGTTCGACGGTCAGCTCGCGCTCGACCCCTCCCACCACCGTCACTTCGGCGACGTCCTTGATGCCGCGGAACTCACGCGTGATGCCGGGATCGGCCAGCTGCGTCAACTGCCCCGCCGTGAGCGTCGGCGACGACAACGTCAGCGAGACGATGGGAAAGTCGCTCGGATTGAACTGCTTGAGGATGGGTTCTTCCATCTCCGGTGGCAGGTCGTTCCGGATCTCGGAGATCTTGTCGCGGATCTCCTGGGTGGCCACCTTCGAGTCCTTCTCGAAGATGAACTCGACGAGGATGAGGCCGAAGCTGTCGACCGACTGCGACGTCATCTTGTCGACGCCCGCGATGCTCGCCACGGCGTCTTCGATCCGCTCGATGACCTCCCGTTCGACCTGCGCAGGCGACGCACCCGGATAGGCCACCGCCACGGTGATGAACGGCGGGTTCACTTCGGGAAACTCGTCCACCTCGAGGCGCAGCAGGGCGAAGATGCCGAAGACGACCAGCACCAACATCAGGACGATGGTGACGACCGGCTTACGAATGGAAAAATCTGAGATGAACACGCCTGTTTCCTCAGGACGGTGATGATGCGATCAGCGCGACGCGGCCTGGGCCACGCTGGAGGGTGCGGCCGACGACTGGGTGCGAACGTTGACGCGCGTGCCGGGGGTGATGCCCTGCGCCACGCCGCGCAGGACGATGTCTCCCGCCGCGAGCCCTGAGGTGACCACCACCTGCTCGGTCTGGGGATCGCGCAGGCCAAGCGTCACGGGGACGCGATCGACGACCCCGTCGGCCACGCGCAGCACCGACGCCTCGCCGTTCTCTTCGGTGATGACCGACAGCGGTAGCACGAGCCCGTTGCTCGCGTCGCGCGTCACCCGCCCTTCGGCATACAGCCCGCCCACCAGACGTCCGCCGCGGTTGTCGACAGACACCCAGATCGGCACCTGCCGCGTCACCGGATCGGCGGTCGGGCTGACCCGTTCGATCCGCCCGGCGAAGGACTGGTCGGGGTAGCCGCGCACCGTGAACCGTACGGCAGCGCCCACGCGGATGGCCGCGAGCGACTCCGACGGCACAGACGCCTGCAGTTCCATGCTTGCCGGGTCGACGATGGTGTAGAGGGCCGTTCCGACGGCCACCACGTCGCCCGCATTGACAGGGCGGTCGGCGACGATGCCGGCAATGGGTGCTCGGACGGTGGCATCGCCCAGGGCCTTCCGTGCGGACGTCACGCGCGACCTGGCGTCGGCCACCCGCGATTCGGCCATCGTCACGGCGTTGCGGGCGTTCTCGACGTCGCGGGCCGCGATGGCGCCGGCGGTCACCAGCGACTCGGCGCGAGCCAGCTCGCGTCGCGTCTGCTCAAGGTTCTGTTCCTCCGAGCGCAGGCCCGACTCGGCCGACCGTGCCGCGTCCTCCTGCGTGGGCGTCTCGATGACGGCAAGCACGTCGCCCTTGCGGACGGCCTGTCCCTGCTCGGCCGTGACGCGAAGGAGCGCGCCCCCGAGTTCGGCGCGGACGGTCGCCTGGGTCTGTGGCGTCAACGTGCCCGAGACGACAGGGCCGACGATGACCTCACCCGTCTCGACGCGGACGGTGTTCTCGGCGCCGATTTCGAGCGTGGGCGGCGCCGCGGCGGCGCCCGGCTCGGCTTCCTTGGCCCCCGACCCCGAGCACGCCAGCGCACCGCCGAGAGCCAGCGTAGCGGTCACCTGCAACATCAGGCGGCGCAGCCGCTCCGTACCGATTCGTCCCTTCGTCATCGCCCTGCTCCTGTGGTGCCTGTCTGGGGTGCGCCGGTGGCACCGGCGCCCTGGGGTGCCGCCATGCCGGAGGGCGACGGCGTCATGCCTGTGGGCGTGGCGCCCGCGCCTGGCCGTCCTGCGCCTGACGGTGCTGCCGCGGTGGCGCCGGCCGCCAACGGCAGGTCGGGCAGCAACGCCAACTTCACGCGCGACACCTGGACGTCGCGCGCCGCACGGGCACGCTCGGCGGAGGCCGATTCCAGGGCCAGGCGCGCGTCGTTGAGCTCCAGCTGCGTCGAAAGGCCTTCGCGGTACCGCACCTCGGCAATCTCGAAGGCGCGCTGCGCCTGCTGCAGCGTGCTGCCGGTGGCCTCGAACGACGCCCGGGCGCTGCGGTAGAGGGCAAAGGCCGAGCGGCTGTCGAGTTCGGCCAGTTCGGCCACCATCTGCCGCTGGGCCTGGCTCTCGGCGAGGTTGGCCCGCGCGATGGCCTCGGCGGCCTTCAGCCGGCCGCCATCGAAGATCGGAAAGGACACCGCGCCGGTCAGCGTCCAGTCGCGGCGGTCGAAGGCCGGCACCTTGTCGTAGGCGTACGCGATGAAGCCCGACGACAGGCTCACGATCGGCTTGCGTTGCGCACGCGCGATGTCGATGGCGGCCTCACCGGCGGCGACGGCCGTGTCGGCCTGACGGACCGCGGTGCGGTCGAGGGTCTGATACCCGGCCTCGGCCGTGGCCAGCACGCTGGCCCAGCGGGTGGCCGGCGGTCCCGACGGATCGGACAGGTCCACGTTGAGTTCGAGCGGCGCGTCGGCCGGAACGTCGAGCAACTGCTTCAGGCGCAGGTACGCCAGCTCCCGCTGCGCTTCTGCCGAGATGACGGCCGCACGCTGGCTGTCGCGACTGACGCGCGCCCGCAGCACTTCGAACTCGGGGATGTTGCCGACGTTGAACTGCGCGTCGATCTGGGCAAGCGTGGCGCCCGCCTGATCGAGCGTGGCGCGCGTGATGGCGACGAGCTGGTCCGACAGGGCAGCGTCGAAGTATGCGGTGGCGACATCGAGATGGAGTTGCGCGCGCGTGGTCGTCACGCCGAGCCCGGCCGCCGAACGGCCAGCTTCCGCTTGTCGTTCCTGGGCTTCGACGCGGCCGCCATTCCAGAGAAGCTGCGAGAACTGCAGGTTGGCCGTCCACGTGTTGAGCTGACCGAAGGGCAGGTCGCTGCCCTCCCCGCCGAACGAGAACGACGCCGGGCACTGCAGGAAGCGTTCGAGCTCCCCTACGCGCTCGCCAACCGGGGCCGTCGGCACCACGGTGAGGCCGGGGCACGGCGGGCCCGCAGGCGTGTCGAACACGCCGTCGAACTGCGTCTGCAGCGTCCGCTGGTAGGCGAAGCCCGAGTTCAACTGCGGATAGCGATCGGCGCGCGCCACGATCACCTGCTCGTCGGCCCGGCGCACGCCGGCTTCGGCGATGGCCACCTGCTCGCTGCCCCCCTCCGCCATCGTCAGCGCCTCGTCGAGCGTCAGTCGGCGTGGCGGCGTCTGGGCGAGGCCCGGGCCGGCCAGCGCGACCACCAAGGCAGAGGCCGCCAGCCTCCGCACGGTGCGCGCGACCGGCGCTGTGATGCCACTCATCAGTTCGGACATGAGTCTCGTCTACGAAACCGCCTGCACCGCAGGGGTCAACGCCTCCGCACGAAGTCGCAGCGCCCGCAGGAAGAAGTCGAGGTAACGCTGCGGCGCCTCGGCTTCGGAGAACCGATAACACTGCGGCTGGATTTCCCGGCCCATGGCATCGGCGAAGAGGACGCCGCTCAGC
>JAEZDP010000042.1 GCA_023418055.1 Acidobacteriota bacterium
GCTTAAGGACGGCCATCGCGGTGACCGGCTTCGAGATGCTGCCGATCCGCATGAGCGTGGTGGGCAGCATGGCCCGGCCGGTGGCCGTGTCGGCGTGACCGACGGCGCCAGCACAGTTCAAGGTGCCCTTGACCGCCATCGCGAAGCTGATGCCGGTCAGCCCGAAGTCGGTGCGGGCGCTCCGGACGGCGTTGGCGGCGGCGGCCTGGCAGGTATCGAACGTCTCGGGGGTGCCGTTTCCTGAGAGGGACAGCGGCACGGCGAGCAACAGCGTCAGCAGGAGCGGATATCTCACGGGTGGGCCTCATCAACAAGGGCGCAAACCGCGCGGGATTGGGGCCACGCTGCCGCGATCTTCCCGGCCGGCGCGCTGGGTGCTCCTGGGCTTCCCGGTACAATGGGTGCTTTATGGCCGACTGGAAGAACTCCTGCAATCTGCCCACCACCGCCTTCCCGATGAAGGCCAGCCTGCAGACCGCAGAGCCCGAGGCGATTGCGCGCTGGCGTGAGATGGACCTGGCCGGCCAGATCGCGGCTGCACGTGCGGGACGGCCGAAGTTCGTGCTGCACGACGGACCGCCCTATGCCAATGGGCGCATCCACATCGGCCATGCGCTCAACAAGGTCCTGAAGGACTTCATCGTCAAGTCGAAGTCGATGGCAGGATTCGACGCCCCCTACGTGCCGGGCTGGGACTGCCATGGCCTGCCCATCGAACTGCAGGTGGACAAGGAACTTGGCTCGAAGAAGCGCGAAATGAGCCAGGCCGACTTCCGCCGCGCCTGCCGCGCCTACGCGGAGCGGTTCGTCGCGCTCCAGCGCGCAGATTTCGAGCGCCTTGGCGTCTTTGGCACCTGGGACGAGCCGTACCTGACCATGCGGTACGAGTTCCAGGCGACCATCGTCCGTGCCCTCGGCAGGTTCGTGGAGCAGGACCTGGTGTACAAGGGCAAGAAGCCCGTCCACTGGTGCATCCACTGCCGCACGGCACTCGCCGAGGCCGAAGTCGAGTACGACGACCACACCTCGCCGTCGATCTACGTCGAGTTCCCACTGGCCGAGACCGACCGCGGCGTGCTGGCCGAACGGGTGCCCGAGTTGGCAGGGCGTGACGTCACAGTGCTCATCTGGACGACGACCCCCTGGACGATTCCGTCGAACCTCGGCATCGCGTTCCACCCGGAGTACGTGTACGGCGCCTACCCGCTGGACGACCGCGTGGTCGTGCTGGCGGAGGACCTCGCCGCGTCGGCGTTTGCCAAGGTCGGACGGAAGTTGCCCGCGCCGATCGCGCGCATTCCGGGGGGCACGTTCGACAGGCTGCGCTTCCGCCATCCGCTGTACGAACGCGACTCGCTCGGCGTGCTGGCCGACTACGTGACGCTCGAACAGGGCACGGGCGCCGTGCACACGGCCCCTGGCCACGGGTCGGACGACTTTGCCACCGGCCAGAAGTACGGACTCGACACCTACGCACCCATCGGTCCTGGCGGCCACTTCCTCGACAGCGTCGAGCTGTTTGCCGGGCTGCGCGTGTTCGACGCGAACCCGAAGGTCGTGGAGGCGCTGGCGGCGGCCGGGCGCCTGTGGCACCACGAGCGCTACGCGCACAGCTATCCGCACTGCTGGCGCTGCCACAATCCGGTCATCTTCCTGGCGACGCCGCAGTGGTTCATCGCCATGGACCGGGCGCAGTTCCGCCAGCGCGCGCTCACGGCCGTCGAGGGCGTCGAGTGGCTGCCGGTGTGGGGCGAGGAGCGCATCCACAACATGCTGGCCAACCGGCCCGACTGGTGCATCTCGCGTCAGCGCGCCTGGGGCGTGCCGATTCCGGCCATGGCCTGCGTCGCGTGTCGCGAAGCCGTGCTCACGCCGGCGCTCACCGAGCGAGCCGCGGCGGTCTTCCTCGAACACGGTGCCGATGCCTGGTACGAGCGGCCCCTCGAGGAGTTCCTGCCTGAAGGCGGCCTGACGTGCGCCGCGTGCGGCGGCCACGAGTTCGAACGCGAGCGCGACATCCTCGACGTGTGGTTCGACTCGGGCTGCAGCCACGAGGCCGTCATGGAGGCGCGGCCCGAGCTGACCTGGCCGGCGGACGTCTATCTCGAGGGCAGCGACCAGTACCGCGGCTGGTTCCACAGCTCGCTGCTGGTCGCCATGGCCACGCGAGGCCAGGCCCCGTACCGGCAGGTCATCACGCACGGCTTCGTCGTCGACGAAGACGGCAAGAAGATGTCCAAGTCGAAGGGCAACGTCGTCGCGCCGCAGGATGTCATCCAGCAGAGCGGCGCCGAAGTGCTGCGGCTGTGGGTGGCGATGGTGGACTACACCGAGGAGGTGCGCCTCGGCAAACAGGTGCTCGCGCGCACGGTCGAGGCGTATCGCAAGATCCGCAACACGCTGCGGTACCTGCTGGCCAATCTCTTCGACTTCGATCCGACGACCGACGTCGTGGCGCCGGAGGCGATGCTCGACGAAGACCGGTACGCGATGGCGCGCTATGCCGAGGCGGTGGCCCGCATGCGTGCGGCGTACGACCGGTTCGACTTCCAGGCCATCTTCCACGAGGTGAACCGGCTGGTCACGGTGGACCTCAGCGCGTTCTACTTCGACGTCTCGAAGGACCGCCTCTACACGTTCGGCGCCACGTCGGTGGAGCGGCGTTCGGCCCAGACGGCCATGTACCTGATGGCCGACGGCCTCACACGCCTGCTGGCGCCGCTGCTGCCCGTCACGGCCGAGGCGCTGTGGCAGGAGTTGCCCGGCAGACGTGAGGTGTCGGTGCACGTGGCGCTGTTTCCTGAGAAGGTGGCGCGCTGGGAGGACGCCGAGCGGCTCGCCCGCTGGCGCCAGCTGCTCGACGTGCGCGACAAGGTAAACGCGAAGCTCGAAGCACAGCGCCAGGCCAAGGTGATCGGCAACGCACTCGAGGCGCACGTGGAGCTGCACGCCACCGGCCACTACGCGTCGCTGCTCGAAGCCCACGCCGACCAGCTCGCCTCGCTGTTCATCGTCAGCCGCGTGACCGTGCTGAACGGCCCGCTCCTGGCGCCGGCCTCCGGTGCCGCCGCCGTGGCGCAGATCGTCGCCGGCGAGGCAGCGGACCTCGACGCGCAGGGCGAACTCGAGGTCGTCGTGCACCGCGCCGAGGGCACGAAGTGCCAGCGCTGCTGGCGCTACGTCGAGTCGGTCAGCGACGCGCCCGAGACCGAAGGGCTGTGCGACCGCTGTGTCGGCGCGCTGGGGCTGGCGGGGACCGCCGCGTGAGTGCGGACACGCGTCCCCTCTGGCAGCGCCCCGAACCGTGGTGGCTGCTGGCCATCGTCGTGCTCGATCAGGCCACGAAGTGGCTGGTGTTCCATCGTGTGGCGCTGTATGAAAGCGTCGAGATCGTGCCCGGCTGGCTCTACATCACGCACGTGCGCAACACCGGCGCGGCCTTCGGCATGTTCAACACCGTGGACTTCGTCTACAAGCCCCTCGTCGTCGCGGTGCTGGCCGGCCTCGCGCTGCTGGCGCTGGTCTGGTACGCCAGGCAGGTCATGCACGAGTCGCTGGCCACCCGCTACGCGTTCGTGCTGATCATCGCGGGCGCCATCGGCAACCTGATCGACCGCGCCACGGTGGGGTACGTCCTCGACTTCGTGGACGTGGTGTTCGGCACCTGGCATTTCTGGGCCTTCAACGTCGCCGACGCGGCGATTACGGTCGGGGCCATCCTGTTCTTCGCCGACGCGTTGTTCAATCACCGCCATGTTCCCGAAACTGTTTGATCTCGGCCCGTTGACGGTCTACTCGTACGGCGTGCTGCTGGCTGCGGCGTACCTCGGCGGCCTGCAGTTCGCGCTGGTGCGCGCCAGGCAGCGAGGCCTCGATGCCGCACGCATCATGGACCTCGGCATCTACATCATCGTCAGCGCGCTGGTCGGCGCCAAGCTGCTGCTGGTGGTGGTGGACCTGGACCACTTCATCCAGAACCCGGGCGACCTGATGTCGCTCGTGCGGTCCGGGGGCGTGTTCTACGGCGGGCTGCTGCTGGCCGTCGCCGTGGGGCTGTGGTACGTGCGCAAGCACAAGCTGCCGACGTGGCAGGTGGGCGACGTGGTGGCACCGGGCATCGCCTTCGGGCACGTCGTGGGCCGCTTCGGCTGTTTCCTTGCCGGCTGCTGCTACGGCAAGCCCACAGATCTGCCGTGGGGCGTGGTCTTCACCAACCCGCTGGCAGCCGAGAACGTCGGCACGCCGCTCGGCATTCACCTGCATCCGACGCAGCTCTACGAAGCCGGCGCCGAACTCGTCATCCTCGTGCTGCTGCTGGCCTTCGAGCGCAAGGGGCGTCCCTTCCCGGGGCGGACGTTCTGGGGCTACATGCTGGTGTACGGCATCTCGCGGTTCATCATCGAGATCTTCAGGGGAGATCCGCGGGGCATGGTCTTCGATGGCGTCTCGACCTCGCAGTTCATCTCGTTGCTCATCGTGCCCGTGAGCCTGGTGATGCTCTATCGACTGTCGAGGGCAGCCGGGACGGCCGTGGCGGGACGCCCTGCCGCCTCGGCCCGCGCATCGGGGACGCGCGCGTGACCGCCACGCGCACGCAGGTGACGGTCGGCGAGGAGCAGGACGGACAACGGCTCGACCAGGCGCTCACCGCGCTGCTGCCGTCGGCCTCCCGCGCCACCGTGCAGAAGCTCATTCGCGACGGACATGTGCAGGCGGGCGATGCCACCCTGCGCAAGGTCAGTGAGAAGGTGAGCACGGGCCTGGTGCTCGACGTCGAGATTCCGGCTGTCGAGGCGTCGGAGTACGTCGCCGAGGACATCGCGCTCGACATCCTCTACGAGGACGAAGACCTCATCGTCATCAACAAGCCGCCGGGCATGGTGGTGCATCCAGCGGTCGGGCATCCGACGGGGACGCTGGTGAACGCGCTGCTGCATCACACCGACCTCGAGGGCGTGGGCGACGAGGAACGGCCCGGCATCGTGCATCGGCTCGACAAGGGCACGTCCGGCGTGATGGTGGTGGCTCGCAACGTCACGGCGCATGCCGAACTCGCCCGGCAGTTCCACGACCGCGAGGTCGAGAAGGAGTACGTGACGCTGGTGTGGGGGCTCGTGCAGTACGGCCGTCGCATCGAGGCGCCCATCGGACGCGACCCGCACGATCGGCAGAAGATGTCCACGCGCGCGCGACGCGCGCGCAGTGCCGTGACGCGCGTCACTTGGGCGCTTCATCTGCCCGGCGTGTCGCTGCTCCGGGTGGCGATCGCCACCGGCCGCACCCACCAGATTCGCGTCCACCTCAGTTCGATCGGGCACCCCGTGGTGGGCGATGCCACCTATGGCGGCACGCGGCGGCGGGTGCCACCCCACCTCAAGGCGGTCGCCGCATTACAGCGCCCGTTCCTGCACGCCGAGTCGCTGCGGCTGACGCATCCCCGCGACGGGCGCCGCATGACCTTCGAGGCGCCCCTGGCGCCAGACCTCGAACGCGTGCTGGCCACGCTCGATGCCGACATCGAGCGGTTCGGCTACGAAGCGCGCTAGCGCCTGCCGAGCGCGACCTCCGACCGGAAGACCGCCGCCCATGACCCTGCTCTCCTCCGACACGATGTTCACCGGCCGCGTGTTCGCGGTCACCCGCGACCGCGTCGCGTTGCCCCACGGCACCGAGGCGACGCTCGACCTGGTGCGCCACCGAGGCTCAGTGGTGCTCGTGCCGATGCCTGATGCAGCGTCGGTGATGCTCGTGCGTCAGTATCGCCACGCGCTCGGCCGCGCCATCTGGGAAGTGCCTGCCGGCACCATCGACGAAGGCGAAGACCCCCTGGACGGCGCGCGCCGTGAGTGCCATGAAGAGGTCGGCCGCTGGCCGCAGAGGGCCGAATTGCTGGGCTCCTTCTACCCCTCGCCCGGCTACACCACCGAGGTCATGCACTTCTACAAGCTGACCGAACTGGCCGAGCCCGACGCCCCAGCCGAACAGGATCCCGACGAACATCTCGAAGTGCGCACCGTGACGCTCGAGGAACTGGGGCGGATGATCGCCGCAGGCGAGATCGTTGACATGAAGACGGTGGTCGCGTGGCAACTTGCGGGAAGGGCCTGAAGCCCGAAGCCCGAAGCCCGAAGCCCGAAGCCTGAAGCCTGAAGCCTGAAACGACAACGACCGCGCCCCCGAAGGTGCGCGGCCGTTGCCGCTTCTATCCTGAGCCTCGTGTGGTCAGCTCGTCATGCTCATGAGCATGGCGGTGGTACCGCGGCGCGACGACAGGAACTTCTCGCGCTCGGCCGCCTGCTCGCGCTCTTCCTCGCAGTCCTTGCAGCGCACCGCGAACGGCAGGGCGCGTAGGCGCTGCGGCGAGATCTGCTCGGCACACTCGAAGCAGTTCCCGTACGTCCCTTCATCGAGCCGTGCGAGCGCCTCGTTGACGCGGTTGAGCGTCTCCGACTTCATCTGCAAGAGTGCGATCTCGATGTCTTCCTGGATGTCGGTCACCGATGCCTCTTCGGCATCGACCACACCCTGTGACATGTTCACCGGCCCATCGGCCCGCACGTCACGCATCTTGTGCTGCAACTGCGCGACGAGATCTCGACGCCGATCCTCGAGAATCTTGCGCAACTCGGTGTGCCGCTCTGTATGTGAAGTCCCCGTGGACTCAGCTGCCTTCTTCGTTGTCTTCCGCGCCTTCATGGACGACGCTCCTTTCACTCGTTGAACCCGCAGTACGCAACCGTAAAGCACATCGCGTGCCACCGGACCGCCCGGGAGGGACATCCGTCACTCAGAGACGCTCCTCCTACGGCCATTGCTGGCCGTCCGTCGCTAACTGGCTGACGGGAAAAGGTTAAGAGGAAAACTGCGTGACGAACGGGAGCTGCGGCTCAACCGTCTGCCGGGTTAGACGCCTCAACCGCCGGAACGGTTCGTGACGTCCGGATGTCCCGTGGGGGTGCGGATTCGTCCACCCGCGACGACACTGTGAGTGGCGCGCGACCCACAGGATGCGGGGCGTTTGCAGGGGTGCCCAGGGTGGCGCGACAGGGGGCGGCGGTGTCGATGAGCCGACTCGTAGCCAGGGCGGTGTCGGCCGTGGCGACCCCAAGGCAGGGAGGAAGCGTCTGACACCTCGAAGGCGGGCGTGTGGTAGACTTTCGTGTTTTCCGTCTCGCGCGGATGGTCGCCCGTATCGCGGTGGCCCGACTGGCGCGCGGCGCAGAGAGATCGAGTCATGGCAAATCGGTGTGAAATCTGCGGCAAGGGTGTTGCGTTCGGTAAGAACGTGAGCCACGCCCACAACGTCTCGTCCCGTCGGTTCAACCCGAACCTCCAGACCGTGCGCGCGCTGGTCAACGGCGCAGCCAAGCGCCTCAAGGTGTGCACGCGCTGCATCCGGTCGAACAAGGTCGTCAAGGCTGCCTGACGTGCAGACCCGCGCGTCGGTCTCGGCGCCGGACGCCCCGCAGGCCATCGGCCCCTACTCACAGGCCATCCGGGCCGGCCAGTGGCTCTTCCTCTCGGGGCAGATTCCCCTCGACCCGTCGTCTGGCGAGGTGGTGGGTGGCGATGTGCGTGCGCAGACGCGACAGGTGCTCGACAACCTGGGTGCGGTGCTGGCCGCGGCCGGGGTGTCGTTCGACGCCGTCGTGAAGACCACCGTGTACCTGACGGACCTGTCTGAGTTCGGAGCCGTGAACGAGGTCTACGCCACGGTCTTCACCGACCCAGCGCCGGCACGCGCCACGGTGCAGGTGTCGCGGCTCCCCCGCGACGTCCGTGTCGAGATCGACGCGGTCGCCATCCTTCCCTAGTCGTCCCCCTCGCACGACATCGACATCGAACGTCGGCGCACGCGGCCGCGGGTCAGCTGGCGCGTTCGGCCCGGCTGGTCACGCGTTCCACGCTCAGGACGCCTGGCAGGTTCTTGACGGCCCGCAGCACCTTCTCGAGGTGCTTCAGGTCCTGAATCTCGACGGTCATGTCGATGAGGCCCTGCTCCTGCCCTGAGGTCGCCTCCATCGTCCGGATGTTGGTGTTGATGGAGGACACCTGCGTGCTGATGGCGGCCAGCATGCCCTTTCGGTCTTCGACCTCGATGGTCAGGCGTACCGTGTACGGTGCGCTCGTATCCTCTCCGGTGTCCCACTCCACCTCGATACGCCGCTCCGGGTCGTAGAGCAGGTTGGTGACGTTGCGGCACGACGCCGAGTGCACCGACACGCCCTTGCCCCGGGTGATGTAGCCGACGATCTTCTCGCCGCGGATGGGGTTGCAGCACTTGGCCCGAAAGACCAGCAGATCGTCGGCGCCGCGGACACGAATCTTGTCCTGGCCCGACCGCGGGCGCAGCACACGACGGACGGCCGAGACGATGGCCCCGGGCGGCGGCTTCTCCTGGAGCTGGTCGGCGGGCAGCAGCTTGCCGATGAGCGCGCGCGCGGTGAGCTTTCCCCAACCGAGCGCGGCCAGCAGGTCGTCCTCCTTCTGCATCCCCGTGTCCTGCGCAGCCTTCTGCCACGCCTCCTGCGGGATGTGTTTGGGGTTGACGTCGAACCGTCGCGCTTCCTTCTCGAAGATCTTCCGACCGAGTTCGATGGAGCGCGCCTTCTCCTCCATCTGGATGAAGTGGCGGATCTTGTTGCGCGCCCGCGAGGTGATGACGAAGGTCAGCCAGTCACGGCTCGGCTTGTGTCCGGTCGCCGTCAGGATCTCGACGATGTCGCCGTTCTTGAGCACGTGCCGGAGCGGCACCATCTTGCCGTTGACCCGTGCCCCCACGCACTGGTGGCCGACGTCGGTGTGGATGGCGTAGGCAAAGTCCACGACGGACGCGCCGCGGGGCAACTCCTTCAGCTCGCCCCCTGGCGTGAAGCAGTAGATCTCCTCGGGATACAGGTCGATCTTGAGGCTCTGAATGAACTCCTGGGGGTCGCGCACCTCCTGCTGCCACTCGAGCAGCTGGCGCAGCCACTTGAAGTACTGCTCGTCGCGCTGCGCGCCGACGCGTCCTTCCTTGTACTTCCAGTGCGCGGCGATGCCTTCCTCGGCGATGCGGTGCATGTCCTCGGTGCGGATCTGGATTTCGAAGGGCAGGCCGCGGTCGCTGATGACCGAGGTGTGCAGCGACTGGTACCCGTTCGGCCGGGGCATCGCGATGAAGTCCTTGATGCGGTCGGGCACCGGCGACCAGGTCTGGTGCACGATGCCGAGGGCGGCGTAGCAGTCGCGCACCGAAGGGGTGACCACGCGCAGCGCGACGAGGTCGTACACCTGGTCGAGGTTGATGCGTTGGCGCTTCAGCTTGAGCCAGATGCTGTAGAGGCGTTTGATGCGGCCGTCGATGGAGACGACGGGTACCTGCGCCTCCCCCAGCTTGCGGATCATCGTGTCGCGCAGTTCTTCGATGAGCCCCTGCGTGGTGCGCCGCCGGCGCTCGACCTTGTCGCGCAGGTCTTCGTAGGCGCGGGGCTCGAGGGCCTTGAAGGCGAGGTCCTCGAGTTCGTTCTTAATCTTGCTCATCCCCAGCCTGTTGGCGATGGGGGCGTAGATGTCGAGCGTCTCGCGGGCGATGCGTTCGCGTTTGGCCTCGGGCACGTGCCCGATGGTGCGCATGTTGTGCACCCGGTCGGCCAGCTTGACGAGGATGACGCGGATGTCGTCGACCATCGCCAGGAACATCCGGCGGAAGTTCTCGGCCTGCTGAGCCTCCTTCGACGAGAAGGACAAACTGCTGAGCTTGGTGACCCCGTCGACGACGTGAGACACCTCGGGACCGAAGAGCTCACGGACGCGCTCGGTGGTGGTGAGGGTGTCTTCGACGACGTCGTGGAGCAGACCGGCGGCCACGGCGACCACGTCGAGGCGCATGTCGGCGAGGAGGCTGGCCACCTCGAGCGGGTGGACGAGGTAGGGCTCGCCGGAATGGCGCACCTGTCCCTTGTGCTCGAGCGCCGAGAACACGTAGGCGCGGCGCAGCAGCTCGAGATCGGCCTCTGGGCTGTAGGAACGGACCTTGTCGACGAGGTCCTCGAACCGAATCATGGAAGTCGGTGTCTAACGCCTCAAAACGGGAACCTGCAGGTCGATCATAGCCCACCGCGGCCAGCTTGACCGGCGGGAACCCTGCTCACTATACTGACGGCGATTTTCCGCTCGAGACGAGGAGTGGCCGGACGTGTCGTCGGGTCGCCGTTGTCCTCTTGCCTCTCACACTCGGCAGGGCTCGCCGGATCCCGAAGCAGCCCCCGGTCTCGCCTGAGGGCGCGACGCGCAAGGAGAAAGATTACATGTCGACGCGGTTGACCATCATCCGGCTCGCGGTCCTTGTCGGGCTGAGCGCCACGCTGGCCGGCTGCGGCCAATTGGCCGCCCAGAAGGCATTCAAGGACGGGATTGCGGCCTATCAGACGCAGGACTACCGCGGGGCCATCCAGAACCTCGAGGAGGCCATCACTCACGAGTTCGAGTTCCGGCCGTTTGCCTACTTCTACCTCGCCAACGCGCACGACAACGCCTACCGCTCGACCCGCGAAGGCGACCCCGAGAACGACCGCCACCTGCCGGAAGCCGAGAAGTACTACCGCCTCGCGTACGAGCAGATCGACCCGGCGGCCCAGGAGGGCCAGGGGGCCCTCTTCAAGAAGCGGGCGCTCGAGTACCTCGTCGGCCTCTATGGCCCGGGCAAGCTGAACGACCCGGACAAAGCCGAGGCCGTCGGACGGCAGATCGTCGAACTCGACCCGAACGACGTGAACAACTACTTCGGGCTCGCCAAGCTCTACGAGGATGCGGGCCGCATCGAAGAAGCCGAGGAGATGCTGCTCAAGGCGCGTGACGTGGCGCCGAACACGGTGGACACGCAGCTGCAGCTGGCTGGCTTCTACAACCGCCAGGGCGACTTCGACAAGACCATGGAAGCCTTCACCCGCCGTATCGAGATCGAGCCGAACAACCCCGAGGCCTACCACACGGTGGCCGGGTACTTCGAAGAGAAGGTCCGCAAGGACTACACCCTGTCCAACGCCACCAAGGCCGACTACATCCGTCGCGGCATCGAAGCCGAGGACAAGGCGCTCGGCATCAAGCCCGACTACGTGGACGCGCTGGTGATGAAGAACCTGCTGCTGCGCCAGCAGGCCCTGGTCGAACGGTCGCCGGCCCGCCAGCAGGAGCTGCTGCGTGAAGCCAACGCCCTGCGTGAACAGGCCATCGAGATCCGCAACAAGCTGCAGGGCGTCGCCGACGAGGAAGCCGCAAAGAAGAAGGAGTAGGCGGCACAGCTCGCGCGGCGCGACGCGCACACAGCACACAGGCGGGGCTGGAGCAGCAGTTGCTTCAGCCCCGTTTTTCTTGTCTGCCGCCGATCCCCGATCCCCGAACCCCGATCCCCGATCCGCGATCCCCGATCCC
>JAEZDP010000055.1 GCA_023418055.1 Acidobacteriota bacterium
GCCTGCTGCTGCCGCCAGCGGAACGCCTCGTACGTGCCGGGATAGTCGAGCAGGCCGCCGTGGCCGACCTCGATGATGCGCGTGGCCAACCGATCGATGAAGTACCGGTCGTGCGAGACGAGGATCAGCGTGCCGCCGAAGTCTTCGAGGGCCTCGAGCAGGACGTCCTTTGAGTCGAGGTCGAGATGGTTGGTCGGCTCGTCGAGCAGCAGCGTGTTGGCCGGGCGCAGCAGCATGCGCGCCACGGCCAGCCGGGTGCGTTCGCCGCCCGACAGCACGCCGGCCTTCTTCTGCACATCGTCGCCGCTGAAGAGGAAGCCGCCGAGGATATTCCTGATGGCCGGCACCATGTGCATGGGCGACCCGTCGGCCAGGGTCTCATACACCGTGCGGCCCGGGTCGAGGCGTGCGGCTTCGTCCTGCGCGAAATACTGCATCACCACCTGATGGCCTTCGCGCCGCTGGCCGCTGTCCGGCGGCTCGACGCCCGACAGCATGCGCATGAGCGTGGACTTGCCGGCGCCGTTCGGCCCCACGAGCGCGACGCGATCGCCCCGCTCGATGAGCAGGTCGAAGGGCCTGAAGACGACGGTGTCGCCATAGCGGCGTGAGACCCCGTCGAGTTCGAGCACGGCGCGGCCGCTCTTGACGCAATCGGGAAAGTGGAAGGCGACGCGCTTGCGTTCGGGCGGCACGTCGATCGGCACGATCTTCTCGAGGGCCTTCAGCCGGCTCTGCACCTGCGCCGCTTTCGTGGCCTGGTAGCGGAACCGGTCCACGAACATGCGGATGCGCGCGACCTCCTCGTCCTGCTCGCGCTTCATCTGGCGCAGCCGTTCCATGCGCGTGGCGTGCTCGCGCAGGTAGTACGAGTAGTTGCCCACGTAGTCGGTGATGGTGCGCAGGCTCAGGTCGGCGACCCGGGTGATGACGGCGTCGAGGAAGTAGCGGTCGTGCGAGACGAGCATCACCGCATGGGGGTACTCGGCCAGGTACGACTCGAGCCAGTTGCGCGCGTCGAGGTCGAGATGGTTGGTCGGCTCGTCGAGCAGCAGGAGGGACGGCCGCTGCAGGAGCAGCCGCGCCAGGGCGATGCGCATCTGCCAGCCCCCCGAGAAGGTGTCGGTGGGCTTGTCGAGGTCCTCGGTGCTGAAGCCGAGGCCCTTGAGGACCGTGGCGACGCGCTGGTCGATGGTGTAGCCCTCGCCGCGGCGGAAGGCCTCCTGCAGGTCGCTGTAGCGGACGAGCGCCGCTTCGTGGTCGGCGTCGCTCAGCCTCTCGTCGCCGAGCGTGGCCTCGAGGGCGTGCAATTCCGCCTTGATGGCCAGCAGCGGCGCAAAGGCCTGCCGCGCCTCGTCCACCAGCAGCCGCCCGCTGTGGAAGAGGCCATCCTGCGGCAGGTAGCCAATCGTCAGGTCGGAGGGTTTGATGACCTGGCCCTCGTCGGGCTCGTCGAGGCCGGCCAGCATCTTGAGCAGCGTGGTCTTGCCCGCGCCGTTCGGTCCGCAGAGGCCCACGCGATCGCGGCTCGACAGTTGCCACGTCACGCGGTCGAGTAGAACGCGGTCGCCGAATGCCTTGGTGAGACCAGACAGCTGCAGCACGACCAACGATCGTAGCAGATGCCTGAGGCCGCCTCACGGCGCGTTCCTTGCACGGTTTTCTGCCAAGGAGAGTGCACATGAGCGTTTCTGTCCTCACAGGAGGTCGTCTGGCCGCGGTGAAGACCCCGCGACCGACTATTTCGGAGGTCGAGCGTCAGAAGAATGGGACACGGGGAGGCGATGCCCCGGTACCCGCTGCGCAGCAGATGACGTCAAGCGACGAAGAACTCGTTGCCCGCTCCGCGGGTGGCGATCTCGACAGCTTCAACCAGCTGGTGGTGCGCTGGGAGCGGCCGATCTATGCCCTGGCCTACCGCGTCATCGGTCGGGAAGAAGAGGCGCGCGATGTCGTGCAGGAGGCATTCCTGCGGGCGTATCGCTCGCTCGGCGGATTCCGGGGGCAGGCGAAGTTCTCGTCGTGGCTGTACCGTATTACGCTGAACCTCTGCCGTGACTGGATTCGACGTCATCGTCGGGCGCCGTTTGTCGAGACGCCGGAAGGTGTGGACGTCATCGAGATGGCCGGGGAGCATGGGCCCACCGAGTCGGTGGAGGATCTGGTCGCGCGGCAGGACCTCGGCGCATTCGTCACGCGAGCCCTCGACAAGCTCACCGAGGACCAGCGCACGGCCATTGTCTTGAAGGAATACCAGGGGCTCACCTTCCAGGAGATCGCCGATCTGCTGGGGTGCCCGTTGAGCACGGTGAAGACCCGGCTGTATCAGGGTCTGGTGGTGCTCCGGCGTGAGCTGGAGCAGCAGGGCATCACGGCAGACGTGGTGTACCCGCAGGCGCGACCGCCATCCGGCCTGGAGGCGCGCCGACGTTGAGACGGCAACATGAACCAGCTGACACAGTGTCCCGACCCCGACAGGCTCATCACGCTGCTGTATGACGATGAAGGCGACCCCGCAGAGAGGACGGCCCTCGAAGGCCACCTCGAGGCGTGTGGCGCCTGTGCCGAACTTCTCGCGGCACTCACCCATACCCGGGGCACTCTCGGCGCCTGGGTGGCCCCACGCCCGCCCCTCGGGTTCGCCCAGCTCGATCGTCCGGCCGTGCCCCGCTGGCGGCAGGCCTTGCCATGGGCGGGCATGGCAGCGGCCGCTCTTCTCACACTCTCGGCCTCGGCTGGCCTCGCCGGCCTCGACGTCACCTACGACGACAACGGATTCCGCCTGCGCACCGGCTGGTCGCCTCGCGACGCCGCGCCCACGTCGGCAGCCGCTGACTCCCAGTCGGCCCCGGCGACCGCAGACCTGTCCGGATCCGACCCACGCACGGCGTGGCTGGCCCGCGCGTCCGAGGGCGAACCCCCGTGGCGCGCCGACTTCGACCTGCTGACCACCCAGTTGCGCGCCGAGTTGGAGGCGCACGCCCGTGCGGCCAACGCGCGCCTCGAGCAGGCGCTCACCGCCGCGACCGCTCCCGTGCCTCTCCACGCGGGCGCAGCCGCCATCGACGCCGACCAGCTCATGCGCCGCCTCGCCGAGCAGATCGAACAGAGCGAAGTGCGGCAGCAGCAGAACCTGGCGCTTCGTGTGGCCGAGCTGGGCCGTGAGTTCCAGTTGCGTCGCCAGGCGGACCTCGTGCAGTTCGAGCAGGGCCTGGCCCGCGTCGAGCAGCAGCGCCGCGACCTCATCAGACGGGTCGCGCTGCCGCAGTCACCGCAATGACCCGCATCGTCCGCCTCACCTGTGTGGTGCTGGCCGCATTGAGCGCCAGTACCCTCGCCCTCCCGGCGCACGCGCAGTCGGCCGACCCACCGTCGAGAGCGGCGGCAGAAGGGCCGCGTCGGCTGGGCGACCTCGACCCGGCGCGCGTCACGATGCTGCGCAATCGTTATCACGTGCGTCAGATGGAGTCGGTGCTGGCCCGCGCGGTCGAACATGCCGCCGACCTGATGACGCGCCGGCTCACCACGGTGTCGCCCGACGTCATGGCGCTGGCCGGTGCGCCAAGCGCCCAGGGCTTCCGCATCGACAGCTACGGATTCTTCTTTGCCGTCGAGGTGCCGCGGCTCAGCGACAGCATGAACTGGGCGCTGCAGGTACTCAGCAACAGCCACGACGAGCGGGCCCTGGCCTCGCTGCAGCGACTGGCCGAGGCCCAGACCGACCCGGTCCTGCGCGCGGACCTCGAGAGCGCCATCCGGTCGCTGCAGCGGCAGCACGCGATGCGCACCGGGCCGGCCGATACGGGCCGGTCTGCCTCCCCGGCCGCACGGCAGGACAGGGTCACCGCAGCGTCGGCCGGAGACCTCGACACTCCACACGCCGGCAACGGGGCGGCCTCGGCGTCGGTGCCGCCGCCTCCTGCGGAGGCCGAAGCGGCCCTGGCACGTCGTAGCGAGATCGACATGACCTTGTTGTCGAATCCCAGTGCCGCGTACGAGGACGAGGTGAAGGACGCCCTCACCGACGCGCTGCTCGACTACGCCCTCACCCTGCCGCTCGCCCCAGGCGAGTGGGTCACGGTGGCCGCACGTGACGCCGGCTACATCGCATTCCCGGACGCCCTGTCCGAGATGGTCACGGTGACCCTCAGCGTCAAGGTGGACGATCTGGTGTTGCTTCGCATGCAGCAGATCGACCGCGAGGAAGCACGCCGCCGCGTCCTCCTGCGCGAGTTCTAGGCGCCGCCTTCGGACGGGCTTAGAATTCCTGCATGCGCAGCCTCTGGAGACGTCACGCCCTCCTCACCGCGGTGTTGGGCCTCGCGCTCGGCGCGGCCGCCTGCGGTGGCACCACTGTTCCCCTCGACCAGGCCCTCGTCGTGGAAGAAGTCGTCTCGGGGTACCACGACGGCGGTCTGCAGGCCGGCCAGCGCCGGCTGTTGCCCACGCTGGCCTTCCGCACGCGCAACCAGAGCAACGCGACGGTGGCGAGCGTCCAGTTCAACGCCGTGTTCCGCGTGGTCGGCGAAGAAGAGGAACTGGGCTCGCAGCTCATTCGAGGCATCGACCGGGATGGGCTCGCGCCAGGCGCAGCCACCGAGCGGTTCGTCCTGCGATCGGGCTTCGGCTACTCCGGCGAGCAGGCGCGCGCCGAGATGTTCCAGCACGAAGGCTTCCAGGACGTCCAGGTCGAGCTGTTTGCCAAGGCGGGCGGCGACCAGTGGGTCAAGCTGGCCGAGTACATCGTGGACCGGCAGCTGGTGAACACGGCCCCCTGAGCCGCGTCCTCCCGACGCCTCGACACGAGTCATAAGGCGACGCCGCGAGCGCGGGGGCTCGCAGACACGACACAGGCCCGCTCGATCGCTCGAGCGGGCCTGCACCCTCTGACGCCTCACGACGCTCGTGACCTAGTCGATGCGGTGCAGGTCACCCTTGTAGGTGGTCACCTCATCTTCCACCACGAGCACATCGAACGACAGGGTCTCGTACCCGTCGGCCTTGATGTCCACGCGGTGCGGGCCGGCCGGTAGCTTGAGCTTCTGGAAGGCGCCATCGAAGTCGTCGACCTTGCCGGCGAAGTAGCCGTTGACCATCACCTCGCCATCGCGCGGCTTGACCCGCAGCCGAAGGCCGCCCGTCGCCTCTGCCATCTGCACGCTGCTCGACGACGAGTACCCGCCACCGCCGCCGGTGTAGTTGGTGTAGCCAGTACCGCCACCCCAGCCCATTCCGCCCCACATCGGGTTACCGGCGCCCCAGTAGCCGCCATAGCCCCCCCAGAAGAGCGGATCCCACATGTAGCCGAGCCCCAGGCCTCCGAAGCCCCACGGATAGAAGTACCAGGCGTCACCCGCGCCCCAGTAGATCGGACCCGAGATGATGGGCGGCAGGGTGCCAATCGACGAGCGGGGTATCGCCCGGCCCGTCGCCATCGCGCCGTCGCGAGGCCGGGAATACCCGGGCACGCCGGCCGTCGTCCCTACCCCGCGGTTCCCCTCGCCGCCGCCGCGATTACGGACACCCGCCGTGGTGGACCCGCCTGACGATGGCCGGGTCGGCCGCGACACCGCGCCTCCGCCACTCCACGGCGAACTCCCGCCGCCGCGTGGCGTGGCCGTGCTGCCGGTGTTGCCGCCGCTCGATCCGCTCGACCCGCCCGAAGACCCGCCGCCGGCGGCACCGGGGTTGCGCGGTCGGGCCTGATCGGCCCACATCACGCCCGTGGTGGCCATCAGGGCGATGACTGCCGTGCCCGCCGTCTTCAGCACCTGTCTCTTCATGGCATCACTCCCCATTACCCCTTCAGACGCTGCAACTATCTTGCCATGGCGGGACTCGCGTCAGCGCCTCAGGGCTTCCGCGAATGCCATCCTACCCGCCCGATCCGGAGGACGTCCTCGTCCTCCCGCAGGGACAGTTCTTCCTGCTATTGTCGAACGGTGACTGTACATGCAACCACCGTGCTCGCCGTGAGACATCAGGGACGGGCCGTCATGGCGTCTGACGGCCAGGTCACCTTCGGCCAGACGGTCCTCAAGCACACGGCCCGGAAGATCCGGCGCCTGCACCACGACAAGGTTCTGGCCGGCTTCGCCGGAGCCGCGGCCGATTCGTTCGCCCTGTTCTCCCGCTTCGACGCCAAGCTCGACGAGTACCGCGGCAACCTCGAACGCGCGGCGGTCGAACTCGCCCGCGACTGGCGCACCGACCGCGCCCTGCGACGCCTCGAAGCCATGCTCGTCGTCATGGACCGCGAGCGGACGTTCCTGCTCTCGGGCACCGGCGACCTCATCGAGCCCGATGATGGCGTGCTCGGCATCGGCTCGGGCGGCGCCTACGCCCTGGCCGCGGCGCGCGCCCTCACCAGGCACAGCGGCCTCGACGCCCGCGCCATCGTCGAAGAGTCCATGCGCATTGCCGGGGACATCTGCGTCTACACCAACGCCCACCTCACGGTCGAGGAGGTGTGAGCATGCCCATCATCCTGCCCGAATCGCTCTCGGCGGCCGATGCCGTGGATGCCGCGGAACTGACGCCGCGACAGATCGTGGCCGAACTCGACAAACACGTGGTCGGCCAGCACGGCGCCAAGCGGGCCGTCGCGATCGCGCTGCGCAACCGCGTCCGTCGCCAGAAACTGCCCACCGAACTGGCCGACGATGTGGCCCCGAAGAACATCCTGATGATCGGACCGACCGGCGTCGGGAAGACGGAGATCGCCCGTCGCCTCGCCCGGCTCGCCCAGTCGCCCTTCATCAAGGTGGAAGCCTCGAAGTTCACGGAAGTGGGGTATGTGGGCCGCGACGTCGAGTCGATGGTGCGGGACCTCGTCGAGGTGGCCGTGGGACTGGTGCGCGACGAGCACCGCGCCGCCGTCCGCGACCGGGCTCGGCAGCAGGCCGAAGAGCGTCTGCTCGACCTGCTCGTGCCGCCCCCGACACCGCACGGCGTGACGGACGCGTCGCCGGCGGGCGGTCAGCCGCCCCACGATCGGGAACAGGCGCCACGGACGCGCGACCGCTTCCGGGAGTTCCTGCGCGAAGGACGCCTCGACGACCGTCAGGTGGAGATCGAGACACGCGAGCGGTCGATGCCGTCCTTCGAGGTGGTCAGCGGCTCCTCGGTGGAAGAGGTCGGCATCAACCTCAAGGACATGCTGCCGGGTTTCATGGGCGGCGGGCGTACCCGCACGCGCAAGGTGCGTGTGCCCGAAGCACTCGAGCGACTGACCGACGAAGAGGAGCAGAAGCTCATCGACATGGAGGGCGTGACCCGCAGCGCCATCGAGCGCGTGGAGCAGTCGGGCATCATCTTCATCGACGAGATCGACAAGATTGCCGGCCGCGAGGGCAGTCACGGCCCGGAAGTCAGCCGCGAAGGCGTGCAGCGCGACATCCTGCCGATCGTGGAGGGGACCACGGTCAGCAGCAAGCACGGCATGGTGCGCACCGACCACATCCTGTTCATCGCGGCGGGGGCCTTCCATGTGAGCAAGCCGTCCGATCTCATTCCGGAACTCCAGGGACGGTTCCCGATCCGGGTGGAACTCGAGCCGCTGGTGGAAGCCGATTTCGTGCGCATCCTGACCGAACCCCGGACGGCGCTGGTCAAGCAGTACACGGCGCTGCTCGGCACCGACGGCGTGACGCTCGAGTTCACGCCCGAGGCGATCGAGCGCCTTGCCCAGTTGGCGTGCCAGGTCAACGAGCGCACCGAGAACATCGGGGCGCGTCGCCTGCACACCGTGATGGAGAAGTTGCTCGACGAGGTCTCGTTCGAAGCCCCGGACGGCGCGAACGGACGGGTGGTCGTCGACGCGGCCTACGTGGACCGCTCGCTGGCCAGCATCGTCAAGGACGAGGACCTCTCGCGGTTCATCCTGTGACGGGTTCCGCGATACCATCAGGCCCTCGGTGACCTTCGTTTCGCACCCGCTCCGTTCTCTCGTCGTCGTGGCCTCTCTGCTTGCCGGTATGGCCTGTGGCTCCAAGGGCCCGCCGCTCGCGCCGCTGCGTCCGGTGCCGGCCGCCGTCCGCGACGTACGCGCGGCACGTCTTGCCGACACGGTGCGGCTGCAGTTCACCGTGCCTACGGGGAACGTGGATGGCACGCAGCCTGCCGACGTGGCCAGAATCGAGGTCTTCGCGGTGACCGGGGAGGCCGTCGGGCCGGGAGGGCGTGCCCTCACGCCTCGCGAACTCGAGACGCTGACGACACGGGTGGCGACGATCGAGGTGCAGCCTCCCCCCGTCTTCACCGAGGAGGAGGAAGGTGAGGCGGCGGACGCCGTCGAGTCGGCCGTCGTGCCCGTCGACCCGAGGCCGGTGCAGGGCGACACCGTGCGGGTCGAGGAGCGTCTGACGCCCGAGTTGGCCGCCAGCGAGTTCGAGCATCCGGATGCGGCGAGGTTCGAGGCGCGACTGGCGGCGGCCCGCGACGCCGACGAGCTCGAAGACGACGAGCCCGTGCCGTCCACCGACGGGTCGGGCCGTCCACTGCTGTGGATGCTGCCACCCGACGAGCTGTCGCGTGCCTACATCGTCGTGCCCTACTCGCGGCGGAACATGCCGGGGCCGCCTTCTGCGGTGACGGCCGTGCCGTTCGTGCCGGCGCCGCCGACGCCTCCCGCGCCTCGTGTGTCGCACACCGAGACGGCCTTCGTGCTCGAGTGGGAGAATCCAGACGGCATCCGGCTGCCCGTCCAGCCCACGGTGGCGCCGACGCCCGCGGGCGCGCCCGTCGATCCCGAGGCGCCCCTGCCGGCGCGGGCGCTCGTCGTGATGGCGCCGCCGCACACCTATAGCGTGTACGAGATGCCGGCGCAGGACGCGCCGCCGACGGCAGCCGGCGCGCCGCTCAACGCCGCGCCAGTCGAAATCCCTGCCTACCAGGATGCCAGGCTCACCTTCGGCGTGGCGCGCTGCTACGCACTGAGGACCGTCGAACGGCGGGGGGCCCTGACGCTCGAGAGTGCGTTGTCGCCAGTCGCCTGTCATACCGCAGTCGACACGTTCCCGCCGCTTGCCCCGACGGGGCTCACGGCGGTGGGCAGCGAAGGGGGCGTCAGCCTGATCTGGGAGCCCAGCGCCAGCGCAGACGTGGCAGGCTACCTGGTGCTGCGCGGCCGGCCGGGCGAGGCTCTGCGTCCCCTGACCGAGCAGCCCGTGCTCGACGCCACATACCGCGACGACACGGCCGAGGCCGGCGTCATGTTCGTGTACGCCGTCGTGGCCGTAGACAACGCGAATCCGGCGAACGTGAGTCCCGAAAGTAACCGGGTGCAGGAGGCCGCGCGATGAGCCGCAGGCTCTGGCGTGTGTCCGAGGCCTCTGGTGCGGCGTACCTCGTCGAGCAGGACGGGGTGTATCGCACGGTCGCGGGCGACATCTTCGGCGCGTGGGCGGCGGGGGACGTGACGCCGGCACCAACCGCGGTGCTTGCGCCGGTGACGCCATCGAAGATCGTGTGCGTGGGACTGAACTACCGCGACCACGCGGCCGAACAGGGAAAGCCGCTGCCGTCGGAGCCGCTGCTCTTCCTGAAGCCCTCCACGGCGGTCGTCGGCCCGGATGGCACCATCGAGGTGCCGAGCTGGGTCGGACGCGTCGATCACGAGGCAGAGCTTGCGGTCGTCATCGGCACCCGGGCGACGCGGGTGGCCGAGGGCGACGCGCTGCGGTACGTCCTCGGCATCACGTGCATGAACGACGTGACCGCTCGCGACCTGCAGAAGCAGGACGGGCGCTATACGCGGGCGAAGGGGTTCGACACGTTCGCGCCGCTCGGACCCTGCATCGCCCTCGACGTGACGCCTGACGACCTGCGCGTCACGGGCACGGTCAACGGCGTCGTACGTCAGGACTCGCGGACCCGGGAGTTGATCTTCCCCGTGGCTCGCCTCGTCAGCACCATCAGCCACATCATGACGTTGTTGCCCGGCGACATCGTGTCGACGGGCACGCCAGCGGGCATCGGCCCGCTTCACCCGGGCGACGAGGTCATCGTCACGGTCGAGGGCGTGGGCGCATTGCGGAACGTCGTGATGCCCGTGCCATCCGCCTCGACCGCTGCACGCCCCGACACCCACTCCCACGGAGACGGCACATGAAACTCTTCGTCGATACCGGCAACATTTCCGACATCAAGCGCCTCGCGGCCCTCGGCATCATCGACGGCGTCACCACCAACCCCTCGCTCATGGCCAAGGCCGGGGGCGATCCCAACGCCATCCTCAAGGAGATCTGCGGCATCGTCAAAGGCCCGGTGAGCGGTGAGGTCGTCTCCACCGACGTCGAGGGCATGCTGAAGGAAGGCCGCGCGCTGGCCGAACTCGACGAGCACATCATCGTCAAGGTGCCCTTCACGCCGGCCGGCGTGCAGGCGTGCAAGACGATGTCGGGTGAGGGCATCCGCGTGAACGTGACGCTGGTCTTCACCGCGGCGCAGGCCCTGCTCGCGGCCAAGGTGGGCGCGTACTTCGTCAGCCCGTTTGTCGGGCGTCTCGACGACATCGCCACCGACGGGATGGAACTCATCGAGCAGATCGTCGAGATCTACGACAACTACGACTTCGCCACCGAAGTGCTCGTGGCGAGCACGCGTGGGCCGATGCACATCGTGCAGGCTGCGCGGCTGGGCGCCGACATCTGCACCTGCCCGCCCGCGGTGCTCGACGGCCTGTTCACCCACCCGCTCACCGACAGCGGGCTCGCACGCTTCCTGAAGGACTGGGAAGAGGCCCAGGCCGCCAAGGCATGAGCGACGCGCCGCTCGATCGGCTGGCGGCCCTCGAGGCGCGGTCGAGGGCCGGCGGCGGTGCCGACCGCGTCGCGCGGCAGCACGCCGCGGGCAAGCTCACGGCGCGCGAGCGCATCGAGCTGCTGTTCGACCCGGGGACGTTCGACGAGGTGGACGCGCTGGTCGAACATCGCTGTCGCGACTTTGGCATGGACGCGCAGCGGATTCCCGGCGACGGCGTGGTGTGTGGCAGCGGCCGGATCGACGGGCGGCTGGTGTATGCCTTCGCGCAGGACTTCACCGTGTTCGGTGGCTCGTTGTCCGAGACCAACGCTGCCAAGATCTGCAAGGTGATGGACCTGGCCGTGCAGGCGGGCGTGCCGGTGGTGGGTCTGAACGACTCCGGCGGCGCGCGTATCCAGGAGGGTGTCGCCTCGCTTGGCGGCTATGCCGACATCTTCCTGCGCAACACCCGTGCGTCGGGCGTCGTGCCGCAGATTTCGGCCATCATGGGGCCGTGCGCCGGCGGGGCGGTGTACTCGCCGGCGATCACCGACTTCATCGTGATGGTCGAGCACACGAGCTACATGTTCGTGACCGGCCCCGACGTGGTGCGGACCGTCACCCACGAAGAGGTGACCAAGGAGGAGCTGGGCGGGGCGATGACGCACAATGCGCGCAGCGGTGTCGCGCATTTTGCCGTGCCCGACGACCGCGCGTGCCTGTCGCTCCTGCGTGAGTTGCTGGCGTACCTGCCGTCCAACAACGTCGACGACCCGCCGCTCGGCGACACGAGCGACCCGCCCGACCGCGAGGCGCCGGCCCTCGATACGTTGATCCCGCCATCGCCCAACCAGCCCTACGACATGCACGCGGTGATCGGCGCCGTCGTGGATGCGGAGTCGTTTCTCGAAGTCCACGAGCACTTCGCCCGCAACCTCGTCGTCGGCTTCGCCCGCTTCGCTGGGCGCCCGGTGGGGATCGTGGCCAATCAGCCGGCGGTCCTGGCCGGCACGCTCGACATTGATGCGTCGGTGAAAGGGGCGCGCTTCGTCCGGTTCTGCGACGCGTTCAACATCCCGCTCGTGACCTTCGAGGACGTCCCGGGGTTCCTGCCCGGGACGGTGCAGGAGTTTGGCGGCATCATCAGGCACGGGTCCAAGCTCCTCTACGCGTTTGCCGAAGCGACCGTACCGAAGGTCACCGTCATCACGCGCAAGGCGTACGGCGGGGCGTATTGCGTCATGTCCAGCAAGCATCTGCTGACCGATGCCAACTTCGCGTGGCCGACGGCCGAGATTGCGGTGATGGGGCCGGAAGGCGCCGTCAACGTGCTGTACCGGCGCGACATCGAGCAGGCCGACGACCCCGCGGCGGTCCGCGCGGCACGTGTCCAGGAGTTTCGCGACAAGCTCGCCAACCCGTACGTGGCGGCCGGCCGCGGGTTCGTGGACGCGGTCATCCGCCCCCGCGACACCCGCGCGCGGATTGTCGCCGCCCTCGAGCGCCTGCGCACCAAGCGCGATGTGCTGCCTTCGAAGAAGCATGGCAACGTGCCACTGTAGAACGGCGCCCCGTAGCCTGTAGCCTGTAGCCTGTAGCCCGACTCTGAAGCCTGACCTGTGCGTAAGCTCCTGATTGCCAACCGTGGAGAGATCGCCGTGCGCATCGCACGGGCGTGCCGTGACATGGGCATTGCGGCCGTGGCCGTGTATGCCGACAGCGACCGCGAGGCGCCGCACGTGCACGCCGCCGGGGAAGCCTGGCCGCTGCCGGGGAACGCACCGGCCGAGACCTACCTGAAGATCGAGGCGCTGGTCGAGGTGGCGCGCCGCTCGGGCGCCGACGCCGTGCATCCGGGCTACGGGTTCCTGGCAGAGAACGCCGCGTTTGCCGCGGCCTGCGCCGAGGCGGGCCTGACCTTCGTCGGCCCGAGCGCCGACGTCATCGCCCGCATGGGCAGCAAGACCACGGCGCGGCAGACCGCCATCGAGGCCGACGTGCCGGTGGTGCCCGGCACCGAGGCTCCAGTCGGCCCGGATGTGTCCGACCACGACGTGCAGCGCCTGGCCGATGCGGTCGGGTACCCGCTCATGGTGAAGGCCGTCGCCGGAGGCGGCGGCAAGGGCATGCGGGTGGTCGCGCGCGCGGCCGACACCGTCAACGCCGTGCGCACCGCGCGTTCCGAAGCGCACTCGGCCTTCGGCGATGCGGCGGTGTACTTCGAGCGGCGGCTCCTGCGCCCGCGTCACATCGAGGTGCAGCTGCTCGCCGATGCCCACGGCACCGTGCTGCCGTTTGTCGAACGCGAGTGCTCGGTGCAGCGGCGCCACCAGAAGGTGGTCGAGGAATCGCCGTCGCCCTCGATCTCCACGCCGCTCCGCGAGGCGCTTGCCGAAGCGGCCGTCGCCATCGCGCAGCGCGTCGGCTACGTCAATGCCGGCACGATCGAGTTCCTGGTGGACGAGGACGCCCGGTTCTACTTCCTCGAGATGAACACCCGCCTGCAGGTGGAGCACCCGGTCACCGAGATGGTCACCGGCGTCGACCTCGTGCAATGGCAGCTGCGCATCGCCCGGGGCGAGCACCTGACCCTGACGCGCGACACCACGCTCGTGCCTCGTGGGCACGCCATCGAGTGCCGCGTCTACGCCGAAGATCCCGACCAGGGGTTCATGCCGTGCCCGGGACGCATCACGTCGCTGCAGGCTCCCTCGGGGCCAGGCGTGAGAGACGACAGCGGCGTGGCGGCGGGGTTCGAGGTGCCCATCCATTTCGACTCGCTGCTCTCGAAGCTCGTCGCCTGGGGCTCCACTCGCGAGGACGCACGCCACCGGATGTTGCGAGCCCTCGGGGAGTACCGCGTGGGCGGCGTACGGACGACCTTGCCGTTCTTCGCGTGGATGTTGCGCCACGACGCGTTCGTCCGTGGCGAGGTGGACACGACCTTCCTCGATGACGAGCTGGCCCGCCGCCGCGGTATGCCGTTTGCCGCCGTCTCGGACGATGAGCGGCACCTGGCCGTCGTCGCGACGGCGCTCGACACCTGGTTCACCGCCGGGCGCCGACAGGCCGCTGGCGGCGCTCCGGGCCGCACCCCGTGGGCGCAGGCTGCCCGGCAGGCGGCGCTTCGCCGCTAGAATGCAGCGCAGGCATGCACGTCGCGATCGAGGTTGACGGGCGCGTCCACGCCGTGGACGTCAGGCAGGCGCCGGATGGCACGTTCGTCGTGACCGTCGACGGCGTCGCGTCCACCCTCGACGTCCGCCAGCTCGACGAGGGCCAGTTCAGTGTGCGTCTGCCCGACGGCTCGATGTGCCGGCTCGGCGTCGAAAGGGGGAGTCGCCCGGACGAGCGTGTGGTGCTCGTCGACGAGCAGCGGGTCGTCACGGCGTTGAACGGCCGACGTGCCCGCCGGGATGCCGGAGCCGCCGCGTCAGGACAACAGCGCATTGCGGCGCCCATGCCGGGTAAGGTGATCCGTGTCCTGGTGGCGGCTGGTGACGACATCGAGGCAGGGCAGCCGCTCGTGGTCGTCGAAGCCATGAAGATGGAGAACGAACTCTCGGGGGCACGCCCCGGTCGCGTGGTCGACGTGCTCGTGACGGAAGGTCAGTCGGTCGAAGCCGGACGCCTGCTCGTCGTGGTGGAGTAGGCGTGCCTGACGAGCCGACGCCTCAGCCGCCGGCCGAGCCCACCGCCCCACCCGCGCCCGACACGGCGGCCCCCGTGCCACCCCCTCGCCCGCGCCGTCTCGGCCGGGCGGCCTGGCTCACCACCAAGATCCTGCTCGCCCTCGTCGTCGCGGGGCTCGCCGCGGCCGTGGTCTCGGTGCTGGCCGTCGATCTCGGCCCGTCGCTCCGCGCGCGCGCAGAGGCCGAAGGCAGTCGCCTCATCCGGCGTCCGCTCCACATCGGACGGCTGTCTGTGCGCCTGCTCTCGGGCAGTTTCGTACTCGACGACATCGTCATCGAGGGTCTCACGCCGGAGGCCACACCTTTTCTCGAGGCGCGGACGATCGTCGTGGACCTGCCATGGTGGTCGATCGTCACCGGCGAGTTGCTCATCGAAGACGTCGCGATGCGCGACTGGACGATGGTGATCGAGACGTTTCCGGACGGCCGACACAACTTCCCCCACATCCCGCGTCCTGCACCCTCTTCGGGGCCTCGACGGTTCGTCACCACCCTGCGGCAGTTTGCCGGCACCGGCGGACGCGTGCACTACATGGACCACGGCCTGCCCTGGAGCATCGACACCGGGCCGCTCGAGGTGACCCTGGCCCGGGCCGACCGTTATCGTGGCACGCTGGCCTTCCGCGATGGCGACATCCGCATCCAGCAGTTCGAGCCGATGTGGGCCCACATGCAGGGCACCTTCGACGTGGACGGCGGCTTGCTGACACTCGACCGCCTGCAGATTGAATCCGACGGGGCCACCACCACGGGCTCGGGGGTGGTCAACATGGGCCGGTGGCCCGAGCAGCTCTACCAGCTCGACTCGCAGATCGACCTGGCGCGGATCCGCGAGATCTTCTTTGCCGGCCGGGACTTCACGCTCGACGGCGACGCGCACTTCGTGGGCACGTTCGAGCTGGGGCGAGCGTTCCGTGAACTAAAGGGTCGCTTCGAGAGCCCGTCGGCCGGCCTCAACGACTTCCGGTTCGGCAACCTGCGCGGTGCCGTGCTGTGGGACCGCGACAGCCTGGACGTGACCGACACCTCGTCGGCGTTCCTCGGCGGGCAGCTCGATCTCACCTACCGCATGGCGCCGCTCGGCGGGCAGGGCCCGTCGCGCCAGCGACTCGACACGCGTTACACCGGGGTGGACCTCGAGGCCTTGTCCGACACGGTGGCTCTCGAGGGCATGCGCGTGCAGGGCCGCGCCACGGGCCGCAATCTGCTCGAGTTTCCCACCGGGCACTTCGACCAGCGTACCGGCGAGGGCCAGGTGCAGGTGGACGGCCCTGATGGCCGGCCCATGCAGGGGCGCGAGTTGACGGGGCTGCCCGCGCCGCGCGGCACGGCGGGGCCCCTCGATCGCGATGCCCCGCTCGGCGCCGTCCCGGTGTCGGGCGAGATTGCCTACACTTACGATGGCACCTGGTTACGTATCGCGCGCGGCTATGCGGCGACGCCAGAGACCTACGTCGAGTTTTCCGGCGAGACGGCCTACGGCAGCCGGTCGAACCTGCCCTTCCACGTCACGAGCCGCGACTGGCAGGAGAGCGACCGCCTCCTGGCGGGCATCATGACGGCGGTCGGAGGGCGGACGCGTCCCATCGAAGTGGGCGGCACGGGCGTGTTCGACGGACGCATGACAGGGGCCTTCGGCAGTCCGAGGATCGACGGGCAGTTTGCCGGTGACGATCTGGCGGCGTGGAGCGTGCGCTGGGGACGGGCCCAGGGCACGCTCACCATCGAAGACAGCTATGTCGACATCCGCGACGCCGAGATCACGCGCGGCGACGGGCGCATGGCGGTCACCGGGCGCTTCTCGCTCGGCTTCCCGCGCAGGGACGGCGGCGAAGAGATCGACGCCCGCATCCAGACCGTCCGCTGGCCGGTCGTCGACCTGCGCCAGGCCTTCGACATCGCCGACTATCCGGTGGACGGCGCGCTCAGCGGCGAGTTCCACGTCTACGGGCAGTACCAGCGGCCGTACGGCTTCGGCAAGATGACCATTGCCGACGGCACTGCGTACAGCGAGCCGTTCGAGACCGCGACCGCGGCCTTGCGCTTCGAAGGCGACGGCGTGCGGCTCGACGCCATCGAGATGACCAAGGGCGACGGGCGTGTCTCGGGCGCCGCGTACGTGGGCTGGGACGGCACCTACAGCTTCGGCGTCGACGGCCAGGGCCTGCCGGTGCAGGACATCAGGGCGATGACCTTCGAGGGCGTACCGCTCACCGGCATGCTGCGCTTTGCCGCCAGCGGCAGCGGACGCTTCGACGCGCCGCAGTACGAGGTGCGGATGTCCATCGACGACCTGTACCTCGCCGAGGAGGGCATCGGGCAGGTGACCGGCCGTCTGGCCATCCGTGACGGGGACCTGCTGCTCGAGCAGCTCGAGGCCGCCTCATCCAGGCTCGCCATGTCGGGCGTCGGGCGCATTCAGCTCGACGACGACTCGGACGCCGACCTGACGTTCACGTTGGCCAACACGTCGCTCGACCCGTACCTGCGGGTGTTCGCGCCGGGCGTCTCCCCCTTCGCGAGCATGGTCGGCAGCGGCACGCTTCGGCTGATTGGGCCGCTCGCGCGGCAGGAGGCGTTGCGCGGCGAGGCGCGCCTCGACGTGCTCGACGTTCGCCTGCTCGACTACGGCATCCGCAACGACGGTCCCCTCCGCCTGACCCTGGACGGACAGCGCCTGGCCATCGACCGGCTGCGCCTCGTCGGCGAGGGCACGAGCATCGACGTGGCGGGCGACGCGCGTCTCGACACCGAGCAGGTGAGCTTCCGCCTGCTGGGCGACGCCAATCTCGGACTGCTCCAGGGGTTCCTGCGCGATGTGCGCGCGTCTGGGGCCGCCGAGTTGCAGGCCGAGATGAGCGGCGCGTGGAGCGCGCCCACGCTGGCGGGAACCGCGCTCATCACCGATGGCCGTCTTCGCTACGGCGCGTTGCCACACTCGGTCGAGGGGATCAGCGGCCTCGTGCGTTTCGACACCACGGGCGCGTCGCTCGACGGCGTCTCAGGGCGGCTGGGCGGCGGACCGGTCACCTTCGGCGGGCGCGTCACCTTCGAGGGGCTCACCCCGACGGCGCTGAACCTCACGGCGACCGGCTACGAGATGCGCCTGCGCTACCCGGAAGGGTTCCGGTCGATCATCGACGCCGATCTCGCCCTTCGTGGGCCCGTGGCGGGCCCCACGTTGAGCGGAACGGTGGACGTGCGCGACGCGCTGCTCAGCCGTACCATCGACACGACAGGGGCCGGCATGTTCGGCGGGGGCGCCGCGCCGGTGCCCGTCACGCCGACCGTCGCCGACAGCGGGTTCCCGCTGCGCTTCGACGTCCGCATCACGGCGCCCTCCACCTTCCGCGTCGAGAACAACACGACGCGGCTCGTCTCACGCGCCGACCTGACGCTGCGCGGCACCTACGACCGTCCGCAGCTCTTCGGCCGCGCCGACATCGAGCGCGGTGAAGTGTTCTTCGAGGGCAAACGCTACACCGTCACCCGCGGCGCCATCGACTTCTCGAACCCGACGCGCATCGAGCCCTTCTTCGACATCGAGGCCGAGACGCGGGCCCAGGTGCCGGGACAGATCTATCGCGTGGTCTTCCGCGTGTCGGGCACGCCCGACCGGTTCGTGTTCGACCTCAGTTCGGATCCGCCGCTCAGCCCCGTCGACATCCTCGCGTTGCTCTTCGGTGACGTGCGCGACCCGCAGAACGCCGAACTCCGCGCCCTGCGCGCCCCGAACCAGACCGAGCAGGACCTCATCGCCGCCCGCGCGGCGCGGCTGCTTGCCAGTCCCATCTCGGCCAACGTCGGCCGCGTGGCCGAGCAGGCGCTCGGCGTCGACTCGGTGCAGATCACGCCGTCCCTCGGTGATTTCTCGAGCCAGCAATCGTCGCGCCTCAACCCCGGCGCGCGCCTGACCATCGGCAAGCGCATCAGCGAGCGGCTCTACCTCTCCTACACCCAGTTGCTCACCTCGTCGCAGCGCGACCAGCTGATCCTGGTCGAGTTCACCCAGAGCGATCGTCTGTCGTGGATCGTCTCGCAGAACGAAGACGACACGTACGCGATCGACGTCCGCGTGCGGCACGTGTTCTGATGGGCATTCGGCGACACCTGCTGGCGGCGGCGATGCTGACGGTGGCGGCGACCCTGCCGTCGCCTGCCACGGCCCAGGATCCGCTGGCGCCGTCCACGGCGCCGTCATCCGCAGGTTCCGTCGTGGCGCGCATCGAGTTCCTGCTCGATGGACGTCCCGTCAGCGATCCCTCGCTCGACGCCCTGATCGACGTCCGGCCCGGCAGCCCACTCGATGCCGCGGACGTCCGCGAGTCCATCCAGCACCTCGTGCACCTCAGGCGCTTCGCGACGATCGACGTCGTCGCCACGCCGGCCGACAATGGGCTCGTCGTGCAGTTCCGGCTCACGCCGCTGCAGCGCATCGTTGCGTACCGGATGGACGGCGACTTCGGGGTGCCTGGCCGCGACCTCGAGCGCGCCATCCGCGACCGGGTCGGGTCCACCCCCACGGCAGACCAGGTGGAACAGGCCCTGTCGGCCGTCCACGACGTGCTCGGCGAGCGGGGATACCTGCAGCCCGACCTCGCATCACGTCTCGTCCCGCTCGACACCGAAGGCAACGTGCGGCTCGTCGTCGAGGGCAGCGCCGGGCCCAGGTGGGTCCTTGGGCGCATCCAGGTGACGGGCATGGATGGGACGGGCGCCGATGACTCGTCGGCCGTGCTCGGCCTCGTCCCGGGCGACCCGTACGACCGCACCGTGCTGCAGGAGCGCGAGCAGCGCTTCGTCGCTCGGCAGCGGGCAGACGGCTACTACGAGGCGATCGTGCGCTCCACGCCCGCGCCGGGCAGCGCCCCGCGCACCATCGACCTCACGGTGGAAGTCGTGCGCGGTCCTCGGGTGGCCCTGAGCTTCGAGGGCGACCGGCTGCCGCGTGATGTGCTGCGCGACCTGGTGCCCGTGGAGGCCGAAGGCAGCGTGGACGAGGACCTGCTCGAAGACTCGCGTGCGCGCATCGTCACGTGGCTGCGCGAGCGCGGGTACTGGCGGGCCGAGGTGAGTTACGCCCGTCAGGTCACCGAGACGGGGCTCTCGGTCGTGTTCACCGTGCGCCAGGGCCGGCTCTACGAGGTGGGCGACATCGTCATCGGCGGGCAGCAGACGATGGACGCGGCGGAGATCCGAGGGTTGCTGCGTTTGCGCTCCGGGCAGCCGTTCGCCCCCTCGCTCCTCGAGCAGAGCGAGGCGGCCATCGCGCGCGCCTATCACGACCGCGGCTTCCCGGCCGCGCGCACCGAACGCGCACTCATCGACGTCAGTACCCCGTCGCTCGATCCGCGCAGCCGTGGAACCGTCGAGATACGCTTACGCATTGTCGAGGGGCCGGAGGCGAGGGTGGCCTCGGTGGCCCTCGACGGCGCCGAGGCCCTGCCGGAGGCGTCGTTGCGGGCGGGCCTGACCGTCCAGCCCGGGGCGTTGTTCTCGTCCACTGCGGTGGTCGCCGACCGTGAGGCGATCCTGCGCCGGTACCTCGACGCGGGTCATCGCCAGGCACAGGTCGAGGCCGACCTCACCGCCGCCGACGATGGCACGAGCATCGCCGTCACCTATCGTATCGTCGAGGGCCCGCAGGTGCTGGTGGACCGCGTCGTCATCGTCGGCAACGTGCGCGTGTCCGAGGAGACGATCCGGCGCGAGCTGCTGGTGCGCCCGGGGCGTCCGCTCGGCCTGAGCGACGTGTTCGACACGCAGCGGCGCCTGACGGCGCTGGGCCTGTTCCGCAGCGTGCGGATCGCGGAGGTCGCACAGCCGGGCACCCAGCAACACGACGTCATCATCACCGTCGAAGAAGCGCCGGTGACGACGGTGGGGTACGGCGTGGGCCTCGAAGGTGGGCAGCGGCTGCGGACGGCGCGCGCCACTCCCGACGTGCCCCCCGGACAGCCGCTCGATCGCGGCGCCGTCGATACCCGTTTCGAAGTGGCGCCCCGTGGCTTCTTCGAGATCGGCCGCCGCAACTTCCTCGGCAAGAACCGATCGGTGAACCTGTTCCTGCGCGGATCGCTGCGGCCACGCGACGTGCCGGGCGACCCGGAGCGCGACGGCTCGGGCCTGAGCGTGAGCGAGTACCGGGTGCTCAGCACCTGGCGCGAGCCACGGGCCTTCTTCGAGTCCACCAACCTCGACGTCTCGGCGTTTGTCGAGCAGGCCATCAGGTCGAGCTTCAATTTCAGGCGCCAGGCGGCGCGCGCCGAGATGTCGCGCGGCATCGGTGAGGCCATCACGGTCATCGGTCGCTACGGCTTTGGCCGCACGGAGCTGTTCAATGCCCGCATCGCGCCGGAAGACCAGCTGAGTGTGGACCGTCTGTTTCCCCAGGTGCGCCTCTCGTCGGTGTCCTCCTCGGTGCTGGTCGACACGCGTGACGACCCGCTCGACCCGCAGCGGGGGCACTTTGCCAGCATCGACGGCGAGGTGGCCGGGCGTCGCATCGGCTCCGAAGTCGGTTTCACCAAGACCTACATGCAGGGCTTCCTCTACCGGCGCCTGCCAGGGTCGCGCATGGTCGTCGCCGGCGGCGCCCGCCTCGGCGTGGCGCGCGGGTTGCCCCGCGCCCTCCCCAGGCTCGGCGACGATGCCCAGCCGCTGGTGGGGCCCGATGGCGAGCCGCTGGTGGACGTGGTGCGTGATCTGCCGGCCAGCGAGCGCTTCTTCGCGGGCGGCGACTCCACCGTGCGCGGCTTTGCGCTCGACCGCCTCGGGGCGCCTGCCACCCTCGACCGCAACGGCCTGCCGACCGGCGGCAATGCGGTGGTGGTCTTCAATGGCGAGGTGCGCTTCCCGGTCTGGAAGAGCATCGGCGCTGCCGCGTTCCTCGATGCCGGCAACGTCTTCCTGCGCGTGGCCGACCTCGACCTGCGCGAACTGCGCGGCGCCACCGGCCTCGGCCTGCGGTATCGCTCGCCCATCGGTCCCATTCGCGTGGACCTCGGTTTCAAGCTGTCGCGGCGCACGTTCATCAACGGCACGCGCGAGGGGCGCACGGCGCTGCACATCACGGTAGGACAGGCGTTCTGAGGAACGAAGGAACGAAGGAACGAAGGAACGAAGGAGGGGAAGGAGGGAAGGAACGAAGGAACGAAGGAACGAAGGAGGAACCGGGAGTGTCAGCGGAGTACGTTGTACTTCACGATGCACCACATCGCGCGGACGCCGTCCTTCCAGCCAATCTTCTTGCCCTCTTCGTACGTGCGTCCGGAGTACGAGATGCCGACCTCGTAGATCCGCAGGCGCAGCTTCGAGATCTTGGCGGTGATTTCTGGCTCGAAGCCGAAGCGGTTCTCTTCGACCGTGATCTGCTGCAGGACTTCGCGGCGGAAGACCTTGTAGCAGGTCTCCATGTCGGTGAGGTTGAGGTTGGTGAAGGCGTTCGAGCAGAGCGTGAGGAACTTGTTGCCCAGGGAGTGCCAGAAGTAGAGCACGCGGTGCGAGTCGCCGCCGGCAAAGCGTGAGCCGAACACCACGTCGGCGCGGCCGTCCACGATGGGACGAATCAGCTTAGGATATTCCTCGGGGTCGTACTCGAGATCGGCATCCTGCACGATCACCAGGTCGCCCGTCGCCGCGGCAAACCCCGTCCGCAGGGCCGCGCCCTTGCCCTGGTTCTGCTCGTGGAAGCGCACCGTGACGTTTGCCGGGAAAGTGGTCTGCTGCAGCAGCTCGCGCGTCCCGTCCGTGGAGCAGTCGTCCACCAGCACGATTTCCTTGTCGACGGCCACGCGCTGGACCCGCTCGATGAGCGTGAGCAGCGTGTGGACCTCGTTGTAGACCGGAATGACGACCGTGAGCTTCATGAGACGGGAGACACCATCGACTGGCGACACAGTATATCCGCGGGCCCTCGTGTGGCTTGCCGTCGTCACCCGCCTGAGCGTGGCGCTGGCGGTGGGCGTCGGCATCGCGGCGGCCCAGGCGATGCCCATCGACCGGCTGGTGGCCGTGGTCGAACAGCGCGCCCTGACCGCGGGCGATCTGCGGCTGGCCACGCGGCTGTCGTCCATCCCGGGCGGGGCGCCCGATGAAGCGGCGCTGGTCGAGCAGCTCGTCACGCGCGAACTCGTGCGCGCCGAGGCCGACCGCTTCGCGGTGACACCGCCCTCCGAGGCCAGCGTGGACGCGCGCATGGCGGGGCTGGCGTCCGGGCAGCCGATGGCCGACTGGCTGGCTGATCTCGAGGCGCTCGGCGCCTCCGCCGACCGTGTGCGGCGCCACGTGGCCGACGACCTCCGAATCGCGGCCTACATCGACCAGCGCTTCGCCGCGGCAGCGCAGCCGACCGAGGCCGAGGTGACCGCGCGCCTGGGTGACACGTCCGACACGCCAGATGCCCGGGCCGCCGCGCGCCGCGCGCTCATCGTCGAGCGGACCGACGCGCTGGTGGCCGACTGGGTCGCCGGACTGCGCCGCCGCGCCAGCGTGCGCATCGTCGCACGTCCCTGAACGCCGCGGCGTGTTCTCGCGGGTGGCGGGCCTCACGTGCCAATCAGGCCGGCCTGCGACGCGTACTGCACAATCGCCAGCTGGATCAGGTTGAACAACGCATGCGAGACGACCGGGGCCACGATGCTCTGGCGCACGAGGTAGACGACCCCCCACAGCAGGCCCAGCAGTCCGGTGAGGATGCCCGCGTCGTAGCCCTGCATCTGGTGCCCCAGCCCGAAGGCGACGCTGAAGAGAATCAGCCCCACCCAGGCCCCCCCGAGATCCTGGCGGAAGCGATGCAGGATGAACGCCCGCTGCACCTCCTCGCGCAGCCCGCCGGCCACCACCACGACGACGGCGAAGATGGCGAGACGTGTGGGAGAGTCGAGCATCGCCTGTAGCGGGTTCTCCTCGACGTTGCGCAACTGCGGCGCGATGTGCTGGATGACGAGCCCGCCGACGAGCACGACGCCGAAGACCACCGGCAGCAGGGCCAGGCCGCGCGTGACCTCGGGCGCGAGGGCCATGCGCCCCACGAGCACCTCTCGCACCGACTCGCCCCTTGCCTTGAGGAAGAGCCCCACCAGGCCGAGCACCACGGCCGTGTCGAGCAGCGACAGCGCCACCACGAAGCGGAACGACAAGCCGTCGCCCGATGTCGCCGCGAGGCCGGCCATCAGCAGCAGGGCCGACAGCAGCAGCTGCGACGGGAACCCCGAGCAGAGCACGACCTCGAACAGCGACAGCCACGCCGTCGAGGATCCGCTGGACAGCGGCGGTCGGGTCGTCACATCCGCGGTATCGACGATGGGGAGGGGTTCGGCCACTGCGTAAATGTTACACTCCGCTCAGGTCGGCACGTGCACGGGCGCACGTGGTCGGGCGGGGAGGAGTGTCGTGTCGAGTCCCAGTGGGTCCATGGGCCCCGAGGAGCGGGAAGTGGTGCCGGACGCGGTGGCACCCGGCGAGCGGGTGCTCATCGTGGAAGACGACCGGGCGGCTCGCGTGGGGCTCACGGAGCTGATTCGCGCGTGGGGATACGTCGCCGAGTCGGCAGCGGACGGCGAAGAGGCGCTGGCCAAGGTCACGACCTTCCGGCCGGGCGTCGTGCTGACCGATCTCGTGATGCCCAGGCTCGACGGCCTGGGCGTGCTGCGCGCCCTGCAGGACCAGCTCACCGACCTGTGTGTGGTCATCCTGACCGCCCAGGGCACCGTGGAGACGGCCGTCGAGGCCATTCGCGAGGGTGCGTACGACTACCTGACCAAGCCCGTCGACCCGCACCGCCTGGAGATCCTGCTGGCCAAGGCCGTCGAGCGGCAGCAGACCCGGCGTGAGGTGCAGGTGCTGCGCCGCCAGCTCCGTGATCAGGGAAGTTTCGGACGCATCATCGGCAACACGCCGGCCATCCGCAAGTTGTACCGGACGATCGAGCAGGCTGCGCCCACGGGCGCGTCGGTGCTCATCTGGGGCGAGTCGGGCACCGGCAAGGAGTTGGTGGCGCAGACGATTCACCAGCTCTCGGACCGCAGCCAGCAGCCCTACATCGCCATCAACTGCGCGGCCATCCCCGAGACGCTGCTCGAGAGCGAGATCTTCGGGCACGAGAAGGGCGCGTTCACCGGGGCGGTGGAGCGTCGCCTCGGCTGCTTCGAGCTGGCGCATCGCGGCACGCTGTTTCTCGACGAGATTGCCGAGATGGTGCCGGTGACACAGGTCAAGCTGTTGCGGGTGCTCCAGGAGCGGACGTTCCGCCGGCTGGGCGGCCGTGGCGAGCAGCAGGTGGACGTGCGCATCATCGCCGCGACCAACGTCAACCCGCTCGATGCCGTGCAGCGCGGCAAGCTGCGCGAAGATCTGTACTACCGTCTCAACGTCTTCGCCATCGAGCTGCCGCCCCTGCGCGAGCGGCACGAGGACATCCCGTTGCTGGCGCAGGCGTTCATCAACGAGTTCAGCGCGCGCAACGGCCGCCGGGTGCGGGCCGTGAGTGCTCCCGCGTTGCAGCGCCTCGCGACCTACCAGTGGCCCGGTAACATCCGCGAGCTGCGCAACGTGATCGAACGCGCCACCATTCTGGCGCCGGGCGAGTTCATCGAGGAAGAGCACCTGCCCTCCGAGCTCATCGCCGCGCCCTCGGGCGCGCGCTCGTCCGGCGGCGTCACGCTCGGCCCGGGCACCACGGTCGACGAGGCCGAGATGCGCCTCATCGAGGTGACACTCGAACACACGGGGCAGAACAAGACGCGCGCCGCGGAACTGCTTGGCATCAGCCTCAAGACGCTGCACAACAAGCTCAATCGCTCCCGCGCCCGCGAGCAGCCCGACTAGCCGAACGCCATGCGCCTCAGTTTCCAGACGCGGCAGGTGATCGGCGTCACGCTCATCGTGGCGTGTTCGGTCATCACGATGAGCCTCATGAACCTCGTCTCGCAGGCCGGCACGCTGCTGGCCGAGAGCGAGCTGCGCGGAGAGATGCTCACCAACTCGATGTACCAGCGGGCGTTCCGCCTGGTGAAGAGCCGCGAGACGGCCGCCTCGGACCTGCAGACCGACGAAGGGCTGCGCGCCATCCTCCAGTCGGCGATCGGGTTTGCGCAGAACGTGTCGTACGCGACGATCACCGACGTCCGTGACATGGCGCTCGTGCACAGCTCGCCGACGCTCGAGGGCACGACCATCCCGCCGCAGCCGCCGCTCGAGCAGCTGCTGACCAGCGGACCCATCGCGCGGCTCATTGGCGTCTGGGAACAGCGCAACTACGAGGTCACGCAGCCCCTCCTGCTCGGCGACGAGAAGTTCGGGTCGATCCGCATCGGCATCTCGACGGTGCTGGTCTGGGACCAGCTGGTCGACGCGCTCCAGCCCGTGGTGGCGGTCGCCGGGCTCGCCATCGTGCTGGCCACCGGCCTGTCCTGGTTGCTCGCGCAACGGCTGCTGCAGCCCATTCACGTGCTGCAGAGCGGCATCGCGCGTCTGGGCCAGGGCGAGCAGGACGTGCAGCTCGAACTGCGCGACGAGGAGTTCCGCGACCTCGGCTCGTCGTTCAACGCGCTCAGCCAGTCGGTGTCGTCCATCCGCGGGCAGCTGGTGGAGCAGGCGCGCCGTGCCGAATCGGTGGTCGAGCGCCTCGAGGACGCCGTGGCCATCGTCTCGCCCGCCGGCGAGGTGGTCTTCGTCAACGCCGCGATGAAGACGCTGATGCCCTCGCTCGACACCGGCCACAAGCTGGCCGAGGCCGTGTCGGAGGGCCACGCCTGCCGGTTCCTCGCCGAGCAGGCCCTGGCCTCGCGCGAGAGCGCCGGCCCCATCCTCGCCGATCGCATCGGCTCGGTGGACGATGGGAATCAGCAGCAGTGGATGGCCCATCCCATCGACGACCAGACGCGCGGGTTCGTGGGCGTCATGCTGGTGGCCCGCAACGTCGGCGCGCTCTCGCAGGTGCAGACCACCCTCCGCTACTCACGGAAGCTGGCCTCGCTCAATCGCCTGCTGGCTGGCGTGGCGCACGAGGTGAAGAACCCCCTCAACGCCATGACCATCCACCTCGAGTTGCTGCGGCAGAAGCTGCGGGCCGGCCTGGGGCAGCCGGTCGGGGCCGGACGTCCGGCGGCCGACGCGTCCGCGAGCCCGGCCATTCCTCCGCTCATGACGCACGTGTCGATCATCGGCGACGAGATTCGTCGGCTCGATCACGTGGTGCAGGGGTTCCTTCGCTTCAGTCGTCCCGAGGAACTGCAACTCGAGCCCGTGGAGGTCACGCCCCTCATCGAGGACGTCGCCGACGTCGTGCGGCCGCAGGCCGAGCAGAGCGGGGCGCACGTGTCGATTGACATCGAGAGTGCCGCGATGGTGCAGGCCGACCGCCCGATGCTGCGGCAGGCCCTGCTCAACCTGGCGCTCAATGCGATCGAGGCCATGCCCGACGGGGGCACGCTCACCTTCAGCGCGCGCCTGCTCGGCGACACGCAGGTGGAACTCGGCGTGGCCGACACGGGCGTCGGCATCGCCCCCGAACACCTGTCGCGGGTGTTCGACCTCTATTTCACGACACGGACGCAGGGCAGCGGCCTCGGGCTGTCGATGGTCTACCGCACGGTGCAGCTGCACGACGGCACCGTGGAAGTGGAGTCGTCACCCGGCCGCGGTGCCAGCTTCCGCATGCGGCTGCCGCGAGCCTGAGGCGACGTGTCGACGTCAGAAGGAAGATACATGGCCCTGCCAGTTGATTCACGGTTCGTGGCGCCGCTGCTTGCCTGCTGCCTGATCGGGGGCAGCGCGTGCGCCTCGCGCAGCCCCGCCGCGGTGCCCGTGGCCTCACGTCTCGAGGTGCCGCCTCCGCCGCCACGGGTCATCTCCGTGCCTCCCGAGCCGGTGGCCCCTGTCGAGACCACGACGGCGGAGCCGCCCGCCGAACCCCGCGCCCCGCGTGCCACCCGTCCGGCCGCCCGGGCGGGCAACGGCGCGTCGCGCGCCGCTCAGG
>JAEZDP010000090.1 GCA_023418055.1 Acidobacteriota bacterium
AGGATCGGCGGCACCCGCTGCCTCCGGGCAGCACGACGGCGCACGCACGGGAGCGACCGATGGTTCAGGCTTACGACCTACGCCCTCCCCTGCCGATTTCGTCTGCGAAGACGACGTCCGGCAGGCGATGAAGGCGGGGCGAACCATCCTGCTTGCCCCCCGCGCCATCGTCACGCCGGCTGCGCGCGACCTGGGAGAGGCGCATGGCGTGCTCGTCGAGTCGGACGTGCCGCTGTCTTGACCCTGCCGGTGGCCCGGTGTTACGCTCCGGCGTCTTTTTCGAGACGCCTATGCGACCAACTGTCCGGCTGCCAGGCGCAGTCCTGCTTGTCGTTGCGACTGCTGCGTGCAGTGGCAACCCCCGACCCCAGATTGCCGCGGCGCCAGCCCCGGCCGCAGCCCCCGCACCTCCCGCCCAAGCCCAGCAACAGCAACCCGTTCCCGCGCCGCCCGCTGCCGATCCGGTGGAGGCGCTCATTGCCGAGTCTGACCGTCTGTTCGCGCTGGGCACGCGGGAACTGGGCCTTGGCCACCTGGTGCAGGCGCGAGACGCCTTCGATCGTTCGCTCGACGTGCTGCTCGAGGCCAAGGGGGGCGCGCGGACGGAGCCCCGGCTGCGCACGCACTTCGACCGGCTGGTGGACCGCATCGCCGCGCAGGAGGCGCTGGCGCTCCAGACCGGCGACGGGTTCACGGAAAAGCCTTCCGAGCCGGCCGTCATCGACGAACTGCTCGAGGTGGCCACCTTCGCCCCCACGACCCCGCCGGACAAGTCGGTGGAAGCCGCCGTGCAGGCCGACCTCGCGGCGATGGTGCACGACATCCCCATCCCCCTGAACGAGCGGGTCCTGCAGTACGTGGAGCTGTTCCAGGGGCGCCTGCGCGGCCACCTGGCCGGCGGACTGCAGCGCGGGACGCGCTACCTGCCCATGATTCAGCAGGTGTTCCGTGAAGAAGGGGTGCCGCTCGACCTGGCGTACGTGCCGCTCATCGAGAGCGCGTTCAAGCCCACCGCCCTGTCACGGGCGAGCGCCCGCGGCATGTGGCAGTTCATGCGCGGCACCGCCAGCGACATGGGATTGAAGCAGGACTGGTACATCGACGAGCGGGCCGACCCCGAGAAGGCGACCGTCGGCGCCGCGCGCTACCTCAAGACCCTCCACGGCATGTTCGAGGACTGGCACCTGGCGCTGGCCTCGTACAACGGCGGGCCAGGCCGGGTGCAGCGAGCGATGAAGGCCTCGGGCCACGACGACTTCTGGACCCTGTCGTCGAGCAGCCGCTACCTGCCGCGGGAGACCCGCGAGTACGTGCCGATGATCCTGGCCGCCATCATCATCGCCAGGAACCCCGCGCAGTACGGGTTCGACATCGAGCCGTCGGAGCCGCTGGCCTACGACAAGGTCCGCGTGCCGAAGGCGGTCGACCTGCGCCGCGTGGCCGAGTGGACCCAGACGTCGATCGACGACATCCAGGCGCTCAACCCGGAGTTGCGACGCTGGACCACGCCCGTGCGCTACCCCGACTACGAGGTCAAGGTACCCGTCGGTCGAGGGTCCGCGCTCGAAGCGCGCCTCGGCATCGCGTCGGAAGTGGATCTCGCGGCGCTGCGCTGGCACACGGTCCGCCGCGGCGAATCGCTCTCCGCCATCGCCAAGAAGCTGGGCGTCTCGCGCACCGACCTGGCCGAAGCCAACGGCATCCGCACCACCACGCGCGTCCGTGTCGGGCAGCAGCTCATCATCCCGCGGGCCCCGTCGGCGCCGCTGCTGGCGGCAGCGGCCCCCGCAGCGCCGGCCGGCGACCGTGGCGTCCGGGCGGTGGTCGCCTCGGCGAGCCGTGCGGCGGCCACGCGCACGGCGTCCTCCGACGAGAGCCGCATCACCTACCGCGTCAAGCGCGGCGACACGCTGTTCCGCATCGCGGCCAGTCACGACGTGTCCGTGGCCGAACTGAAGGCCTGGAACGGCCTGCGGTCCGATCGCCTGGCCGTCGGCGCCCGTCTGACGATCCACGTCGACAACGGCAGCCGCGCCGCTCAGTAGCGCCGCATTGCAGCCACTGCCACGGGTCGGGTCGCCGGCCAGTGCAGTGGCTGCCACCTCCCCGCCGCTCCCTCCCCGATAACAGCCGTTTTCTCGCCGCGTGGCGCTGGCCCGCGCCTTGCCATCGTCCCGGCATGCTTGCCGCGACGTTTTCTGCCACGCTGGTCGGTATCACCGCGGAACTGGTGCGAGTGGAGGCCGACGTGTCGTTCGGCCTGCCGTCGTTCACCCTCGTCGGCCTGCCCGACACCTCCGTCCGCGAAAGCCGCGACCGGGTGCGCAGTGCCATCCGCAACGCCGGTCTGGAGTTCCCCCCGCATCGCATCACGGTCAATCTGTCGCCCGCAGACCTACGCAAGGAGGGCACGAGTTTCGACCTGCCCATCGCGTTGGCCGTGCTGGCGGCGGGAGGCCAGACCCCGCCGGCGGCAGCCGGACAGACGCTCGTGCTGGGCGAACTGTCACTCGATGGCGCCATCGTGCCGGGCCGCGGCATCCTGCCCGCCGCACTCGCCGCAAGAGCCCACGCGGTGCCGCGGCTGCTCGTGCCGGCCGGCAACGTGGCCGAGGCCCGTGTGGTGCCTGGCGTCACCGTGCTGGCGGCCGATACCTTGACGAATGCGTTGCGGGCCCTGGCATGCCCCGACGCGCCAGGGGGCGACGAGCCCACGCCGCTGGCGCCTCCCGACGCCGACGGTGCCGACCTCTCGGAGGTGCGGGGGCAACTCGGTGCCCGGCGCGCGCTCGAGATTGCGGCCGCGGGCAACCACCACCTCCTGCTGTGTGGGCCGCCGGGAGCGGGCAAGACCATGCTCGCACGGCGCCTGCCCGGATTGCTGCCCCCCTGGACCTTCGACGAGGCGCTCGAGGCCACGGCCATCCACTCGGCTGCCGGGCTCGTGCGGCCGGGGAGCGCCCTGCTCGGTGGCCGGCCCTTCCGCGCGCCGCATCACACTGTCTCGACGGCCGCGCTCGTGGGCGGCGGGCCCCAACCCCGTCCGGGGGAGGTCAGTCTGGCGCACCATGGCGTGCTGTTTCTCGATGAGGCGCCCGAGTTCGACCGCCGCACGCTCGACGTCCTGCGGCAGCCGCTCGAGGAACGACGGGTCCATCTGGCACGGGTCGCGCGGTCGGTCACCTTCCCTGCCGATTTCCTGTTCGTCGCGGCGATGAATCTCTGTCCGTGTGGGCTGCGCGGGCACCCGACACGCACCTGCACCTGCCGGCCGGGGGACGTCGACCGGTACGCGGGGCGCCTGTCGGGTCCGGTGCGCGATCGTATCGACCTGGCGGTGGACGTGCCCCCGGTGGAGTTCGCGGCCTTGTCGGCAGCCGCCGGCGAGTCGTCGCAGGAGGTGCGGGCGCGTGTGGCGGCGGCGCGGGGGCTGCAGATGGCACGTCAGCGGACCGCCAACGCCAGGCTGTCGGGCGAGGCGGTGCGCACGCTGGACCGGGAACCCGGAGTTCGCGCGCTGCTCGCGCGGGCCGTCGATCGCTTCGGCCTGAGCGCGCGCGCCGTGGACCGCGTGTTGCGCGTAGCGCGCACCATTGCCGACCTCGAGGCCGCGCCGCAGGTGTCACGCCTGCACGTCGCCGAAGCTCTGCAGTTCAGGGTCCAGCGGAAGGAGGGCCTGTGTTAGACTCGTCCGTCGTCCGAAAGCCGCCTGCACCTTCGGGTGCGACCCCGGTCTCTCGGAGATAACGCAGGACGCCCGCAGGACGAACATCGCGGGCGCCCGGCACCTCGCATCCATGGCAGCCAAACGCTACAGCATTCTCGTCGCGGATCGTCGAACGGGCATCGTTCGCCGTTTCACCCTGTCGTTGCGGCCCGCCGTTGTCGTCGCCGTGATTCTCGGTGTGCTCCCGACGCTCGTGGCGATCGGGGCCGTGTCGAAGTCTCGCTGGGAGGGCCGCCTCTGGGAAGAGCGCGTGGCGCATCTCGCTCAGGAGAACGCGAGCATGCGGGCCGCCACCGGCGCGCTCACCGAACAGGTCGGTGGCCTGCAGGCCGCCCTCGACGACCTCGATCAGTTCAGCCCGAGCGCCGCCGAACGTGCGGCGATGGCCAGGCTCCC
>JAEZDP010000126.1 GCA_023418055.1 Acidobacteriota bacterium
CTCTTCGTCGTCGGCGACCCGAAGCAGTCGATCTACAGGTTCCGCCGCGCCGACATCGACGTCTACACGCGCGTGCGCGAGCGTTTCGCCGAGCGGGCGACGGGGCGCGTGGTGCCGCTGACGATGAACTTCCGGTCGATGGCCTCGTTGTGCGACTGGGCCAACGACGCGTTCCAGAGCCGCTTCCCCACGGAGCCAACGCAGCACGCCCCGATGTTCGCGCCGCTCGACGCGTACAGGCGCCGGGAGGCGGGCCGCGAGGACGCCGCTGGCCTCTTCACGATCACGCATGCCTGCGACCCGCGTGATGCGCATGCGGCAGACGCCAGCTGCATTGCGGCGTACATCCGGAGCGAGGTGGACGCCGGGCGCAGACGGTACGCAGACTTCCTCGTGCTCACGCGTCGAAAGGGCGCGCGGCTAAACGCGTACGCGACCGCGCTCGAGACACTGCGCGTGCCCGTTGACGTCAGCGGCGCGGGGGCGTTCGGCGCATCGCCCGAAGTCCGCGTGCTCGCTGCCCTGATGCGGGTGCTGTCGGATCCGCAGGACGGCGTCGCGCTCGTCGGTGTGCTGCGTGGGCCGCTGTTTGGCATCAGCGATGCGCAGTTGTTCGCGTACCGACAGTCGGGTGGCTGGTTCCAGCTCTTTGCGGGTGGCGACGACGAGGAGACGGCGGGTGATGCGGTTCGAGAGGCCCTCGCGTCGCTCCGTCGCTATCACCGGTGGACGCGGCTGCTGCCGGCCGGCGCCGCGCTCGATCGCATTCTCGAAGACTCGGGCTACCTCGCGCTCGCGTCCACCTCGCCCGACGGCGTCGAGGCGGGCGACCTGCTGCATGCGGTGGACCGGGTGCGCCAGGTGGTCGAGGACGGCGGCAGTCTCGCCGATGCCGCGGACATGCTGGACGATGCGGAGGCTGGCGGGAGTGAGATCGAGTCGTTGCCGCTCGAGCCCGGGCGCACGGACGTCGTCCGGATCATGAACCTGCACAAGGCCAAGGGGCTCGAGGCGCCTGTCGTGTTCCTGGCGGACCCGGCCGGCGGGTTCGCGCCGAGGGTGGACGTGCACATCGCGCGGGCGGGCCACGTGGCGCAGGGGTGGTTCCAGATCGTCAAGGAGTCGGAATGGTCCTACGCCCGGCCGGTGCTCGGCAGCCATGCCGACTGGGCGGCGTACGAGACGGCTGAACAGCCGTATCTCGACGCGGAACTCGACCGGCTGCTCTACGTCGCGGCCACGCGTGCGCGCGACATGCTCGTCGTCAGCCGCACGCTCGACAAGCCGCGGAACGGACATGCGTGGGGCGTTCTTGCAGGGCATCTGGCCGACGCGCGCGAGTTGCCGGTGCCGGGGGCGGCTGCTGTGCCGCCGCCGGTGGCGCTGCCGTGCGGACCGTCGGAGCGAGAGGCGTTCGGGGCGGCATGTGCCGCGGCGCACGAGCGCGTGAGCGAGGCATCGTGGTCCGTGGCGGCCGTCACGTCCGACGCGCGGCACATCGCGCGGATGACCCGTGCGGTGGAGGAGGCCGACGCGGCGGCGGACGACCCCACGAAAGTCGTTGCGACAGACACGCCCGCGCACCGGGCGGATGCGGGCGCGGCGTGGGGGACGCTGGTGCACGGGCTGCTCGAGCACGCGATGCGGCATCCCCATGCGACGCGCGACGACCTGCGGCGCCTTGCGCTATGGCTGACCGTCGAGGAGCCGCAGTTGCGCGACGTACTCGACGAGGCGCTCGACACGGTGGAGGCGGCGGCGCGGGCGGCATTCTGGCAGGAGGCGGTGCAGACGGAGCATCTCGTCGAGGCGCCGTTCCTGGTCGCGGCTGAGCGGCGGCTGACGAGCGGCGTCATCGACCTGCTGTATCGGCGTGGGGATGCGTGGCAGGTGGTGGACTACAAGACGGACGTCGCGCTCGAGCCCGAGGTGTACGCGCATCAGCTCGAGGCGTACCGGGCGGCGCTCGCGGTGGTGGGGTGCGAGACTGATGGCGCGTCGGTCGTAAGCGTACGCAAGGCGGGAAGAGTCCCGTAATCGGTCTCGGCTGCCAGTCGCGACATGACGCCCCCAACGGCTCGCACCAGGGTAGGACGCCGCAGCGACGGCACTGCCGTCACTCACTCGGAGCGCGGACAGGCTACCAGACGGCTCCGGACGCCAGGCCGTTGACCTCGAGCGGGCGCCCCGCCCAGTGCTCGTCGATACCCTGCACGAAGCTCTGACGCACGACCTTTGCGCGACCGCTGGTGTCGCCGCCAGCGGACCACTTGAGGTACACGCCTTCGGCGAGGCCATCGACCAGTTGCGACGGGCCAAGCAGCAGCGGGACGTTGGACAGCGTGAAGTGCCCCGCGGCCACCTGCGGAACCCTGGCGATGCCAAGCGTGGAGACGAGGGCGTCGCGCCGCGCCGTGTCCCAGAACGTTGACGCGTCGCGGTCGTACACGTCGAACGCCAGGAACCAGTCGGGCAAGTGGGTATAGCGCACGCTGTGCACCGCATAGCACCACTCGCCGAACAGGATCACGTGGCGCGGCAGATTGTCGGCCAGCGCGAACCGGTGCAGATCGATCCACCGGAAGAGCGGACGAAACTGCGCGTGGCACGTGTCGCGTGCGAGCCACGCCCCGCGGTTCTGCGCGCGAATCGACCCGGCTTCGTCGATCGACAGGCCGACGTTGGCACCGTCGATCTTCTCTTCCACTGTGACCTCGTGCGCCAGGAACTCCTCGGCTTCATGCGTCGAGAGCACCTTGTCGGCACGCGGTGGCACGTCGCCGAGCCAGAGCAGGTGGGGCGTGTGCGGGAAGCGAAAGAACTCGTCGTGCACGGCCTCTTCCCGGTTCATCGTGCGCGACGGGCCATCCAGGTGCGAAGCCACGCTTCAATCACATGGTCGACCACCACACCGGCAGCCCTCAACGCGTCCTCAATCTCGATCCAGTCGGAGTCGGTGGCATTGACGATGGAGATGCCGGCGGCGTCGGTGAGTGCCGCGGCGAGGAACTTGCGGTCGGACGGGTCGCAGGCCTGCAGGCCGGCCGGCACAACCGCATGACCGTCGGCGTCGAGCGTGATCATTGCCGTGCGACGCGCCTGCATCTTTTCGCGAACCACCTGGAACCCGACGTCCTGTTCATTGAGCTTGTGGCGATACTCCCCGAGAATCGCGAACCTGTCGTCGAGCACCAGCCGTCGACTGTCGTCATCGTTGAAGGTCATCAACCAGTCGAGCACCTGCAGTTGTTGCTCCACAGGCACGTGGCTGTCGTCAAAGGGCGAGAACGGGTGCGCGGCGCTGGCCACCAGTAACACGTTGGTGTCGATGACGTGATCAGGCACTGGTCGACTTCCGCATGGCTGCCGCTCGCTCGAGCATCCGACGTGTCTGCCGCTCGGTCTCGCCCAGTGAATCTCCGAAGAAGTGCTTCGGCCAGTTCTCGACACGTCCAAACGCGTCGACCTGCAGGCGGTCGAGCTGCGCCCCGGTGCGTCCGCTGTCCACGAAGTACAGTGCGCAGTCGTCCGGCCGCACGACCTCGTCTGCCATCAGCGTCTGCAAGCGCCGAAACAGGTGCTCGGAGTGCGTCTCGACGAGGAACTGCACGCCTCGGTCACGTGCGACTTCGGCCATGAGTTCGGCGAGCCCCCCTTGTGCGCGGGGATGCAGGTGCAGCTCTGGCTGCTCTGCCACGATCGTCGATCCCTTCGGGACGATGTGCGAGAGCACGATCATGGGCAGGACCTGGGACACGCCGAACCCCACGTCCATCAGGTTCGCGCGCTGCTTCCCTCGGACGACGACGAGCCCGTAGTGGCGCGATCGTCCGTGTCGCTCGAGCACCAGTTCGTCGGCCACGCCGAGCCGCGAAAGCCATGTCGACACCTTGCCCACGAGCCACTGTCGGCCGCCCTCGACACCGGCCCTAGGGCGAACGCGCGTGTTGTCGCTCGCCAGGAGGGCGTGGACGGCGAGTTCGCCACGCTTGCCGATGTCTCGGGGCTCGACGCCGCTCCACAAGTACGTTCGCTCCGGGTGTTCACGCAGCGGACCGAGGTACACGACGGCATCCAGAGCCTGGCGAAGGAGTAGAGACAGATCCTGGATCGTCCCGCCGGCCGCGCCTAGTTCGGTGATGGCTTCCTGTGAAAAGGCGAGCGACCGTTCCGGTTGGAACGAACGTCGCGCGTCGACCCGTCCGTTCCCCTGGTGGGGCGTGTAGCCGGGCGCTGCGATTCGGTAGCCGCCACGCTGTTGTCTCGTCACCGAGAAGGTCTGGCCCCCACTGGCGATCTCCAGGCACTTCACGACGGGCGCGCCCTGCAGCGCCGTGAACGTCGCACTGTAGTCGATGTGCTCGGGCGTCCCGCTCGGCGTCGTCACGTCGAGTGACAGGCCCACACCGACTTCGCGCTTCGTGTCGTGCCCGTGCACGAGCGACTCGTAGCTTCCGAGATCGACGAGGTCGGTAGGTTGACCACCGAGGTTGAGGTGCACGAAGCGATCGGGGCTGGTGAACGTCTGCTTGAGGACCAGGGGCACCTGCAGCAGCGAGGTCTTGCCCGCAGAGTTCGGCCCGAGCAGCAGGTTGATGCGAGACAGTCCGACGCCGTCGGGCCAAAGCTGCTCGCCCCAGCCCTTGATGTTCTTCAGGCGCAGACGCGTGAGCATGGTGGAGCATGCTACATCAGGCGGCCACATCGCCAGCGCGGCGATCGATGCCGAGACTCGATCGCCCGTCTCCACGCGGCGCACGGCCCCCCATGTCTTCAGGAGTCCACCATGGACCTGGGTCGTCCGTCAGCGTCTCCGGGCGTCAGAATGCCACACGCCGATCTCGCCGGACGCGCATCGGTTGCGCTTCCCCGACCTGCCCCACGTCAGCTCCTCCGCCCGGCTGCGATGCGTTCGTCGTTGCAGCGGGCACGAATGTACGCGTAGACGGGTTCCAGTGCCAGTGCGGCCGTCTCGAGCGCGCCCATGCTTACGGATGACGATGGCAACACGTACTTCACCTGCAGATGGGGTGAGACGTATTTCTGAACCTTGCCTGACCGCAGCAACGTGACCTCCTGTCGCCCGCGCCCCCTGTAGCCACGAGAGGCGTCGAGGCACTCCAGTGCCCGCGCAATCATGTCAGCCCAGTAGGGATCGCTGAGGCGCGGGACCGCCAGAGGCGGCTCCGGACCGATGAACGACTCGCTGATGGGAAGGCGGGCCGCAGCCTGTCAGCAATCACGCTCGAGCCAGACCTCGAGTTGGTCTGCGCCGGTCGACTGCCGGAGGACGCCCGGGAGATCGGGGCGAACACGTTCCTCCAGAAGGAACGTGGCGATGGGCCAGTTGTCGTACTTCATGCCCTCGAGG
>JAEZDP010000153.1 GCA_023418055.1 Acidobacteriota bacterium
GGCGGGTGAGAACCGCAAGGTGGCCGTGAAGATCGTGGACGACCGCGGTATCGAGTCGCTCAAAGTGATTCCGCTCGAATCATGAACTACGACGAACCGACCGACGCCGACCTCGACCGCCTGCGGCGGGCGCGGAAGCGCGTCGAGAAACCGAACGCACGGTGGATCCACCGCCAAGGGAACGAGCGGAAGGACTATCTCCTGACCGATGACTCTGGCGCTCGCTACAGGATTTATCTGCGCCGCAGCCTGTACGATGCCCTCCAGTACACGGCGGGCATCGCTGTGGTGAAGCCGGACGGCACCCTCTTGACGCTTGCACGCTACAACGGCAGTCACTTCCACGGCTCCGCCCGGCTGGCGCCGCATGTACACCTGACGACGGCGCAGGCTATTCGTGACGGGCTGAAGCCGGAATCCGGAGCCAGCCCGACGGATCGGTATGTGGACGTGGAAGGAGCCCTCCGGTGTTTGGTTCACGATTTCCGGGTCGCGGGCCTGCCGGGTATTGACCCCGACGAACGGCTGCTGTTCGATGAGACTGAGGACGGGAACGATGCTGACGATTGACCAGGACCAACTGTGTCGCCAGTTGTGCTCGGAGGTGGAGCTCGTTCGTCGGCCGGATGGCAAGGTGATGCTCGACACTCCTTTTCGCTACCCGGACGGCGACCACTATCCCGTCTACCTCACGGAGACCGGCACGGGCGGCGTTCGTGTCAGCGACGGCGCTCACACCCTGATGCATCTGAGCTACGAGAACGATGTCGACAAACTGTTCGAGGGTCGTCGGCGCACGTTGATGGACGAGGTGGTCCGACACGCCGGCGTCACCTTCGACGATGTCACGGGCGAGTTCTACGTCGAGGTGGGGGCCGAGCAGCTGGCCGACGCCGTCTTTCGCCTTGGTCAGACGATTACGCGCGTCTACGACCTGACGTTCCTCAACCGCTCGCACGTGGCATCGACGTTCCAGGACGACCTGGCTGAAACCCTGCTGAACCTGATTCCCGAGGACCGCATCGCGAGGGACTACGTCGTACCGGCCCTGCCCGACGCCGAGCACTACCCCGTGGATTTCCGTATCGAAACGACGTCCGGCGTCCCACTGTTCCTCTACGGGATTGGCGGGCAGGAGAAGGCGAGACTGACGACGATCTTCCTGCAGTACATGCTGCACCACCAGGTCGAGTTCGACTCGCTGCTGGTGTTCCAGGATCAACAGGAGATTCCACGGTCGGACCTGGCACGCCTGACGAACGTTGGCGGCGAGATGGTGGCATCCCTCAATGCAGAGAGCGACCTCGAGCGCAAGCTCACCAGAAAGGTCGGACTGGTCGAGCCCTCATGATCTGGGCGGAAGCCAACGCATCGACCGAGCCAGTCGAGCCAACTTCCAAGATGGCTCTGGGCAGCTTCCAATGTAAGGAGCTCAGCATCCAAGGTACGCCGACCCGCTTCCAACACAAGGACCAAGCCTTCCAAGGTAGCGTTCGCGTCTACGGCCCTCACCTCGAGGTGCGTTCGTGAGTGCCACGCCACCGGCGTCGCTCATCATCAATTCACCGTACGACTCTCCCACGCACCACTGGCGTGACGAGGGCGGACGACTTTCGCTCGTCGAGGGCCGTCGGGCAGCAGGCTACGAGATCTTCGACACGCGCAACAACACGCGCCGCACTGCGCCGCTCGACCTCGTCAACCGCATCCGTTCGCGCGTCGATGCCTGGCGGGCAGACGACTACCCTGGAATCACGACCGTCACGCGTACGCTGTTGCAGCACTGGCACGACGAGACCGCCCGAATCCACCCCTTCTACTTCTGCCAGCTCGAGGCGATCGAGACACTGATCTGGTGGGTCGAGGCGCCGGCCGAACACACGCAGGGCATCTTCGTGCCCGGTGACGGCGGGCCGTGGGAGCGGCTGTGCAGCAAGATGGCCACCGGCACCGGCAAGACCACGGTGATGGCGATGATCGTCACGTGGCAGGTACTCAACGCACTCACCTATCCTCGGCGTACGCGCGACTTCTCGCGCGCCATCTTCGTCGTGGCACCCGGCCTGACCGTGAAGGAGCGCCTGCAGGTGCTGCATCCCGGCTCGCCAGCCAACTACTACGACGAGTTCGCCCTGTGCCCGTCGGAGGCGATGCGCCAGCGGCTGAACCAGGCCCAGGTCCTCGTCGAGAACTGGCATGGCCTCATGCCACTCAAGCCGCAGGAGCGTTCGGTCGTCAAGAAGGGGCGCGAGAGCGATACCGCGTTCGTGCGCCGTGTCATGGGGCCCCTCTCCACGGAAAAGAACATCGTCGTGCTCAACGACGAGGCGCACCACGCCTACCGTGTGCCGGCGGACGTCAAGATCAGCCGAAAGGTCGCCGCGGAACAGGGCATCGACCTCGACGAGGCTACGCGATGGATCGAGGGACTCGACCGCATCCACAAGGTGCTGCGCGTGCAGCGATGCTTCGACCTGTCGGCCACACCGTTCGCGCCGACGGGTCGGACGAACACCGAGCAGGGGCTGTTCGATTGGGTCGTCTCCGACTTCGGCCTGAACGATGCGATCGAGGCCGGTCTCGTCAAGACCCCGCGTGTGGTGGTGCGCGATGGGGCCATTCCGAATGCGCGGACCCTCCGCCCCAAGCTGTATCACCTGTACCGGGAGAGGGAGGTGTCCGACGATCTCAACAGGCGCGGCGCGCAGCCGCATGAGGCGCTGCCGGAATTGGTGCAGCAGGCATACACGCTGCTCGGCGCCGATTGGCGTGAAGCGCGCGCGGCCTGGCAAGCCGCCGGACACTCCTCGCCGCCGGTGATGCTCACCGTCTGCAACCGCACTGAAACCGCCGCGCGAATCGAGCACTACTTCGCTTCCGGGGGTGCCCACTGGCCCGAGCTTCAGGACACCGCACGGACACTCCGCGTCGATTCGCGCGTGCTCGAGAAGGCGGAGATTGGTGAAGCGGCGCCCGCCGACAAGGACTACGAGGCTCGCCTCGAGGCCATCGTGGCCGCGGCGAACCTTCCGCTCAGCGTTCGGGAGCGGCTGCGCGCAATGAAGAAGGAAGAGGTGCTCCGCGCGATCGTCGACAACGTCGGTAAACGGGGCACACCCGGTGAACACCTGCAGAACGTCATCTCGGTGGCCATGCTGTCGGAGGGATGGGACGCCAAGAACGTCACCCACATCATGGGTCTGCGCGCGTTCACGAGCCAGCTTCTGTGTGAGCAGGTGATCGGCCGCGGACTGCGCAGGGTCGGCTACGACACCGAGGAGGTGGCCGGGCCCGACGGTCAGCCGCGTCGCCTCTTCCGGGCGGAGTTCGTCAATGTGTTCGGCGTCCCGCTCTCCATCTTCCAGCAGGTAGGTGAAGAAGGCGCGGGGCCACCGCCACCCAAGCCCAGCACACAGGTCGAGGTGCTTCCGGAGAGGCATGCCTTCGAGATTCGCTGGCCGAATGTCGTGCGCGTGGACCAGGTCGTGCGGCCGGTCCTGTCGCTCGATTGGGATCGCGTCGGCGTGTTGAGGCTCGACCCGGCGACCATTCCGGTTGCCGCTGATCTCGCACCGGCGCTGGGTGGCGCCGCCGCGTGGGATCGCATCACGAGTATCGACCTCGAGCTGATCCCCGAGGCGTTCCGCCTCCAGCGCGTGCTCTTCAAGACCGCCACTCGCCTCTTCGAGGACATGCACGGCACGTTTCGCGGCACCCGCGAATACCTCGTCGTTCAACTGGTCCGCATCGTCGAGCGTTTTTTGCGTTCAGACAAGCTCGTCATCCCGTCACTGTTTCACCAGGACCCTTTGCGACGCCGGATCCTGCTTGCCTCGTCGATGGATCGTGTCGTGCAGCACCTGGGTCAGCACCTGCGTGAAGAGAACGTGGAGCGGATCGAGCCCATCTTCGACGAGGAACAGCCGCTCGGGTCGACCAGGCAGATGCGGACGTGGTACACGACGAAGCCGTGCCAGCCCACCGGTCGGTCACAGATCAGCCATGTCGTCGCCGACAGCGCGTGGGAGGCGCACGCCGCCAACGTCCTCGAGCAGCATCCGCGCGTGCAGGCGTATGCCAAGAACGACCACCTCGGGTTCCAGGTGCACTACCTTTGGAACGGCTCGCGGCGGCGTTTCGTGCCTGATTTCCTCGTGCGTCTCACGAACGGGCGCACCCTGGTCCTCGAGATCAAGGGCGAGGATGCCGACATGCACAAGGCAAAGCGAGCGGCCCTTGCCGCCTGGATTGACGCGGTGAACACGAAGGGTGGGTTCGGAACGTGGTCCGCCGACGTGGTGTTCGAGATGGCCGGCATGCACGACGTCGTCGTACGGCACGCCGAGCCATTGCAGGCGTAGCCCGTACCCGCTGGAGTGATGTACACGCGCGTCCCGGTAAGACGCGTCCTACCCGACCTCGCCGAGCCTGGGTTTCACCCCATCGAAGAAGAACGCGGCGATGAGCGCGCGTACCTCGTCGACGGACTCGGCCTTGTTGATCGCGGTCCGCAGGTGCGACCCGTCGTCGAGTCCCTTGGTGTACCAGGCGTTGAGCGCGCGCAGCTTGTTGACCACCCAGCGCGCGCGGCCCCTCGCAGGGGGCGTCGCCTGATGACTCACCGCTGCGGCGCCTTCCGGGGAGGTAGGTGCGAGGTGGCGGAAGCCCTGCGCCTCGTCCACGCGTTCGGTCATCAGCAGGTCGATGTAGTCGAGCAGGAACGTCCCGCGGTCACGTGGCGTGACGACGCGCGGCGGCCGGCCGGCGGCGATGTCGGCGGCCTGCGCGAGAATCCAGGGGTTGCGCAGCACGCCCCGCCCCACCAGCACGCCCTCGGGGCCCTGTCGTAAGCGATCGATGACGTGTTCCGGTTCGACGCAGTCGCCGCTGCCGAAAACCGGGATCGAGAGCCGTCCGGCCACGTCGGCGATGAGATTCCAGTCGGACGATCCGGTGTAGGCCTGTTTGGCGGTGCGGCCGTGCACGGTGACGGCTGCGGCACCCGCGTCCTCGACCATCCGCGCCAGCAGCGGCGCGTTGCGCTCGTCGTCGTTCCACCCCGCGCGCATCTTGACCGTCACCGGAATGCTCACGGCCCTGGCCATGGCGCCCACGACGGCAGCGGCATGTTGCGGATCGCGCATCAGCGAACACCCGGCGTTGTGCTTCGAGATCTTCGGCACCGGGCAGCCCATGTTGATGTCGACGATGTCGGCGCCCATGCCTTCGACGATCTGGGCGGCGTCGGCCATCTTCTGCGGGTCGCCGCCGAAGATCTGGATGGAGACGGGGCGTTCCTCTTCGGTGTACTCGGCGTACTCGAGCGTGCGATCGATGCCGCGGACCAGGCCCTCCGACGACACCATCTCGGTGACGACCAGCCCGCATCCGCCATGTCGCTTGACGAGACGCCGGAACGCCGTGTCGGTCATGCCCGCCATCGGCGCGACGCCGAAGGGCATGTCGAGGGCGACGCGGCCGACACGAAGACCCGCGGCCGGCGCGGTTTCGGGTCGGTCAGTGACGGCTGGTATCGCGGGGGTGGCCGACAAGGTCACCGCGTCGCCACCTGCTGCTGCGCCTGGAGGACGGCCTCGCGCGCGGCCTCGACGCCCTTCTCCCAGGCGGCCTTCAGGTCGGCGTTCTTCCACTCGATGATGGCCTGGGCACGCAGGCGCTCGAGGTACTTCAGCACCTCGCCCGCACGACGCTGCTGGAAGACGCGATCGGCAATCTGGTCGCGGGCCTGCTCGAACGTGGCCTGCCGGCGTTCGACGCGCGCGTCGAGCTTCAGCAGCCGGTAGCCGTTGCCGGCATCCATGGGCGGCGACACGTCGCCGGGCTTCATGGTCTGGAGCGCCTTGAGGATGTCGGGGTTGATCTCGTCGGCCTTCATCGGGCCGATGAGCCCGCCGTTGGCCTTCGACGGCGCGTCGGACGCCTCGCCGGCCACCGCGGCGAAGTCTTCCTTGCCCGTCGTCACGCGCGTGCGGATGGCGTCGATCTTCTCGCGGGCCGCGGCCATCGCCTCGGGGGGCGGGGTGACACCCGGCGTGGCGGGCCCGGCCTGCACGAAGATCTCGCGCAGGGTCAGCGTCTCGGGCGTGAGGAAGTCGGTGGCGTGAGCGTCGTAGAACTTGCGCGACTCCTCCTCCGAGATGCTGATGCGCTGGAACACGTCACGCTGCTGGACGTTGTTGATGAGCATCTGTTTCTCGAACGCCTTCCGCAGCCCGGCCACCGAGAGGCCCTCCTGTCGGAGCGCCGCCTGGAACTTCTCTTCGGTGTCGAGCTTGTTCTCCTTGCGGATGCCGTCGAGGATGCTGTTGAACTGCTCGTCGCTCATCTTCAGGCCCAGCTCGCGTCCCCGCTGCACCATCAGCATCTCGTCGATGGCGTTGACCACGACACGGGGGGTGACCTCGGCCACCATCGCCGACAGCCGGTCGTCGCTGCTCAGGTCGTCGGCCGCGACGTCGGGATTGGACTGGCGGAGCGCCGCCACCTGCATCTCCTCGACGTCCGACCGCGTCAGGATCTCGCCGTTGACCTTCACGAGCACCTGCTCGATGACCTGCGCGGGGGCCGGCGCGGCGCAGAGCGCAACGGCAAGCGTGGTGGTGAGTGTGAGTGTCTTCATCAGTGGTCTCGTGGCGGTCCCGCCCCCAAGGTTCCTGCTTTCCTTCGTTCCTTCGTTCCTTGGTTCCTTGGTTCCTTCATTGTAGTGAATCGGTGAGGTCCCTCAGCACGGCGGACACGCGTTCGAAGAGCCCATCCTCGGCCATCGGGTCTTCAGGCAGAGGCTTGAGCACCTCTTCCTTGGAGAACCCGGGCGCCACGTCGCCCGCGGTGGCCCGCACCGTCCACCACGACGGCCCGCGCCTGGCCCCCTGGGCCACGGGCGGACGCACCGCCGGCCTGCCTGGCGCCAGCGAAGGCGCGACCACCGGCGGGGCCAGGTCGAGCTTGAGGCTGCCGGGCGGCACGAGGCGCAGCTCCCGGCGGCGACCGACAACGGCCAGCACCTTGGCTGGGTCGAGCGGGGCCGTGTCCCGGAACTTAAAGACGACCGTCTGCGCTTCGCGGTCGATCGCCTCGAGCCGCAGGCGGTCGGCGGCCACGCGAAGCCGCGCGAACGCCCCAAGCTGGCGCACGGAATCGGGCAGCGGGCCGTAGCGGTCGCGGACGTCGTCCAGCACGCGCTCGACCTCCTGGTCGGTGCGCGCCTGCGCCACCTGCCTGTAGATGCCGAGCCGCTGGTTGGTGTCGGGCACGTATGCCTCGTCGATGCGGAACTCGATGCCGAGGTTCACGCTGGCCCGTCGCTCGTCTTCGAGGTCTTCGCCCTTCAGCTCGCGGATGGTCTCTTCGAGGAGCTTGGCGTACATGTCGAACCCGATGGCCTCGATGTGGCCGCTCTGCTGTCCGCCGAGCAGGTTGCCGGCGCCACGAATCTCGAGGTCGAGGGCGGCCACGCGGAAGCCGCTGCCGAGGTCGCTGAACTCCTTGATGGCGGCCAGACGTCTGCGCGCCACCGACGACAGCGCCTCGGTGGGGGGCACGAGCAGGTAGGCATAGGCGCGGCGGTCGGACCGGCCGACCCGGCCGCGCAACTGGTACAGCTGCGACAGCCCGTAGCGGTCGGCGCGGTTGATGATCATCGTGTTGGCGTTGGGGATGTCGAGGCCGTTCTCGATGATCGTCGTCGCCAGCAGCACGTCGAAGCGTCGCTCGATGAAATCGACCATCACCTTCTCGAGCGAGTCCTCGGTCATCTTGCCGTGGCCGATGCCCACGCGAGCCTCAGGCACGATGCGCTGCAGGAACGCCGCCATCGAGTGAATGGACTCCACCCGGTTGTGGACGAAGTACACCTGGCCGCCGCGCTCGAGTTCCTTGCGGATTGCGTTGGCCACGACCTTGGGGTCGAACGACACGACGCTCGTCTGCACCGCCTGTCGGTCGCGCGGCGGTGTCTCGATCACCGACATGTCGCGGATACCCACGAGCGACATGTTCAGCGTCCGCGGAATCGGCGTCGCACTCATCGTCAACACGTCGACGCGCTTGCGGATCTGCTTGATGCGCTCCTTGTGGGAGACGCCGAAGCGCTGCTCCTCGTCCACCACCAGCAACCCGAGGTCGCGGAACACCACGTCTTTCGACAACAGCCGGTGGGTGCCGACGATGACGTCGAGCCGCCCTTCCTGCAGGTCCTTGAGCGACTCCTGCTGCTCGGCTTTCGACCGGAAGCGGCTGACCATGTCGATGCGCACGGGGAAGGCGGCAAACCTGGTGCGCAGGGTCTTGAGATGCTGGAGGGCCAGCACGGTGGTGGGGGCGAGGAAGGCCACCTGCTTGCCGTCCATGACGGCCTTGAAGGCCGCTCGCATCGCCACCTCGGTCTTGCCGTAGCCGACATCGCCGCACAGGAGCCGGTCCATGGGCGTGGTCGACTCCATGTCGCGCTTGATGTCGGCGATGGCGTTGGCCTGGTCCACCGTGGGCTCGTACGGGAACGCGGCCTCGAACTCCTCCTGCCAGTGCGTGTCGGCCGGAAAGGCATGGCCCGGCACCGCCTTGCGGGCGGCATAGAGCTTGAGCAGTTCGTCGGCCATGTCGCGCATGGCCTTCTTGACCCGCGACTTGGCCTTCTCCCACGTCGTGCCGCCGAGGCGGTCGAGCGTGGGCTTCGCGCCGCCCGAGTACTTCTGGACCAGGTCCAGGCGGTCGACGGGCACAAAGAGCTTGTCTTCGCCCGCGTAGCGCAGCTCCATGAACTCGCGCGTGTCGTGGCCGACGGCAATCTGCTTGAGGCCCACGAAGACGCCGATGCCGTTGTCCACGTGCACCACGTAATCGCCGGCTTTCAGGTCGCGGAAGTCCGAGAGGAAGGCGCGCGCGGCCGCCTGGCGGCGCTGCGTGCCGACACGCTCCTCGTCGAAGATGTCGGTTTCGGCGTACAGGCGCAGCTTCGCGGCGGGGAGGCGCACGCCCCGCGACAGTGCCCCGGTCGTGATGTGGAGCGTCGCGCCCGCGTGCGTTTCACCCGCACCGAGTTCACTCGTCGTGATGCCGTAGTCGCGCAGGATCTCGGCGATGCGCTCGGCGCGTCCAGGCGTCTCGGCGACGAGCACCGACGTCTCGCCCTGCTCCCTGGCGCCGCGCAGTTCCGCCACCCAGTCGAGCACCCGGCCATGAAAGGCCGAGACGGGCTGGCTCGAGACGAATGTCACACGATCGTCACCATCGTCGGTGGCGAACGTCTCGAGGCGGTTCGCGCCGGCCAGTAGCGCGACGATCTCCGGCCACGGCTGCATCAACCGGGCAGGCGGCAGGGGCGACTCACCACGGGCCAGGGCGTCCTGGTAGCTGTCGAGCAACGTCGTGAACCGGCGGTCGCCCGCCTCACGCACCGCGTCGAACTCCGAGACGAAGAGACGCGACCTGGCCGTGCGCCCGAGATACGTGAAGAGCGTCGCCTCGGCGGCCATCTGCCGGCTCTCGAGCGTGTCTGGCCGCTCGCGCACCGGCGCGACGACGATCTGATCCAGCGTGGCGACCGAGCGCTGCGTCGAGGGGTCGAACTGCCGAATCGACTCGATGGTGTCGCCGACGAACTCGATGCGGACCGGGAGCCGCTCCGCGGCAGGGAACAGATCGGCCACGCCCCCCCGCACCGAGAACTCGCCGTGCTGGTCGACCGGGTCCTCACGGCTGAAGCCGGCCTGGACGAGCGTGTCGGCGAGCGTGAGTGGGTCGATGTCGAGTCC
>JAEZDP010000170.1 GCA_023418055.1 Acidobacteriota bacterium
CCGAGGATGGCCAGCATCATCAGCCAGGTGGTGGTGCTCATTCGGTGGCCTCCCTGCCGTCCTGGGTGCTGAGGATGGCGATCTTGCGGTTGTAGGCGATGAGCAGCGCGAGGGCCAGGCCCCACTGCACCAGGCAGGTGCCCACGCTGTAGACGTGCAGGGGATGCCACCAGCCCGTGGGATCGATGACGGCGATGGCCTGGTACATCCACCAGCTGAACATCAGCACGACCTGCACCGGAATCAGGTAGCTGACGATCCACACATAGAGCCGGCCTGCGCGCCAGGTACCGGGCGTGGTGTTCACGAAGTCGTCGGCCAGCCGCTGCACGCCGTACTCGCGTGCCGCCAGCGCCACGAACAGGCCCGCCAGCATCAGCGCGAGGCCCCACACCCAGTCCTGGTTGTTGAACACGTCGAGGCTGATCGCCGACGGCGCGCCGCAGACGATGACGGCGGCGGTCACGAGCTTGACGGCGCGGGCCCGTCCCATGCCGGCATCGATGAGGATGCGCGTGGCCAGCTCGATCATCGCAATGAGCGACGACAACGCCGCGAAGAAGAGGGCGAGGAAGAACAGGACGAGAAAGAAGCTGCCGCCAGCCACTCGCGCGAAGAGCTGCGGAATCCAGATGAACATCAGCCCTTCGTTGCCCGACCCCATGACGGCCAGCGCCTCGGGTGTCGGCAGAATCGCGAAGACCACCGGCAGGATGGCGACCCCGGCCAGCAACGACGCGGAGTTGTCGCCGAAGCCGATGGTGGTGCTGTTGAGCACGACGTCTTCGTCCTGCCGCGCGTAGACGGCGTAGGTCATGATGAGCCCCCAGCCGGCACCGGTGGACCAGGCCGACTGCGTGAGCGCCTCGAGCCACGTGCGGTAACTGCCGAGGGCCGACAGGTCGGGGTTGAACAGGAACTCGAGACCCGCCTCGGCCCCGGGTAACGTCACCGAACGGATGGCCGCCACGATGAGCAGCGTGAACAGCGCAGGGATGAGCAGCTTGTTGGCGCGCTCGATGCCGCTGACCACGCCACGGCTGATGACGTACCCGCCGATGAGCGCGGCGACCACGTGGTACAGCAGCGGTTCCCAGCCAGACGACGTGAAGGCCCGCCAGTACTCACCGGGCGCGTGGCCCTGCAGTTGGCCGGTGGCGGTGGCGATGAAGTACTTCAGCGTCCACCCGGTGACCACCGAGTAGTAGAAGAGGATCATGATCGCCGTCACCGAGACGAAACCGCCCATCCACGCGAAGCGTCCCTTCGTGACCGTCGAGAACGCGCCGACAACGCTGCGGCGTGTGCCGCGCCCCATGCCGAACTCGGTGATGAGCAGCGGGATCGACCAGACGAACAGGAAGATGATCCAGGGGATGAGAAAGGCGGCGCCGCCGTTCTGCGCGGCGATGCGGGGAAAACGCCACATGTTCCCCGTGCCGACCGCCATGCCCAGACCGGCCAGGATCAGGCCCCAGCGCGAGGTGAACGTCTCTTTTGCACTGATCATGGGTGTGATTTCCGCGCACACCGTATCACGAGGAGAGAAGGAGAGAAGGACAGAAGGAACGAAGGAACGAAGGAACGAAGGAGGGACGGAGGGAAGGAAGAATGCAACGAAGCAAGAAGACAGCGCACGTGCCCGCCATTGACCGGCGCGTGGTGTCTATTGTTTGCAGGAGGCCGCCATGGATAGTCGTAGCCTATCGTCCGCGTCACGGTCGATGTGCCTGGACGCGGCTCGCGCCCTCGCACTGCTGTTCGGTCTGGCGACATCGATCGGCGCACACGCCGGCAGCCTGGTCGTTGGCGTTGCCGTCCAGACGCCGCCTGCGAACGCGTCCGCTGTCGACACCCGCCCGGCTCCGGCGCCGACCTCCGCAGGCAGCGCGTCGATCACCGGACGCGTGACCGATGCCGAGACGGGACAGGGGCTGGCACGGGCCAGGGTCATCGCCTACGCATTCGACGCCACCAACAGCTCTCATCCGTTCGGTACCGAGACTGACATGGCCGGTCGGTACTTGCTCAGCGGCCTTCCGGCGGGCCGATACCTCGTCACCGTGACGCGCGGCGGATACCTGCAGCGCCAGTACGGACAGTCCTCGCCACGTGGCATTGGCCAGCGTCTGTCAGTCGCCGACGGCGCCAAAGTGTCTGGCGCAGACGTGGCGTTGGTGCGCGGAGCCGTGGTGACCGGCGTGGTCACCGACAATCTCGGGGAGCCCGCGCCGGGCATCCCTGTCAAACTGCTGGCCTCGCACGGTTCACCCGGCCGGCCCCGCTACCTGCTTTTTCAGCAACGGCCCACCGATGACCGCGGGCAGTTTCGCCTGCATGACGTTGCCCCTGGCGAGTATCTGCTCATGGCGGACCCAACGACGGCCATGCAGGGCGTGCGTCTCGGACTCCGTCAACCGGACGATCCCGCAGACCTGATGCGCACGTACGCGCCTGGCGTTCCCGATGTGTCCGCCGCAGGCCGACTCGACGTGACGGCCGGTCACGAGCTGAACGTAGACATCGAACTCCTCACCGGTCGCCTCGCGACCGTGGCGGGTCGTGTGGTCGATTCGAAGGGACAGCCCGTCCAGCGCACCTCGGTCATCCTGGTGCCCGACGCCGCTGGACTCGTCGCCGACAGACTCACGGCCCCGGTGCATCCCTCGGGTGACTTCGTGCTGCAGGGCGTGTCGCCTGGCACCTACACCTTGCACGTTTCCACTCCGATGCCGCTCGGCTCAGTCTCCAGCCCAGACGAACTCGTAGACGCCGAGCGTGCGACGCTCCCCATCGTCGTCGAGGACACAGGGCTCGACGGGCTGATCGTCACCACATCCCCGCCGACCACCATCACGGGACGGCTGGTCGTCGAGGGCGACGCCGAGGCGCTGCGCGGGCATCCGCTGCTCGTGTCTGGATGGGCGCGAGACGCGGCCCACATGCCGGGGGTGCTGGGACGAGGGTCGGTCCGACCCGATCTCACCATCCGCGTGAGCGGCCTGGTCGGGCATCAGATGCTGCGATTGTCAGGCCTGCCGCGCGGGTGGTGGGTCAAGGACGTACGCATCAACGGGCAGGACGCGTTCGCTGGCTACGACTTCGGCAATTCGCAGCGTCTTGCCGGTCTCGAGATCGTGGTCAGCGACCGTGCCGTCGGCCTGGCCGGACACGTACTGACGGCACGAGGGGAAGCTGCTGCGGACGCCTTGGTCCTAATCATCCCCGACGACCTCGACACGTTCGAGGGGTTCATGGTCCCGGGCCACGGGGCCACGGTGCACGCCGACCGGCATGGCGCGTTCGTCGCCGATGGCATTCGACCAGGCACGTACCATGTGGCGGCGATTGACGTCGCACACATGGACTACCGCCTCTTCGACGATTCCGACCGGCTGCGTGCACTCAGCCTGCGGGCGCAGCGCGTCGCGGTCAGTGAGGGCTCGGTCGTGCAGGTGGTGATCCAGTTGCGAGATCCGTGAACGCCAGCGCCTCCTCGTGGCAGCCGTCCCGATCATTGACGCGCCCCCGTGCAGCGGCGATCATCGCGGCACCACCCACCACGTACCCGCCGACGGAGGAACGCCGCGTGTTCAAGATCATCGCCGTGTTGTTGTGCCTGCTCGTATTGCCGGCGCCCGCTGCCGCGCAACAGGGCGCCGAACCCCAACTGCTGCGC
>JAEZDP010000229.1 GCA_023418055.1 Acidobacteriota bacterium
CCATGCGCCTGTGGCGCGAGCACGAAGAGCGCAGCGGGCGCCGGTTCTTCCACCGCATCGGTGCGCTCTGGATGTTCGGCGCCGACGCGGCCTTCGGTGAGGCGTCCGTCGAGCCGATGCGCGCGGAAGGGCTGCCCGTCGAGTGGCTCGACACGGACGAACTCCGCGCACGCTTCCCGCAGGTGGCCCTTGACGATGTGAGGCGGGCCTTGTGGGAGCCGGAGGCCGGCTATGCGCTCGCCCGGCGAGCATGCGAACACGTCGTGGACACCTTCCAGGCTGAGGGCGGCGCCTACCGCCAGGTGGCCGTCGTGAGCCCCGCACGGCTGGACGCACACGGACTGGCGCTGTCGGACGGCACGTCAGTGAATGCTGACGCGTTCGTCTTCGCATGCGGCCCATGGCTCGGCCAGGTGTTCCCGGAAGAGATCGGCGAGCTGGTGCGGCCCACGCGACAGGAGTCGTTCTACTTCGGCACCCCGGCAGGAGATGCCCGGTGGGTCGAGCCGCAGATGCCCGTCTGGGTGGAGTACGGCACGCGGATGATCTACGGGATGCCCGGCAACGCCAACCGCGGCTTCAAGGTCGCCGACGACACGCCGGGGCCCGCGTTCGAGCCCACGAGCGGCGACCGCACCCCGACGGCTGCCGCGCTCGAACTGGCTCGCGACCTCTTGCGCCGGCGGTTTCCAGCCCTGCGTGATGCCCCGATGCTCGGCGCCGAGGTCTGCCAGTACGAGTTGACGCCAGATGCGAACTACCTCGTCGATCGCCATCCCACCGACCCGCGGGCGTGGTTCGTCGGAGGCGGCTCCGGTCATGGCTTCAAGATGGGCCCGGCGATGGGGGAGCACGTCTCGTCCCTCGTGCTGGACGGCGTGACGCCCGAGCCGCTGTTCCGACTCGCGCGTCTTCGCCGGTGACCCACGCTGGCGCATGGCGGGTGGGCCCCCGTGGAGCCGCGCAGGACGCTGTAGACTGTCGCCCGTAGACTGGAGATCCATCGCATGCGCCCCGCCCTTGCCGTCCTGCTGTCGACCGCTGTCCTCCTGATACCTGCGTCAGTCCATGCCCAGTCGCTCGCCGCCGAGATCGACACCCTCGCCAAGGCCGCCGAGCCGAACCTGATCGAGTGGCGACGGCACCTGCACCAGCACCCCGAGCTGTCGAACCGCGAGACCGAGACGGCCAAGTACATCGTCGAGCGGTTGCGGAGCTTCGGGCTCGAGCCTCGGACCGGCATCGCGCGCACCGGCGTCGTCGCGACGCTGAAAGGGGGCCGCCCGGGGCCAACTGTGGCGCTGCGCGCCGACATGGACGGCCTCCCCGTGCGCGAAGAGGTGGACCTGCCGTTTGCGAGCAAGGCGACCTCCGAGTACGAGGGCAACCGGGTGGGGGTGATGCACGCCTGCGGACACGACACGCACGTGGCCATTCTGCTGGCCACGGCGCAGGTGCTCACGCAGATGAAGGACCGCCTCCCAGGCTCGGTCACGTTCATCTTCCAGCCTGCCGAGGAAGGCGCCCCGCTCGACGAGCGGCCGGCCGGCGCCGAGTTGATGGTCAAGGAAGGCGTGATGGAGGGGGTGAGCGCCGTCTTCGGCCTCCACGTCTTTGCCAACGTCCCGACCGGCACCATCACCTACCGCAGTGGGCCGTTCATGGCGGCCGCCGATCAGTTCGACATCGTCGTCACCGGCAAGCAGACGCACGGCTCGGCCCCGTGGCGCGGCGTCGACCCCATCGTCGTCGGCTCGCAGATCGTCGGCGCGCTCCAAACCATCGTCAGCCGCAACGTGGACATCACGCAGCTGCCCGCGATCGTCTCGGTGGGGCAGTTCCAGTCGGGCGTGCGCAACAACATCATCCCCGAGAGCGCGAAGCTGGTGGGTACCATCCGCACGTTCGACGATGACGTCCAGGAAGACATCCACGCACGTGTGAAGAAGATCGCCGAGGGGATTGCGGCCGGCGCGGGCGCCACCGTCGACGTCAAGATTCACCGAGGCTACCCGGTGACCTCCAACGATGCGCAGTTGACCGCCCGGATGCTGCCGACGCTCGAGCGCGTCGCTCCCGGCAAGGTGCAGGAGTCGGAGCTCATCACCGGCGCGGAAGACTTCACGTATTTCCAGCGCGAGGTGCCTGGGCTGTTCTTCTTCCTGGGCATCACGCCACCGGAGCAGGCCGGGACGGCACCTGCGAACCACTCGCCGCTGTTCTTCGTGGACGAGGCCGCGTTGCCCACCGGTGTGCGTGCGCTGGCGCACCTGGCAGTCGACTACCTGTCGTCGGCCGCGAAGTAGGCGCCTGCGCGTCGCGAGGGCCGACCGCCGACCGTAGACCGTGGACCGTGGCCTACGCGATCAGCTTCGTCACCAGCTTGCCGTGGACGTCGGTCAGCCTGAATGGACGTCCCTGGAACTTGTAGGTCAGTTTCTCGTGGTCGATGCCGAGCAGGTGCAGCATCGTCGCGTGCAGGTCGTGCACGTCCACGGGATCCGCGGTGATGTTGTAGCCGAGGTCGTCCGTCTCGCCGATGGTGACGCCGGGCTTGATGCCGCCGCCCGCGAGCCACATCGTGAACGCGCGCGGATGATGGTCGCGGCCGAGGAACTTCGAGCCGTTGCGTGCCTCGTTCATCGGCGTGCGGCCGAATTCGCCCCCCCAGACGACGAGTGTCTCATCGAGCAGGCCGCGCTGCTTGAGGTCCTTGACGAGCGCCGCCGCCGGCTGATCCGTCTGCCGGCACAGATGCGGCAGCTTCTCGACGATGTCTTCGCCGAAACCGGCGCCGTGCGTGTCCCATCCGCGGTGATAGAGCTGGACGAAGCGCACCCCGCGCTCGACGAGCCGTCGCGCGAGCAGGCAGTTGTTGGCAAATGACGCCTGTCCCGGCTCGGTGCCGTACAACTCGTGGACGTGCGCGGGCTCGTCCGAGATGTCGGTGAGATCGGGCACGCTGGTCTGCATGCGGTAGGCCAACTCGTACGCGGCGATGCGTGTGTCGATCTCGGGGTCTCCCACCACGTCGCGCTGCATGGTGTTGAGGTCGCGGATGGCGTCGAGCGACATGCGCCGCATCTCGGCGTCCACGCCTTCGGGGTTCGACACGAACAGCACCGGGTCCTTGCCTGACCGGAACTCCACACCCTGGTGGACGGTTGGCAGGAAGCCCGAGCCCCAGCACGACTTGCCTCCGTCGGGGTTGTTCTCCCCCGAGAGCAGCACGACGAAGCCGGGGAGATCCTGGCTCTCGGACCCCAGGCCGTACGACAGCCACGAGCCCATGCTGGGCCGCCCGATCACCTGGTGGCCCGTGTTCATGAAGATCTGCGCCGGGGCGTGGTTGAACTGCGTCGTGTGCATCGACCGGACGATGGCGATGTCGTCGGCGATCGAGGCTGTATGAGGCAGCAGCTCGGAGATGATCGCGCCGGACTCGCCGCGGGGCCTGAACGTGAACGGCGAGGCGAGCAGCTTGGGCGTGCCCTTGATGAAGGCGAAGCGCTCGCCCTTCAGGAACGACTCCGGCACGTCCTGCCCGTCGTGTTTGCGCAGCGTGGGCTTGTCTTCGAACAGGTCGAGCTGCGACGGCGCGCCGGCCATGAACAGGAAGATCACCCGCTTGGCTTTCGGGGCGAAGTGCGTGCCGAGTCCAGCCGCCACCTTCGCGGCCACCTCCTGCGGTGACGAGGCCACCGGTGAGGCAAACAGGCGCTCGTTGAACACCGACGAGAGGGCGAGCGAGCCGATGCCGAAGCCGACCTGGTTGAAGAAGTGGCGCCGCGTCATCTCCCGGAGTTCGGCCCTCTCACCTCCGGCCTGCGACCTGTGACTTGTGACCTTCGACATCGTCCTACCCCTTGGTCAACGCTTCGTCGAGGTTCAGCAGCACGTTGCCGACCATCGTCCACGCCAGCGTGTCGGGGTCCTTGCCCGACTCGTGGCGTGCCGTGAAGTGCGCCCGTGCGTCCTCGAAGAAGTGCCGCAGGCGCGACAGTTCCTGCGCGGTCGGCGTGCGGCCCGTGGTGAGCCGGAAGCCGTGCGTCAGCCTGGCGTTCGTGTCGCCCTGCACCTCGGCTGCCATCCGCTTGCCCAGCGCGGCGGCCAGTTCGAACAGCCCCTCGTCGTTGAGCGTCGCCAGCGCCTGCAACGGCGTGTTGGTGCGGACGCGGCGCACGGTGCAGAACTCGCGGCTCGTGGCGTCGAAGGTCGTGAAGAGGGGATAGGGTGCCGTGCGCTTGTGGAACGTGTAGAGGCTGCGGCGATAGCGGTCCTCGCCTTCGCTCTCGACCCACCGGGCGCGGTTGTACGGCGAGTCCCAGATGCCGTCGGGCTGCTCCGGGAACACGCTCGGTCCCCCGAGCGTCGGCGCCAGGCGTCCGCTGGCGACGAGCGCGGCGTCGCGCACCATCTCTGCTTCGAGCCGGAAGCGTGGTCCCCGGGCGAAGAGCCGGTTGTAGGGATCCTTCTGGAGCAGGTCGGGGGTCACCGCGGACCGCTGGCGATACGTGGAGGACACGACCATCGCCCGCAGCAACGGCTTCACGCGCCAGCCGCTCTCCATGAACTGCACGGCGAGCGCGTCGAGCAGGTCCGGATGTGAAGGGGGCGACGACATGGTGCCGAAGTCCTCCGACGTCTCGACGATGCCGCGGCCGAAGAGCGCTTCCCAGAACCGGTTGACCGTGACCCGTGCGGTGAGCGGGTTGTCGCGCGAGACCAGCCACCGCGCGAGCCCGAGCCGATTGGCCGGCAGGCTCTCGTCCATGGCCGACAACGCGCCTGGGACCGAGGCATACACCGGCGCACCCGGCGACGTGAAGTTGCCCCTGTCGTACAGCGGCACGGACGGACGCTCGAACGACGGCGTCTCCTCGACGACGAGGGTCGTGGGAATCGCCAGCTTGCCGAGCGCGTCGCGCAGTTCCTTGACCGCGAGGCGCTCATCGGCAAACAGGGGCGATTGCGCGCGGAACTGGCTGGCCAGTTCGGCCGCCTGCTGCTCGGTGCGCCCCGCGGGCGGGGTCTGCATCCACGCCCGCGCACGTGCCGGTATGGCGACGATCCGTTCGGGCGTATCGGCGGTCGTGACCGACAGGCGGAACCGGCCGAGCCCCTGGCCCAGGGTGCCGTCCTCATGTCGAATGCGGACGGTGACGGGCGTTCCTGCCGGCAGGTCGAGCGGCTCGGTAAAGCTCAACACGAGCTGGTGGGGCACGCGGTGTCCCTCGCGCAGCGCGTCGATTGCCCACGCCTGGCCCTTGCGGACGTAGGCGCGTCCGTCACGAGCCGTGAGCATCGCCGGGTCGAAGGCATAGGCGGCGCCGTCTGCCTTGCCGCTCTTCACTGTGACGTTCGAGAGGTGGGCCTCGTCATGGCCCGCTCCGGTGACGATGTCGATGCCGGTGATGCGGAAGTGCCCGTAGGGGTCGCGCCCCGGGCCGGACTTGGGCAGCGACTCGTCGAGCAGCGCCTCGAGGCGCAGGCCGGTGACACCAGCGGCCGGGAGTGGCGCCGTGACCGAGTACACGGTGATTTCCGGATTGGGGCCGGAGGCGACGATGGAGCCATCGGCTGATGGGCGAAGCGTGACGTCGTTGGTGGCGGAGAGGTGGGCGGGCTTCAGGGGTGTCCACGAGGCGTCCAGGGCGAGCATCTCGGCTTCCCAGGCGGCCTGCGCCCGTTGCCGGTCCGGCGGGTCGTCCTTGAGCGCTGCTTCTGCTGCGGCCAGCTTGGTCTGGATGGCCTCGCGCGCGGCTTCCTGCTCGGGCGTGGCGAGGTCGAGGCTCGGTTCCCGATAGATGGTGCCCGCGCCGTGGGGCCGCTCTTCGTACGACGCGGTCGCGAAGAAGGCCATCATCTGGAAGTAGTCCTTCTGGCTGAAGGGGTCGTACTTGTGGTTGTGGCACTGCGCGCAGGCCAGCGTCGAGCCCAGCCACACGGTGGCCGTGGTGTTCACGCGGTCCACGAGCATCTCGTAGCGCGACTCGTCGGGGTCGACGCCGCCCTCCTCGTTGAGCATCGAGTTGCGATGGAAGCCCGTGGCCACGCGTTGCGCGGGCGTGGGGTTGGGCAGCATGTCGCCGGCGAGTTGCTCGACGGTGAACTGGTCGAAGGGCATGTCGTCGTTGAACGCGCGCACCACCCAGTCGCGCCAGGCCCAGTTGCTGCGGGCGTTGTCGGCCTCGAAGCCGTTGGTGTCGGCGTAGCGCGCCAGATCCAGCCAGAGCCGGGCCCACCGTTCGCCGTAGTGCGGGGAGGCCAGCAGGCGGTCCACGACGCGCTCGTACGCATCGGGTCGCTCGTCGGCGACGAAAGCGTCGATCTCGGCCAGCGTGGGCGGCAGGCCCGTGAGGTCGAGCGACACCCGACGCAGTAGCGTCTCCCTGGCGGCCGGCTCCGAGGGGGCGAGCCCTTCGCGGTCGAGCCGCGCGAGGACGAAGGCGTCGATGGGCGTCCGCACCCAGTCGGGGCGTGACACGGCGGGCACGTGCGGCGCGGTCGGCGCGACGTACGCCCAATGC
>JAEZDP010000273.1 GCA_023418055.1 Acidobacteriota bacterium
CGGGGGGCCGGTGCCGGGCACACCGGCCGGCAGTAGATGCCGGTGCTGGTGACGGCCGTGAAGAACAGGCCATCGAAGCGCGGGGCGCGGCTGAGCCGCGCCTGCTCACACACGGAGACGTCTGGCAGCGCTGCGATCACGAGGGCAGACTAACACCCGCGCCGACCTCGTACTCGCCGTTTTCGGACATCACAGGAAATCGGCGCGGACGCCCGGCGGCGACGTGGTACAACGCTGCGATGCCGCTGGTGTGCGAGACCCCCGCGTGGTGAGGCCCGGAGACACGCGTGTGGCGGCCGAGCGATGGCTCGACGACGCGCTTCGGGGCGCGCCGGTGCCTCCGCTGCTGCTGGTGCTGGGGCTCGGCGACGGCGCCCTGCTCGATGTCCTCGACGCCCGCGCGCCGCTTACCCGGGTGCTCGCGCTCGAGCCCGATCCTGCACAGGCCGCGGCGTTTCGCCGCCGCGACTGGACCACACGCGAGCGCGACGGGCGCCTCCTGTACCTCGTCGATCCCGACTATGTGGGTGCCGACGATGCGTGGCGCATGTTCCCGCCGACGACCGGCGCGCCGACCGTCCTGACGCATCCAGCCGTGGCCGCCAATCCGGGGCCCGGAGCCGTGCGTGCGGCGCGGGTCCTCAAGCGAATCGTGTTCGGCGCGCAGGCCAACGCCACCGCCCGGCAGCAGTTCGCCCCGCGGTACCTCACCAACTCGCTGCGCAACCTGCCGGCGATGCTGGCCGGACGGGACGTCCGTGCGCTGGCCGACGCCTTTGCTGGGCGCCCGGCCGTCGTCGCCGCCGCGGGCCCGTCGCTCGACGCGGTCGTGTCAGACCTGTGCACCGTGCACGAGCACGCCGTCCTCATTGCGGTGGACACGGCCCTGCGTCCGTTGCTCCACGCCGGCGCCCGCCCGCACCTGGCCGTGGGGCTCGACCCGAGTGAACTCAACGCCAGGCACTTCCACGCGCTGCCGCCGTGTCCCGAGACGTGGCTCGTCAGTGAGTCGGCGCTCGACGGCGCCGCCCACCGTCATTTCGGCGACCGCACCTTCTGGTTTCGCGTGGCGCAGCACGAGCCCTGGCCGTGGTACCAGGCCCTCGGCCTCGATGTCGGGCAGATCGAGGTCTGGGGCTCGGTTGTTACCGCCGCGTTCCAGATTGCGGTCCTCGCAGGGTGCGATCCCATCGTCTTCGTCGGCACCGACCTCGGCTACACCGACGGCCGCCCCTATGCGCGCGCCACGACCTACGAGTTCGAATGGGCACGACGGGTGGCCGAAGGCGCCGACCTCGAGGCGCTGTGGCAGGCGTGGACGCGGGTGCACGCACCGGTCGAGGCCACCGATCTCGCCGGCCGACCGACGACGACGTCGGCGCCGTTGCTGGCGTTCAGGGACTGGCTGGTATCGCATGCGGGCCGCAGCGGGCGACGAGTGGTCAACGCCACGGGCGCAGGCATGTTCTTCGGTCAGGGCGTGGAGCAGATGACGCTGATCGACGTGCTGCGCGATGCACCCGCCGGACCCCCGCCTGTCGTACCGGACGGGCCACTCATCGAGACGCGGACGCTCGGTCGCCCGCGCGTGAAGGCCGCGGTTGGTGACCTGCGCCAGGCGCTCGCCTCGGGAGCGCGCGAGAGCACCATCGAGCGGTTCGTGGCGTTCAGTGGCGGGGGATGGGACGCGGCCGCCACGGCGGCCGCTCTCGACGACGCCCTGGGGCAGTTCGAGGAGGCGGAGCACGTCGAGGGCGAGGCCCCGGCGTTGCGACAGATGTCACAGGTGCTACCAGGCCCGAGTTCGATGGCGACGCTCGGGCAGCTCCCCGAAGCGGTCGCGCGGTGGCACGCGGTCCTCCTGGGGCGGGACTCGGCGTCGGCCCACCTGCAGCACTCCTTCGCGGACGCAGATGCCGGCCTCGAGCAGGCCGCGCGCCACCTGCTGCGATTGTCGTCATCGGCGACGAGCCGCGGCCACGGGCTGGTCGAGGCGTCTGCCCTGGACGGGGCGGCACCGCGGCCCCTCAGCCTGGACTACGCATGGCCTCCGCACCTGGCGTGGTGCGTGTGGCTCATCGAAGGCCAGCTCGGACTGGCCGCCCGATGGTCCCTCCCGGCGATCTCGTACGTCACACGACAGGTCGTCGCGCGCGAGTCGGCCGGTGCACGCGCGATACCCACGCAAGAAGGCATCGACGATTCCTCCGCGACCCTCGCCTGCGCCCGCCTCGCGCTGCACTGGGCGGCCTGTGCCGCGACACTGCAGGGCCACGAGGCGGAGGGTGAGTTCGGACGCGCCGCGATGTTGCGTGCCCTTGCATCGACGTTGACGACGGTCGACGACGAGATCGAGGAGTCGCTCGCGGGCCAGGTGGAACTCGCCGTGCACGGACCTGAGGGAGCAGCTGCGCAGCGATGGGCTGTCCGTGTGGACTTGCGCACCATGGCCCGTCTCGAGACGGGCCGTCTCTGGGCAGGCCGGATGCCCGCCGTCTGGCGACCGTCACTCGAGGTGCTCTCGCAGCCCGTATCGGTGCATGCCGCCTCGTCTGCGGCTGTGACCGTGCAGATACCAGGCACTGGCGAAGACGCGCACGCCGAGGCGGTCTGCGTGCGCCCACGCGTCCTGACCGACTCTGGCTGTCCCAAGGCCCACATTGCCTACGTGGATGATCGCGGTGTCATCTGTGTGGCGCCACACATGGACTCGAGTGTCACGGTCCGCGCCGACGGCACGCACAAACTTGCGGACACATGGCCTCGTCCCATCGTCAATCAACTGCCTCTGGGCGCGTTGGGCGTCGCCGCCTGGTCCAGCGGTCACGTCGAGCAGGGACGTGTGCAGCCGTCGTACGTCATGTTTCGCCATGCGGCCGATGGCATCGTGACCGTTCAAGAGCTCCCCTTCCGCCCAAGTTGGGGCGTGTGGTGGCGCAAGCGCCTCTACTGGACCTGTTTCCCCTCTGGAATCGGCTCGTGGGCTCCAGGTGAGGACGTGGCGTACGGGCTTGCCGAGTTCAGTGTCCTGGCAATCGAGGCCACGACCGAGGCCCTTCTGCTGAGCCCTGGTCCACGGAGCGCCGACGGGCGTTTGCTGCGGCGTCGAGCACGCGAGGTGTGGCGCTGGGATGGCCAGGCAGCGCCACAGAGCCACCACGCAGGCCCGGCCGGTGCAGCGTCGGCACACGCCCTGGGGCCAGACGGCTGGAGGGCGACGGCCTACCCTGAGGCAGACATGGTGCGCCTGGTCCTCGCTGATACTCATTCGTACTCGATGCTCGTGGCATACCCCTTCAAGCTGGCCTGGCTGGGCACATCCCTGCTCGTCACGACACTCTCTGGTGAAGTGCTGCTGTTCGAGGGGCTGGCCGACCGTTTGGCCGCTGCTCCTGCCGTCGGGAGGCGCGCGTGACATGCTTCGTGAGGCCAGAACCCGGCTACCAGATCAAGGCCGGGTACCAGACCCGCCAGGACGTGCGGCCGTTTGAGGCCACCGCCGGCGGCCGGGTCTCTCATCAACCTGACGTCTACACCCTGGCCTCGCACCTGGCGTCTGCCTTTGGCTGCACGCACATCATCGATCTCGGCTGCGGCGCTGGTGACAAGCTCGCGGCGCTGGCCCCTCGGTTCCACGTCATCGGCGTCGATCGACCACCGGTCGCGCAAGACTGCGCGCGAACGTACCCGTTCGGGCAGTGGATTGCCCACGATCTCGGCAGCGCCCGTACGTTGAAGCTCGATCCAGCCATCGTCGCGAGGGCGGTCGTCGTCTGCGCGGACGTGATTGAGCACCTCGACGTACCGGATCACCTCCTCGAGACGCTGCACGGCCTGCTCGAGCACGCACCAGTCGCGCTGCTGTCGTCACCCGAACGCGACCTGGTACGCGGTTCGGGCGACACCGGCCCTCCGGGCAACCCGCATCACGTCCGCGAGTGGAACATCGACGAGTTCGAGGCGATGCTCATTGGGTGCGGGTTCAACGTCGAGTTCCTGGGGCTGACCGTCAACAACTCCGCCGATCTCCAGAAGCGCACCATGCTGGCGGTGCTGGCTCGACATTCGCGCCCAGCGCGCGGTCGGGCACCGGCAGGCTATCGCGTGGTCGCGATAGTCCACACGTTCAACGAAGCGGACGTGCTCGAGCCGATGCTTCGACGGCTGACTGGGGGCGGCATCGAGGTCTACCTGATCGACAACTGGTCCACCGACGGTACCGTCGAGATCGCCCGCACGTTCGAGGGCCGCGGCGTGATCGGGCTGGAACGGTTCCCGGAGGGAGGCCGCCAGGGCACCTACCATTGGGCTCCATCCCTGCTCCGGACCGAAGAAGTGGCTGTCACGGTCGAGGCCGACTGGTACATCCACCACGATGCCGATGAGTACCGAGAGTCACCCTGGCCCGACATGAGCCTGCGCGACGGCCTCTATCATGTCGCGCAGTGCGGGTTCAATGCGGTAGACTTCACCGTCGTCAACTTCCACCCGGTCGATGACGGGTTCCTGCCGGGAACCGACCCCGTCACGTACTTCAGCCGCTGGGAGTTCGGTAGGCGGCCAGGCCACTTCGCTCAGGTCAAGGCCTGGCAACGCACGTCCGCGCGCGTGGACCTGGCGGCGTCGGGCGGGCACCTGGCCACGTTTCCGGGACGCACGGTCTTTCCCTACAAGTTCCTGCTGCGTCACTACACGTTTCGGACACAGGCCCAGGCAATCAGGAAGGTGCACCACGAGCGGATCCCACACGAGTCCGAGCGCGGGGTCATGAACGGTCACTACGACGGGCTTCGGATGCAGGCCAGCTTCATCCGCCCAGCCGACGAGTTGCCAGTCTTCGATGCCGGCTTCTACCGTGAGTATCTCTGCGAACGCCTCGCCGGCGTCGGCATCACAGGGTCCGCGTCCGGGGAGGCGCGTACGAGCGGCTCTCGCCTCTGCGCCACACCCAACCAGCATGCGAGGCCTCCCCGCCTGGCGCTCACGGCCTCGTCGGCGTCCTTCTCGGGCTACCAGGACTACGTGCTCACGCGCCACGGCCTCCACGTGCTGCCGGGGGACGCCTCGCTGTCTCGCAAGTACCAGCTGTTGGAGCCGGTGCTCGTGCCATCACTCGTCGCGCGCCGCACGCTGCTCGACCTGGGGGCGAACTCAGCCTTCTTCTCGTTCCTGGCACTGCAACTGGGCGCCGCGGCGGCCACCGCCGTGGACATGGATGCCGCGTACGTCGAGTACGTGACCCTCGCGGCGGCGTCGCTCGGCTTCGACCGTCTCGCGGTCAGGCAGGCCAACGTCGCCGACTGGCAGGAGCCGGCGGATGTCGTCGTGGCACTGGCACTCGTGCACTGGCTCTACAACTGCACGGCCACGTTCGGTTCGCTCGACGCCGTCATCGCTCACCTTGCGCGACTCGCGCGGCATGCGCTCGTCGTGGAGTGGATCGCACCCGACGACCCGATGGTGACCTTCTTCGGGCATCTCGAATGGAGTGGCGCCGACGCTGGGCCGTACACGCGAAAGACGTTCGAGGATGCCCTGGCCTTGCACTTCGGACGCGTCGACACGATTGGCGATGTGTCGCCGACCCGCCGGCTCTACCTGGCGCGAAAGCGGCCGTCGCCGGTCGCCCTCTCATGTCCCCTGCCACTGCGACACGCCTTGGAGACGGTCCTCTCCTGCAGCCGCCTGACCAGCCATCGCGGCGTGGAGGTCTGGAGTCGCGTGTACGACCTTGGCGACCGCGTCGTGAAGCAGGCGACGGGCACGATGGCCTCGCGTGAGGGGCGAGTACTGCAGCGCCTGACCGGTGCTGCGGTTCCAGCGGTGCTCGCCGTGGACGACGCCACCGGTGAGTCCACGCTGACGCTCGCGAAGGTCGAGGGCGACGCCTTCGACGTCGCGGCGCCCATCGTGGCCGCGTCCGACGCGACGTGGCAGCCGTTCGTCGCGGCCTGCCTCGACATCCTCGTCGCCTTGCACGATGCCGCCATCGCGCATCGCGACATCCACCGTGACAACGTGCTCGTCTGCAACGGACGCCCGGTGCTGCTCGATTTCGGGTGGGCCACTGCGCCCGGGCTGCCCGTCTTCACCCCCGAAGGCTTTGCGCTCCGCATGAACAGCTCGGACGTGCATGCGATGGGCGTCCTGCTTGCTGACGTCGCGTGCCAGGCTGGCCGCCCCACGCCGATTCTGACGATGATGACCAACGACGATCCGGAACTCCGCCTGGACGACCCACATCTGCTGCGTGCCCTCGACGCGCTCCTGAGCGCGCGCCACGACGAGCCCGGTACTGCCCCGCACCACGTCGAGGGACGTGCGCCACACGACATACCCGCGATCGTGTCTGCGCTCGTGGCACAGGTCTCGGCACGCGACAGCGCCCTCGACGCGCTGCGCCAGCGCGTCGGCGTCCTCGAGCAGCAAGTGGGCCATCATCAGCAGGCGCTCGTCTCCACGGAGCTGGCGCTTGCCGACGCAGAGCGGTCGCTGCAGGAGCGGCCGTCAGCCAAGGAACTGGCGGCGCTGCACGTGCGGCTGGCCGAGGTGGCGTTCGGCCAGTCGGCGACGCCGGACGCTCTCGACGTGCCGCCCGCGCACTTCGCTGACGCCCTGGCCTACGCCGCTGCACTACGGTCGGCGGCCAGGCCGCACGAGGCGTTGCGGGTGGTGTCGTCACTGCTGCCGGCGATGGCGGCCTCGCACGACACGCAGCGGTGGCTGATGGCCAGCTACATGGCGGCGTCGCTGTCGGCAGCACTCGGGCACGATGACGAGGCGCTGAAGGGATTCTCGGCGCTGCTGCGCCTCGACCCGGCGGGGGTGTCGCCTGGTTTCCGTGGCGGCGCGCACTACCACTCGGCGATGATCCTCAGGCGTCAGGGGGCGTTCACGGCCGCGCACGATCACCTCGTACGCTGCCTCGAGGTGCTGCCCGACCATCAGGCCGCCCGAGCGGCGCTGGCCGGGCATCCGTGAAGGGCGGGTACGCGCTCACCGCCGGCGCAGGGCCACATGGGTCTGCGAAGGCGAGTCGGGATGGTGTTCCAGCCAGCCCACCACGTCGAACCACCGCGTCCACACGCGGTCGACCCAGGCCCGCGGCACGAAGGCCTCCCCATACGTCGCCGTCGCGCCATAACGCAGGTTGCTGAAGCTGAAGCGTCCATCGTCGAAGTCGGCGATGAGGGCGTCGAAATCAGGAAAATGCGGCTCGTGGTACGGGCGCGAGGCAGACGGATGCGTCCAGAGGGTGACGACCGCGACGCCGCCGGGCACCAGCCACCGATGGATTTCCTCGAGCCACGCGAGGTGACTGACCTCCGAGAGGTGAGTGAAGACCGAGAACGACACCACCAGCGAGCAATGGCCCGTGGGCAGGTCCGTAGGAGGCAGCGCCGGGACCAGGTGCCAGGTGCCGAAGGGCAGGTGGGCGCGGCACCACTCCACGAGCATGGCACTGACGTCGACGCCGACCACGTCTGCCTGTGGGGCGTCCTTCCTGAAGAACCGCACCATGCGACCGTAGCCGCAGCCGAAGTCCAGCAGGCGATCGACATGCGAGAAATCCACCCCTGCCTCGCGTGCCAGTTGGCGCATCAGCCGGTACTGGTTGAAGCCGTGCGTGAGGCTGGTGCCACCGGCCGCCCCCGTGAGCCGCTCCTGAATCTCTTCGGCAGGCAGCGGCGGTACCAGTCCACCGCTGACGTCGGCACCTGGCATCTGGGTGTTGAGCCACAGCCAGAACGCATCGTCGAACTGCGCCAGGTCGCCGACGTGGACGCCCGAGGGGCGGGTCAGCATCTCTCGCCATCGTTCGATCTGTGCGGTGAGCCGCCGATCGGTTGGCTCGAGGGCCACATCGCCCGCCGCGCACCAGTCGATGCCCCGGCGAAAGCCCCGACGCTCGAGGTCTGCACCGATCTCATGCACGTACATCGAGCAGACCACGACGAAGGGGCGGGGGAGTTCCGGCGTCAGGACGTCGTCCGGAGCCGCCACTCGAAGCCCGTGCCACGTCGGGCCGGGCGCCGGGCCCCTGCCATGAATCACGCCTGCGACCGCGAACCGTCCGTCCAGGCGCGTGTGCGTGGCCGCGGCCAGGCTGCCGGTGCCCCACAGCCACACGGCACGGGCGCCGAGCTGACCGAGGACGTTGGACGGGTAAGTGGGTGTGGACACGTCAAGGTCTCCTGAAGATGCACACGCTGGTCCGGCCGACGGCCCAGCCTGGCCAGTCGCGGTCCATCTTGCCGGACAGCAAACCATACGCGCGGGCGAGTTCAGCCAGATCGGCGTCCCCCATCCGCCGGCCGCGCGTGTCCGTCATCATGAGTTGCCCTCCAGGGCGCAGCGTGGCGGCGGCGTGCTGAACGGCCGCGCGGACGGCCGGCTCGTCCACGCCGGCCACCAGCAGCAGGTCCACGTCGCGTGAGCACAGCGACGTGAGCGCGTCGGTGCGCTCATAGTGCACCAGCGACTCGAAGGCCCCCACGTGGGCAGCGGCGTCGGCGA
>JAEZDP010000353.1 GCA_023418055.1 Acidobacteriota bacterium
GCGTGAGGGTGACCGCCCGTGTGTCGGCAAGCGGTACGAGCAGCAGAAGGACGAGGCAGCGGAACGTTCTGCGAAACATGGCGCCCCCGATCTCAGCGTGTACGTCCGTGCTGCCGCGGCTCGCGGGCACAACTGTGGGCCACGCCGCCGCGACACGGGTGGGCGGCGCTGCGTGGTACGCGTCGGCAGTCGTACTCGTGGCTGGGGAGGGAGTGTGCCAGCGGCAAGCATGAACCCGTTTATGGCGCAGAGCAAGTGCCGCAATCGGGCCCAGGCCACGGCGGCGCACGGGCCTGCAACACCCCCGTCGGCGACGGCACTACGGCCGGACGCAGCGCGCCGCCATACGCGCTGCGAGCGCCGCGATCGTCAGCGCCGGGTTGACCGCGCCGCTCGTCGGAAACACCGAGCTATCGGCCACGTACAGGTTGCGTATGCCGTGCACGCGCCCCTCGGGGTCCACCACGCTCGTGGCGGGGTCCTCGCCCATCCGGCATGTGCCGCAGGCGTGAGCCAGCATCTCGTTGTCGTCTGCCGACTTCAGCACGCGGGTGCGGTAGGGCGCCAGGACGTCGCGCAAACGTCGCCGCGCCTGCGTCACCCGGCGGCGGTCGTCGGCGCTCATCGAGAAGTGCACCTCGATGTGTCCTGCCGCGTGCTGCACCACGCAGTTCTCCTCGCGTGCGAAGTCCTCGACGATGAGCGCCAGAATCGGCTTGTCGGCCAGGCCACGATGGACCTGCCGTGCGGCGTGGCGGGGAATGCCGAGCCACGAGCAGAACGCCGGCAGCATACGGCCGATCTTGCCCTCGAGTTGCGTGCGCGTCGGCGGCGGCCCGAACGACTGCACGTGCGCGCCGGGTGGCTCGTCGAGATCGAAGCGCAACTGCTTGCGCAACTCGCGGTCGAACCGCGCGTGCGTGTCTACCACCACGAGATCCACGAAATGCCGCATCAACCCGCGCCCGACCAACTTCCTGCCTGGAGACGACGAATGCTCGAGACACTCGTGCGATCGCTGCAGCACGCCAGGCGAATGGAGCCCGCCTGCCGCGAGGAAGAAGCTGGACGCGCGCAGTCGTCCGGCGGCGCCGTTCCTCAGCACGTCGAGATGCGTGACCCGCGCCCCGTCACCGCCGAAGGCCTTTGCGCGGCAGTTGAGCAGCACCTGCGCGGCCAGCGTCTCGACCGCCGGCCGGATGCAGGTGCGAACCACATCGTTCTTGCAGGGCTGTGGACACAGCGCGCCCTGGCATTCGGTACATGCGTCCACGAAGTCGCAGGCCAGCGGCAGCCGCGAGCAGTGGACGGGCCGATGCCGCAGGTGCTCGAACAACTCGGCGTTGGGCGGACTGAGCGCTGGACCATGGCTGACGCGATAGAGCCGTTCCACCTGCTCGTAGTACGGCTGCAGGTCGAGCGCCGTGAGCGGCCACGACGGATGATGGCGCTCGCCTTCCGGCCGCAGCGACGCGTCGAACTCCCACTCGCGGTAGCGCTGCATGGCCATGCCATACCAACTCGACGACCCTCCGAGTCCGGTGCCCACCATGGCCTGCTTGAACCTGCCCCGCGACGAGAACACGAAGTCGGAGCGCGGCTCGTCGCCCTGCTCGCAGAAGAGCACCTTCCAGCCCTGTTGGGCGAGCAGATACCCGAGGGTTCCCCCGCCATGACCGGTCCCCACCACGATTGCGTCCCAGGCGACAGCCTGTGCCTCATCAAGGTCGAGCGTGCGCAACAATGTCCTCCTGAATCCAGTTGGCCATCAGGGCGTGAAGGACTCCGCGCGAAACGTCTCGCGTCCTTCCTTCAACGTCCATAACACCTGCAGGCGATGCAGGTCGTGTGCGGCCACGGCGTAGGGGTCGCGATCGACCACGATGAGATCGGCGAACCGGCCGACGGTGATGGCCCCGCTCACGTCGTCCTCGAAGTTCACGTAGGCACCGCCGCTGGTGTAGGCCTGCAGCGCGGTGGTGAGGTCGAGGCGCTCCTCGGGCAGCCAGGCAGGATCGTCGGCAGACGCCTCGAGGTCCCTGCGGGTGACGGCCACCTGGATGGCGTGCCACGGGTTGACGGAGGTCACCGACCAGTCGCTGCCACCGGCCAGACGCGCCCCCGATCGTTGCAGCGACGCAAACGGGTAGAGATGCTGCGACCGCTGGGCGCCCAACCGCGGCTCGGTGAGATCGGTGATGAAGGCGTCGGCAAAGGCCCACAGCGGCTGCATGTTCGCGACGACCCCCAGCGACGCGAACCGTTGGAGGTCGGCCGGGTGCACCAGCTGGATGTGCGCGAGATGGTGACGCCGGTCACGCGGACCGTTGGCGGCAACCGCGGCCTCCACCGCATCGAGCCCCTGACGGACCGCACGGTCGCCGATGGCGTGCATGTGCACCTGGAAGCCCTCGCCGTCCAGTCGCGCGACGAGCGTCGTCAGCGCCGCATCGGTGAAGGTCGCCAGCCCGCTCGCTGTTCCTGCGGCGTCGGTGGAGTGTTCGCCGGGCAGGGGCACGTAGGGCTCGAGCAGCGCGGCTGTGCCCGCTTCGAGGACGCCGTCGAGAAAGAGCTTCGCGGACCCTGCCACGACTCCGCGCTCGACGACGCCGTCACGCAACGCGACGAGTCCGTCCACCTGGTCGGGCCCCGTCGTGGGATCCACACCGAGCGCCAGACGAGCGCGCGCCGTCAGCCGTCCGTCCCGCGCCAGGCTCCTGTAGGTGTCCACCATGGCGGGATCGGCGTTGGCTTCCTGAAACGACACGATGCCGACGCGCGCCATCATCGCGAGTGCTCGCACGAGCCCCGCTTCGTACTCCGCTGGTGTCGGAGCAGGCACATGGCGTCCCACGAGGCCCGCCGCCGACTCGCGTAGCACGCCTGTCGGCTCGCCGGCGCCATCGCGCTCGATGCGGCCGGCTGGAGGGTCTGGCGTCTCGCGCGTGATGCCAGCCACGCGCAGGGCCGCCGTGTTCACCCAGAGCGTGTGTCCGTCGGATGAACTGAGCGCCGTCGGCTGGCCGCCCGTGAGACGATCGAGCGCCTGCAGGCTGGGCATGCCGCCCGGGAACGCGGTGAGGACGAAACCGCCGCCGACCAGCCAGGGACGGCCGCGCTGCTCGCCCACGCAGCGCGCCACGCCTTCGAGCACCGCCTCGGCCGTCAGCAGGTCGTTGAGGTTGCACTGCGATAGTTCCACACCTGCGCTCACCGGATGGACGTGCGCGTCGTGAAACGCCGGCAGCAGCACGCGTCCGCCGAGATCGACGACCGTGGTGTCCGGACCGGCTGCGGCTCGCACCTCGGCTTCCGACCCCACCACGACCAGCCGTCCGTCACGAACGGCAACCCCCTCCACGCGTCGCAGCGACGGGTCGAGCGTGATCACGGGCCCACCGAGAATGACCAGATCGGCCTGCGGCGAGGCCGGGACTGCACAGCCGGCCGGCAGCAGAGCCAGGCTTGCCACGACTGCGAGGCACCTGTCGCGCATCACGCGCCGAGTGTACCTGCAGCGCGCTCGCAGACCGCCCCGACGCTCTGAGACGAACGGGCCGGTTATCCCAACATCGCCAGCGACCCATCGTCCATCGGCAGGTCGCCTTCGCTCGTCGCGGTGATCTCCATCTCCGAGAGCACAACGTCTGCACCGTAGTTCGACAGGAAGGCGGTGTCGGCAGCATCCCGCCCGGTGGCGATGCGCAGGAGGGTGGCTCGCGGCGCCAGCCGCGTCGCGTCCACGACCTGCCAGGCGCCGTCGACGCACGCTTCCACGACGGCGTGGAAATCCATGGGGTCGAGGCCAGGCGCGTACACGGCGACCAGTCGAGCCGGCACGCCCCTCGCTCTCAGGATGCCGATGACGAGGTGGGCGAAGTCGCGGCAGACGCCGCGTCGGGTGAGCAGCGTGTCGATGGCGCCGTCGGTGGGCCCGCTGGACCCACGGACGTACGCGACGCGCGAGGCCACCCAGTCCACCACCGCGGTGAGGAGCGCGCTGCCCTCGAGCAGGCCGAACTGGTCGGTGGCAAACGCCATCAACTTGTCGGCTTCCGCGTAGCGACTCGGCCGGAGGTACTCGATGAGGTCGGCGGGCGAAACCGCCAGGGGCTCCGCTCGTCCCTCGACAACTGCGCGGTAGTCGATGGTCACCTGCCCTGCCTCTGCCCGCACCCGATGGATGCGGCCGCGGTGACGCGCCGCGACCTGTTCCACGGGCAGCGGACGTCCGCCGGATGCCACCACGAGGGCTTCGTCGACGTGAGCAGGTCCTTCCGCCACGGCCAGTGACAACACGAGATCGGCAGGTCCGGTCACGTCGAGCACCAGGCGCCCCGTGACGGTACGCCTCATGGAAGGGCCTCGGCCGGGTCGGTGGCGTCGATGGCGGCTCGCGCCATGGCCATCTCTTCGACCAGCCGCGCGTCGGACCAGCCGAGTTCCTCGCGCATCAGGGCCGCCACCCTCGCCACGGCGCCTCGGCCGCGGTGGTCGGTGAAGGCCAGCCGGGTGCGGCGGAAGAGGAAGTCGACCACGCGCTCGCACGACTCCTCACGCACGGCGAACACGACCTGTGCGGCGATGTCGGGGGCCTCGTCACAGAGCGGCGCGCCAAGATCGGGGTGGTCCTGCGCGAGCGCCAGCACGCCACGCGCACGTCCGCCGAGCAGCGCGCGCAGGTGTTCGACGAGCGAGGCCGGACGGCCCGGGAGGACCGGCAGGGGGTCGAAGGCATTCCGTGCCCCCGGCAACATGGCCTGGTCGGTCGTCCCGCGCGTGCCGACGTCGAGCAGACGGCAGACGCGATTGGTGACGTCCTCGGCGATCGCGCGAAAGCCGGTGAGCTTGCCTCCCAGGACCGAGATGAGGCCGGCCGGGTCGTGTTCCGCCACGACGCGGTGCGCACGCGACACCGACGACTCGCTGCCATCGTCGCGCACCAGCGCACGCACACCGGCGTTGGTGAAGCGCACGGGGCCGGTCTCACCGACAAATGGCGTCACCGAGTCGCGCAGGTAGTCGATTTCGTCTCGTGTCGCACGCACGTCGGACGGGTCGGCGTCGAAGTCGAGGTCGGTGGTGCCGATCCACGCATATCCGAGCCAGGGCAGGAAGAAGGTCAGTCGTCCATCGACGGCCGAGGGCAGCGCCAGCGCCGCCGCTGGCGGATTGGGGCAGGCCAGGTGGATGCCCTTCGTGGTGCGGATCCGCCCCGGGGCGTCGGTGAGCACGCCGGCGACTCTGTCGAACCACGGGCCCGACGCATTGACGACGACGCGCCCGTTGACTTCGATCTCGCGCTGGGCGATGAGGTCGTTGACGCGCAGTCCCGCGATGCGCCCGTTGCGCGTCGTGCATCCCACCACGCGCGCGTAGTTGCAGGCCATGGCGCCGTGGGCTTGCGCGTCGAGGATGTTCTCGAGGCACAGCCGCTCGGGCAGCGAGGCCTGCGCGTCGGAGTAGCTCGCAGCGCCCTGCAGTCCGTCGGGCGTCAGCCTCGGTTCTGCGGCAAGGGCCTCGGCCTGCGTCAGCATCGCGTGGCCGTCGAGGCTGCGGTCATAGCTGAGCAGGTCGTAGAGCCACATGCCCGCGCGCATCTTGACGCGCGTGAACGCCGACTGCCGATAGAACGGCAGCAGGAAGCGCAGGGGCGTCACCAGGTGCGGAGCGATGCGCAGCAGGATCTCGCGTTCGCGCAGGTCGAGACGAACGAGCGCGAAGTCGTACATCTCGAGATATCGCAGGCCACCGTGGATCAGCCGTGTGGACCCTGCGGTGGTGCCGCTGCCGAAGTCAGCCTGTTCGAAGAGCGCCACCGACAGGCCGCGCCTGGCCGCGTCGCGCGCCACGCCGGCCCCGATGATGCCGCCGCCCACGATGAGGACGTCGAACGATTGGCGGTGGAGATCGGCGGCGCGCATCGGTGCAGGTCGGTCGGCTCACCCGAGACTGGGGACGAGGCCGACCGCCTCGTCGAGGCGACGGACCACCTGATCTCGCCCGAGCAGCGCCATCACGTCGAACAGGCCGGGACTGACGGTCCGTCCGGTGAGGGCCACGCGCAGGGCGTGAATGAGAGTGCCGGCCTTTGTGCCGGCACGTTCGGCTTCAGCCCTGACCAGCGTCTCGAGCGAGGCAGCATCGAAGGTCTGAAGGCTCACGAGGGCATCGCGCACCACGCGCAGCAGCGGCAGCGTGGCGCCCGTCAGATGTTTGCTCACGGCGGCCGGATCGTAGGCGACGGTTGTGACGAACGGGCGAATGCCGTCCACGAAATCGCCGAGCCGTCGGGCGCGGGGGCGCAGCAGCGCGAGCACCGCCAGCAGCCACGCCCGGCGATCGGCGTCGAAGGCCTCGGTCCAGAGTCCGGCCTCGACGAGCCAGGGACGCACAAGGGTCACCAGCCGCTCGTCACTCATGCGCATGAGGTGCTGGTTGTTCATCCACTCGAGCTTGTTGGCGTCGAAGACCGCATCACCGGTCGAGATCCCCTCGAGGCTGAAGCGCGCGATGAGGTCGTCGGCCTCGTGGAGTTCCGAGTCGTCGCCCGGCGACCAGCCGAGCAGCGCCAGGAAGTTGACGAGGGCTTCGGGTGCGAAGCCCTCACGCGCGTACTCCATGACCGACGTCGCGCCATGCCGTTTGCTCAGACGCTTCTTGTCGGGGCCGAGGATGAGCGGCACGTGCGCGAACACGGGCACCGGCATGCCCATCGCCTGGTAGATGAGCACGTGTTTCGGTGTGTTCGAGATGTGGTCGTCCCCACGCACCACATGCGAGATCGCCATGTCCACATCGTCGGCCACGACGCTCAGGTGGTAGGTGGGATGGCCGTCGGATCGCAGCAGGACGAAATCTTCGAGCTGCGCGTTCGAGAAGTGCACCTCGCCGTGCACGACATCCGTGAAGGACGTGACGCCTTCGCGGGGCACGCGGAAGCGGATGGCCCGGGGCGTGCCGGCGGCCTCGCGTCGGCCGACGTCTTCGGGCGAGAGCACCAGCGACGTGTTGGCGAGCGCATCGGACGTGTCCGCGACAGCGCCGGCGTCAGCCGCGGCGCGCAGCGCGCGCGTCTCCTCCGCCGTGCGGTAGTCGAAGTAGGCATGCCCGGCACGCACGAGTTCGTGGGCGAGCATCCGGTAGCGATCGAGCCGCTGCGACTGGAAGTAGGGCCCATGGGGGCCGCCGACGCCTGGGCCCTCGTCCCACGTCAGCCCGAGCCAGCGCAGGCCGTCGAGAATGCCCGTGACCATCTCGTCGGACGAACGCTCGACGTCGGTGTCTTCGATACGGAGGACGAAGGTGCCCCCGTGGCGACGCGCAAGCAGCCAATTGAACAACGCGGTGCGCGCACCGCCCACGTGCAGGTAGCCGGTGGGGGATGGCGCAAATCGGACACGCATGGTGGAAGACTCAGGATAACGGATCGCGGATCGGGGATCGCGGATCGCGGATCGCGGATCGGGGATCGCGGATCGGGATCGGGATCGGGATCGGGATCGGAAACTCTACTGGCCGAGGCACGGAAGGCGCCGGGCCTGCCGGCCGGGGCCGCGTTCCAGCGCAGTGGCTTGCCAGCCGGAGCGCCGCAGGGCGCGCGAAGGCTGGCGGTGAGGGAGGGATTCGAACCCTCGGTAGAGGTTTTAGCCCCTACAACGGTTTAGCAAACCGCCGCCTTAAGCCTCTCGGCCACCTCACCCCGACGGGAGCGGTCTCGAACAGGAAACCGCGACAGAAAAGGATACACCATTAGACTGGCGGGCATGTCTGTCGACTCGAGCCGCCGAAACATCGCCCGCGGCCTGGCCGTCGCCCTGGCCGGGCTCGCACTTCCCACCCGCACGTCTGCGCACCAGCAGCCGGCGACGCCTTCCCGATCCGCGATCCCCGATCCCCGATCCGCGATCCGCGATCCGCGATCCGCGATCCCCGGATCGTTGACCGACGTCGAGGGCATCCGGGTCGGCCATTTCACCGACCCGCGCCGGCCCACCGGATGCACCGTCATCCTCTTCGATGAACCGGCCTCGGCCGGAGTCGACTACGACGGCTCCGCACCCGGCGAATCGATGGGCGTGATGCTGCAACCCGTAAGTCCACTCGAACGCATTCACGGCATCCTGCTGACGGGCGGCGGCCCCATGGGGCTCGGCGCCGTGTCCGGGGTCGTTGCCCATCTCGAGGAAACGGGTGCCGGCTACGACTGGGGGGTGCCCAACGTGCGCATTCCCATCGTGGTGGGCGCCGTCATCGACGACCTGTCGCTCGGCGACGGCAGAATCCGGCCAGATGCGGACGCCGCACGCCAGGCGTGCAAGGCGGCCGCCGCCACGCCCGTCGCCGAGGGCAGCGTTGGCGTGGGGGCCGGCGCCACGGTCGGCAAGATGTTCCGATCGCGAGGGCTCACCGGCATGAAAGGCGGTGTGGGCACCGTCGCCATCCGCGCGGGCGACGTCGTCGTCGCGGCCCTGTCGGTGGTGAACGCCGCGGGCGACGTCGTGGACTGGCGCTCGGGGCGCATCGTCGCCGGTGCGCGCCGGCCCGACGGTACCTTTGCCGACAGCATGGCCCTGCTGCGTGGAGACCTCGAGGCCCGTCCGCGCGCCGACCTCCGCCTCGACGATGAACCCTTCAGGGCGACGACCGTGACGGTGATCGCCACCAACGTGGCCCTCGACAAGACCAGCCTCACCAAGCTGGCCATGATGGCCAACACCGGCGCGTCGCGGGCGGTGCGGCCCTACCACACGCAGGGCGATGGCGATCAGGTGCTGGCCGTGTCCACCAATCGCCTGAAGAGCCCTGCGTCGCTCACCGCGCTGGGTGCGGTTGCGGCCGATGCCGCGGCCCACGCCATCCTGCGGGGCGTGCAGCAGGCGACGGGGGTGGACGGCTGGCCCGCGGTGGGCACGGCCGGCGCGTCGGGCTGAATTCACCAGGGCCCGCGCTACCTGGGCCATGGCTGCTTCCCTGGTGCCAGGAGGTCGAGTGCGCGTACCATCGCCT
>JAEZDP010000374.1 GCA_023418055.1 Acidobacteriota bacterium
ACTGAGATGGTGATCGTGAAGGACATCGATTTCTACAGTCTCTGCGAGCATCACCTGCTGCCGTTCTTCGGCAAGTGTCACGTCGCCTACATCCCGCGGACGCAGGTCATCGGACTCAGCAAGATTCCGCGACTGGTCGATGTGTTCAGCCGTCGGCTGCAGGTGCAAGAGCGGTTGACCAACGAGATCGCCGAGTGCATTCGCGAGACCATCGACCCGCTCGGGGTCGGCGTGATCATGCAGGGCACCCACCTGTGCATGGCGATGCGGGGCGTCGAGAAGCAGAACTCGTCCATGGTCACCAGTGCAATGCTCGGGTCGTTCCGCAGCGACGCGCGCACACGCGCCGAGTTCCTCCAGCTGGCTAAGTGACATCGTCGTCGTGGCGGGCGCGCGCGAGCCCCGCCAAGGCCTCGTCCACACGTGCGCACACGTCGTCGACGTCGAGCGGCTCGGGAATCGCCTCGCGTGCGCTTCGCGCGATCATCTCGAGCTGACGCCGTACGGCGCCAGCCTGCACGACGTTGCGCGTGGCGGCGCCGATGCGGGCCAGTGCCTCCACCAGGCGAATCTGGACCGCCACCTGCGTCCGCGCGGCCTGTCGCAGCGGGTCCATCGCCGCACGAAGGGCCCCGTCGAACGACTCGACACGCAGACGAGTGACCCGGCGCGTTCCGCTGCCGTCACGCAGGACCGTGGTCGCGGGCGGACGTCCGGCCATCGCGATCAACGCGGCACTGAGGCGGTCGACGCAGGCTATCGCGGTGAACGGGTCGTTGATGCCCGGTGACAGGGCCCGCAGCGCAACTTCGACGAGTTGTACGACGCCGAACTCGACGTCCTGGATCATCGTGCGCTCGGCGCCGAGCACCAGGGCGCGGCGCACATCGTCGAGAGGCGGCTTGCCCTCGCGGCAGGCGAGGCGTGCCAGGACGTCGCCTTCCACGACGAAATCGCCTGGCCGCACGTCGACCCACATCTGCCCGTCGCACGCCTCCGCTATTGAGACCAGGCCTTCGTGGTCGGCCACCGTCACGTAGCCCGTGGACCGCGCGTGCACCGGCACGGCGCCGGGCGGGGGGCCCGGCTGCGGGGCGACGTCGTCCTTTCGCGGCCGTTCGGCCCGCGCATCGCCCAGTGACGCCATCAATTCACGACTCGCGGCCGCTACGACGGAGGTGGCATTGATGGACGAGGCGACGTGGTGGATGAAGTACACGAGGTAGGCCAGACAGAGTCCGGCCATCGTGGTGGCGGCTGCCACGGAGACATGAGGCACCACTGACGTCTCGCCGTCGGAGCGCACGCCACGAAGGGCGCCGATACAGAACACGAATGTCGCCAGAAACGCTCCGAGACCCACCTGCGTCACGCGGTCGCGCATGAACGTGCGCAGCAGTCGAGGCCCGTACTGTCCTGCGGCAAGCGTCAGCGCCACGAGCGTCAGCGAGTAGGAGAGGCTCGCCAGTGTGATCATCGACGCGGCGATGGTGGTCAGCACGGCTCTGGCGCCCTCGGGTCCGGCCGTGCTCATCCAGCGGCCCCACGGCCCGCGCGTGTCGGGCACGATGTGCAGGTCGAGCGAACTGGTCAGGACCGACAGCAGCACCGCTGCCGCCACCATGAGGGCGGGGACCAGCCAGTAGCTGCCCCGCAGCGAGTCGAACAGCACCCGGACGCGACCAGACATGACGGCCATGTCGCCTCAATGGGTCGGGCCGCCGGGCCGATCCCGTTCGAGCCAGAGACGTTCGAGACGCTCGATGAGGACGAGGGCCCTGGTCACGACATCCGGCTTCTCGAGCAGCGCCAGTTTCTCCACGATGTCGATATCGAGGCCCTGGCTGACCGCGTTCACCAGTTCATCATCGGCGATGCCGGAGGGCACGCGAGCTTCACCGCGTGCTACCACCGGGAAGAGCAACGCATCGAGCCGGTGTCGAAGCTCGCGCAGCCGACGCACGTCGGCGCCTGCGGCCACTTCGTCCATCCAGTCCACTTCCGCCTCCCTGTACGGCCGCGTGAGCCGTTCGGTGCGGACGCTGAACTTGCGTGTCCCACGCAGCACGATGTTGTAGCGGCCATCCGGCAGTTCCTCGTGCTGCACGATGGTGCCGGCGCACCCGGTGGCGTACACCGGCGGCACGGCCGCGGCCTGCCATCCGGGACGCAACACCACCATGCCGATGCGTCGGTCGCCATGCAGCACGTCGCGCACCATGGCCCGATACCGATGCTCGAAGACGTGCAGCGGTAGGAAGGCCTTAGGAAACAGGACGACGTTCGGGAGGGGAAAGAGCGGCAGCATTGAAGAGACAGGGGTACGGCTAGCGAAGTGCGCCGAACAGGCCGCGACGCTCCATCCACTTGGTCAGTTCGAGGACCGGCACGATGGTGCTGGAGAGTCCGATGACGAGCAGCCAGTCGTGCCATGTGAAGCCGAACGTGCCGAACGGGCCCTGGAGCCACGGCACGTAAATCACCGCTACGAGCAGCGCCAGTTCCCAACCCACGGCCATGTTGAGCCATCGGTTGGCGAACGGACGTCGCAGGACGGAGAAGCGGTCCGAGCGGTAGTTGTAGGCCTTGAAGAACTGAATGAGGACCAGCGAGACGAACGTCAGGGCCATGGCGTGGGACAGGGCGCGCCCGGAGTGCAGCAGCCAGACGAACAGGCCGCCGTTCATGAGTGCGGACCACACGCCTCCCACCATCAGCAGGATGACGAGCGGCCTCGTGAAGATGCCGGCCCTCGGATCGCGCGGCTGCCGGGACATCAGGTCTGGTTCCGGAGGATCGACCGCCAGCGCCAGCGCGGGCAGGCCATCGGTGGCGAGGTTCACGTACAAGATCTGGACGGCCGTGAGTGGGAGCGGCAGGCCTCCAAGCGCGGCCCCGGCCATCAGCAGGATCTCGCCTACGTTCGACGACAGCAGGAACGTGAGGTACTTCTTGATGTTGCTGAAGACAATGCGGCCTTCGTCCACGGCGGCAACGATGGTGGCGAAGTTGTCGTCGAGCAGCGTCACGCCTGCGGCTTCCTTGCTGACGTCGGTGCCCGTGATGCCCATCGCGATGCCGACATCGGCCTTCTTCAGCGCCGGCGCGTCGTTGACGCCGTCGCCGGTCATGGCCACGACCTCGCCCCGCGCCTGCCAGGCCGCGACCACTCGCAGCTTGTCGGCGGGGGACACCCGCGCGTAGACGCCGATGTCGCCCACCCGCGCCTCGAGGTCGCCATCGCTCATGGCCGTCAGCTCCGCGCCGGACACTACGGCACGCCCGGCGAGCAGCCCGATTTCGTCGGCGATGGCCCTGGCCGTGAGCGGATGGTCCCCGGTGATCATCACGGGCGTGATGCCAGCATCGCGACAGGTGTGCACGGCCGCGGCGGCCTCGGGTCGCGGCGGGTCCATCATCGCCACGAGCCCGAGGAAGGTCATCGCGCGCTCGGCATCTTCGGCAACGACGTCGCGCTTCCGTGCGAGGGCCAGCACCCGCAGGCCGTCAGCCGCCAGTGCACGCTCCGTCTCCAGCCACTGGTGGCGGCGCTCGTCCGTCAGGACCGCCTCCGAACCGTGCCGCCATTCGGTCGTGCAGTCGTCGAGGAGGATGTCGGCAGAACCCTTGGAGTATGCGGTCCTGCGTCCGCCATCGTCATGCAGCGTCGTCATGCGGCGACGTTCCGAGCTGAAGGGAATCTCGCCGACGCGTGGCGTGTCGCGGTTGAGGGTGGCCTGGTCGAGCGAGAGCTTGGCCGCGGCCACGACGAGTGCGCCCTCTGTCGGGTCGCCTTCGATCCGCCACTGGCCCTCCACCTGCACGAGGCGGGCATCGGACGCCAGCACGCCCGCGCGCAGAACCTCGGACACCGATGCGCCGGGAGCCGCCACGTTGTCCGTGCCGACGACGGTGCCCGTGGGTGCGTACCCAACACCCGTCACCTCGACGCTGGCGTCGGCCGTCACGACGCGCCGGACGGTCATCTCGTTCCGCGTCAGGGTCCCGGTCTTGTCCGTGCAGACGACGGAGGTGCTGCCGAGCGTTTCGACGACGGGAAGGCGGCGGACGAGTGCCTGCCGCTTGACCATGCGCCGCACGCCGATGGCCAGCGAGATGGTGACCACGGCTGGCAGCGCTTCGGGCACGACTGCGACCGCCAGCGCGATGCCGAAGATGAAGATGTCGAGGGGCGGCAGCCCGCGCCACAGCCCGGCGGCCACGATGAGGGCCACGACGACCAGTGCGGCCTTGCCGAGCGTCGAGCCGAGTCTGTCGAGATTCTCCTGGAGGGGGGTGCGGCCGGCTTCGACCGTCTGCACCAGTTGGCTGATACGCCCGAATTCGGTGGCCATGCCCGTGGCCACGACCACGGCCTGGCCGCGTCCGTAGGTGGCCAACGTGCCGGCATGCACCATGTTGAGGCGGTCGCCGATGCCGAGGTCGGCTCCCTCGAGCGTGTCGGCCGTCTTGGTGATGGCGGCCGACTCGCCGGTGAGCGCCGCCTCGTCCACGGCCAGGTTCACGGCTTGCATGAGGCGTGCGTCGGCCGGCACGCGGTCGCCGGCTCGCAGCAACACGACGTCGCCGGGCACCAGCTCACGGGCGGGGACGGCTGTCTCGATGCCATCCCGCAGCACGTGGCCGAGTGGCGCGGCCATCGCACGCAGGGCCTCGAGCGCACGCTCGGCCCGGTATTCCTGTACGAAGCCGAGCAGCACGGCAAACAGCACGATGACGGCGATGACCACCGCCTCGAGCCCATGCCCGAGCAGCCCCGACAGCAGGGTGGCCACGAGCAGGATGACGATGAGGACGTTCTTGAATTGCGCGGCCAGCGTGTGCCAGGGCGACGTCCGCGCGAAGGCCTGCAACTCGTTCGGGCCGTAGTGTGCCAGCCGCCGCGCGGCCTCTGCGCTCGTCAGCCCGTCGACTCCCGTTTGCAGTGTACGCAGCAGCGCCGCACCCTCGAGCGCATACCACGGGGCGATGTCTGGCGGGGCGATGTCTGGCGGCGCGTTGCTGTCGGATGCCATGCGGGCGGTCTCCTCAGTCCACGGTCCCACGGTCCACGGTCCACGGACTACTTGCTGCGCTCCAGTCCGGGAATGTCCGCCCTCCCGTCTCCCGTCCTTCCTTCGTTCCTTGATTCCTTGATTCCTTCGTTCCTTAGCTCCTTGGCTCCTTAGCTCCTTAGCTCCTTGGCTCCTTGCTCCCTCCCTAGTGCACCGTCCGCGTCTTCTTGTCCATGTAGTCCATCAGGACGTACTGGCCGAGCGTGACGGGCGTCGTGAAGTACGCCTTGCCGCGGCAGATGCTCGTGACGCGGCGGACGAAGGCCACTAGTTCCGGGTCGCGCGCGAGCATGAAGGTGTTCACCATGATGCCGGCCTTGCGGCACGCGGCGACTTCGGCAAAGGTCTCAGACACCACCCACGGGTCGAGGCCGAACGCGTTGCGATAGATCTGGCCGTCCGGCGTGGTGAGCGCTGAGGGCTTACCGTCGGTGATCATCACGATCTGCCGCATGTCCTTCCGCTCGCGCTCGAGCAGGCGGCGGGCCAGGCGCAGCCCCTCCCGCGTGTTCGTGTAGTAGGGCCCCACGCGCACGCGCGCCAGGTGCTGCACCGGCACTTCTTCGGCCGAGTCGTGGAAGAGGACTACCTTGAGGGCGTCGCCCGGGTACTGGTGCCTGATGAGATTGGCGAGCGCCAGCGCCACCCGTTTGGCCGGGGTGAATCGGTCTTCACCGTACAGGATCATGCTGTGGCTGCAGTCGAGCATCACGACGGTGGCGCACGAGCTCTGGTATTCGCCCTGCGTCACGTGCAGGTCGTCGTGCGTGACCTCGAGCCCTCGTCCCGGCGACGGAAGACCTGCGCGCGAGACGGCCGACAGCAGGGTGGCGCCGGCGTCGAGGTTCATGGTGTCGCCGAACTCGTACGGCTTGGCCGCGCCGCCGGCCTCGATACCCGTGGCGAGGTCGCGCGTGTCGTGCCGGCCCGCGCTGCTGCGGCCGAGGGAGCCGAGCAGGTCGCGCAGGGCGCGATAGCCGAGGAAGTCGAGCCCTTTGTCGGTGACCTCGAAGGTCACCGGTGGCAGGTCACGCCCCGTCTCGCCAGGGCCATCGGTCAGTTGCCCCTTACCCGGCTGCGGCGCGAGATAGCCGCGCTGCGTGAGGCCCTCCATGAGCCGGTCCACGAGATCCTCGAGGGCGGTGCGGCCGTCGCCGTCGGCCGGATCGCCCATCAAGCGCTCGAGTTGTTCGGGCGGCAGGAGGCCGCCGCGAAGTAGCGCGTCGAGGATGGCGTCGGCCACGTCCTCACGCGAGTGCCCACGCGCGTTGGGGTCGGGCGCGTACGGGTTGTCGAACCCGCTCGAGAGCAGCAGGTCCGAGAGCTTGGCCATCAACTCGTCGAGGCTCAGGCCCTCGAACTCGTCCGGCACGTACCGGGTGTACGTGTATTTCATGCCCAGCCCTCAGTTGTAGTACGAGCCGCCCGGCCCCCCGAAGCCGTCATCGTCGTCAGAAGCGCGCTGGCGCTCGCGGCGCCGTTCGGCACGCGGGCGACGGACGGGCTGCTCACCCCGGGTGAAGACGCCCGCGTCGCTCCGGCTGATGGCCTTGGTCGCCGAGAGGCCTTCGAGCACGAAGTCGACGGCGGCGGCCTTCACTGGCGCAGGCGCGTCTTCGGGCACTCCGAGCAGCGTGGTGAGTTCGAGCAGGCCCTGCACGCCCGCGGCCTTGTCGAGCAGTTCGGCGGCCGCACTCGTGTCGTGCAATTGCAGCGAGCCGCCCATCTCGAACCACTCGACGACCTGCCGCACCTTGGCCGACCCGAGCGCCGCACCGAACACCTCGGCCGTGGCCTGCCGGATGATCTCGTGGGCGATCTGGGCCGCGCCGCGCAGTTCGCCTTCGTACTCGAGCTCGAGCTTCCCGGTCATCGAGGGCAGCGCGGCATACAGGTCGGACACACGCGGCACCGCCACGTCCTCGTCGTTCAGCACGGCTCGGCGCTCGGCATTGGACACCATCGTCTCGAGTACCGTGATGGGGAGGCGCTGGCTCACGCCCGAGCGCTTGTCCACGCGCGCATCGAGCCGTGCCTGCATCGCCACTTCCTCGACCACGTCACGCACGTAGGCGGGCACGTCCACGGCAGGCGCCCCGGCGTGCTGATCGCGGTGCGTCCAGGCCTCCTGGGTCGTGATCGCGACACCGGCGTCGCGCGTCGCAGGGTAGTGCGTTCGCACTTCCGCGCCGATGCGGTCCTTGAGCGGCGTGATGATCTTGCCGCGCGCCGTGTAGTCTTCGGGGTTGGCGCTGAAGACCAGCAGGAGATCGAGCGGCAGCCGCACGGGGTAGCCCTTGATCTGGACGTCCCCCTCCTGAAGGATGTTGAACAGGCCAACCTGGATGCGCCCGGCGAGATCGGGCAGTTCGTTGACGGCGAAGATGCCCCGGTTGGCGCGTGGCACCAGGCCGTAGTGCATGGTCAACTCGTCGCCGAGATCGAGACCGCCGCGAGCCGCCTTGATCGGGTCCACGTCGCCAATCATGTCGGCAATCGTCACGTCCGGCGTCGCCAGCTTCTCGACGTAGCGCGCGTCGGCGGGGCGCCACTCGATCGGCAGGTCGTCGCCCTCGTCGGCCACGCGGCGGCGCCCGTAGGCGCTCAGCGGCGCCAGCGGGTCGTCGTTCACCTCGGAGCCTGGGATGACCGGCAGCTCGGGGTCGAGCAGCGTCGTCAGCGCGCGAAGGATGCGGCTCTTGGCCTGGCCGCGCAGACCGAGCAGGATGAAGTGGTGGCGCGACAGGACGGCGTTGACGATCTGGGGGACGACGCTGTCGTCGTAGCCCACGATGCCGGGGAAGATCGGCCCGCCGTCCTTGAGGCGCCGCAGCAGGTTCTCACGCAGTTCGTCGCGGACGGATCGACGCGCGATGTGTCCCGCAGCGACGTCTCGCTTGAGGGCGCCGAGCGTTGTCGGTCGTGACATAGGGCGATAGTATCAGGGTGTGGTGCTTGCGTTTGCCCATCGCGGAGGATCCGCCCTTCGCCCAGAAAACACGCTGCTGGCCTTCGATCACGGCCTTCAGGTCGGGGCCGACGGCCTCGAGTTCGACGTGCGCCTGTCGCGCGACGGCGTGGTCGTCGTCCACCATGACGAGACCCTCGATCGCACGACCAACGGCGCCGGCCCCGTGTCGGACTACAGCGCCGATGCGCTGGCGCAACTCGACGCGACGTTCCATTTCCGCGGCATCGAGGGCCAGCGCTTCATGGGACGCGGCCAGGGCGTGCCCCGACTCACGCAGGTGTTGTCGCGGTATCCGGGCATCCCGCTCATCATCGAGTTGAAGGGCCGCGACCCCGAACTCGGACGCCGCACGCTCGACGCCGTCCGCGCCGCCCGTGCCCTCGACCGCGTGTGCTTCGGCGGATTCTCGCGCCGTGTGCTGCAGGCGGTGCGCGACGCGGAACCGGACGCGTGTACGAGTGCCGCGCGTGAGGAGGTCCGGTGGTTCCTCTATCGCAGCTGGGTCGGGCTTGCACCGACGGCCACCGCGTTTCGGGCCCTGCAGGTGCCCGAATGTGCCGGCCGCACGCGCGTCGTCTCGCGGCGGTTCGTCGAGGCAGCCGAACGTGCCGGCGTGCCCGTCCAGGTGTGGACCGTCGATCTGCCTGCAGACATGGAGCGTCTGCTCGGCTGGGGCGTGAACGCGCTCATCAGCGATCGTCCGGATCTTGCGGCACAAGTGATCCGTCGCTGGCGGGCGCAGCAGCCATCAGCCACGGCCGCACGCGTTGCGGCAGCAGCACCAGAGTGAACAGGTAGACCAGCACCGTGACGAACGCGGCGTAGCCCGTGGCGCCGCCGTGCGGCGCGTAGCCCAGCGCGCCGAGCGAGATGCCTTCGAGCAGCGTCGCGAGCAGGCGTTGCGCCAGGCTGCCTGCCGGCGCATACAGCCCGTCGAGCACCACGAACTTCAGGACGAAGGCCGAGAGGAAGACCACCGCCAGGCTCTGCAGCACCCGCGTGCCGCCCGGCCGGGCCGCCAGCGTGTTGAGCAGCAGCACCAAGAAGAACACGTTGGCCAGCACCTGCAGCAGCCCCGCCTCCGGCGTCAGGCAGTTGAAGACCTGCGCGGTGGCCAGCAGCAGCAACAGGCACACCATCGCGCCCGAGGCGTTCTCCACCGGACGGCGGTGCGGCCCCACCAGCAGCCACGGCACGAGCACGCCGGCACGCACGAGCGCGCCGAGCAGGAGCACCGACAGCACGAGCGACATCAGGGGCGGCGGCAGGAACACGAAGCTGCCATCGGCCACCAGCGTGCGGAAGCCGCCGCCGAGCACGACGGCCAGCTGCAGCAGCGGCAGGGTGAAGGCTTCGTGGACGGGTGCCAGGGTCGTGCGGATGGTCGTCACTTCCGGCCCCGGAACACACGCAACGGGTTGAGATCGGACCACTCGCGTGTCAGGCCCCGCTGCAACTCCGCGCGCAGTTCATCGGCCGTGGTCATCGTCAGTCCATCGTCGTCCACCACGACGCGTCCGTCCGGAGCCACGGCGATGGCCCGATCGACGGCCGCCAGCCCTTCGGCATACAGCACGTCGTCGTGCGACACGCGTCCCCAGCCTTCGCGGTAGAACGCATAGGCGATGTAGAACTGTGTCCGGGCGTCACGACGGGCCGGGTCGGCCCGGGCGAAGGCGGCCCTGGCCTCGGGGAACTGGTCGCGGAGGAAGAACTGCCGGCCCTCTTCGAACTGCACGGGATCGACGCGATAGGCCCCCACCGTGGCCGCCACACCGCCCGTGATCTCGTCGATCGAGGCCGGCTGGACCGAGAACAGCCACGCCGCAAACAGCAGGCCCGCGGCGGACACCACGAGTCCGGCCACCCGGATCGACGTGTCGCGTGCACTCCACGCCCCTCGGGTCATGAGACGAAGACGACATGGACGGCTCGCGGGCCGTGCACGCCACGCGTCAGCGTCATCTCGATGTCGGCCGTGCGGCTCGGGCCCGTGATCGCCACGCAGTTGGCCCATGCGCGCACGCGCCCCGGGTCATCGGCCATCCATGTGCCAAGCGACGGCACCAGCTGGTCGCGGCGCACGAGGGCCACGTGCACGGGCGGCAGCAGCGACGCGAGGCGCGGGCGCCCGGCGCCGCTCGCCACCACCACGGAGCCGGTGTCGGCCAGCAGGGTCGTTGCACCCGTCACGCCGACGGCGGCCACTTCCATCTGACGCAAGTCCTGGGCGTGGCCGATGTCGTCGAGACGTACGGTGCCATCCACCACCGTGAGGCCGTCGCGACTCAGTGCCCCGAGGACACCGGGCAGTGGCAGGTGCTCTTCGTCCCACGCGAGTACCGACGCCGACGCGTGCCCCTCGCACACGTGTCGCACGAGGGCGACGATGTCGGGAAGCGTCGAGAGGTGGTGCACATGTCCGCCCACGCTTTCGCACGCCGCCGTGAATCGTGCCACCTGCGCGTCGAGGTCCCCGGCCGTACCAGCCGTCGAGCCGCGCACGCCAGGATGGGGCATCCGCCCGTCGTCCACGGGCGTACGCGTGGCAAGCACAGACGCAGGCCACGGCAGCGCAGGCGCCCCGTTCATCGCCGCGTCCCCTGACGCCGACGGTGACGCGCGGTGAACGTCTCGCGAGCCATCGGCGGAAACGTCCGATACTGTGTCCACCCGGCCAACGGACCTGGCAGCGCTTCGATCTTCCCCTTGCGTGCCAGCAGCCGGAGCATCAGACGACCGGCCCGTCCGACGAAGCGAAACAGCCAAGGGCGGGTCGCCACCAGCCTGAACCCCCGCAGGCCCAGTCGCACCCACCACGGTCCTTCGCCGGCCGCGATCGAGTCGGCGCGTAGCGCCAGCAGCATGCGGGGGATGTCGATGCGCACGGGGCACACCTCACGGCACGCGCCGCAGAGACTGCTGGCTTGCGGCAGGTCGGCCCAGGCTTGCCGTCCGAACGCACCGGGCGTGAACACACTGCCGACCGGGCCCGGGTACACGCTCGCATAGGTGTGTCCGCCCACCTCCTGGTACACCGGACAGGCGTTGAGGCACGCGCCGCACCGGATGCAGTACAGGATCTCCTCGAGGTCGGTCTGCAGCAGCCGGCTGCGGCCGTTGTCGACGACGACGATGTGCAGGTCGGACGGCCCATCCGGATCGTCGGGCCGCCGTGGCCCGGTGACGATGTTCGTGTAGACCGTGAGGGGCTGTCCCGTGGCACTACGCGCCAGCACCTGCAGGACGACCGCCAGATCCGGCATCGACGGCACGACGCGTTCGAGCCCCATCATGGCGACGTGCAAGGGCGGGGCCGTGGTGGTGAGCCGGCCGTTGCCCTCGTTGGTACACAGGCAGATGCTGCCCGTATCGGCCACCGCGAAGTTGACGCCGCTGATGCCCATGTCGGCGGCCAGGAACTCGTCCCGCAGCTGGCGCCGCGCGAAGGCCGTCATCGCGGGGATGTCGGCCACTTCTGCGTCGGTGGCGTGCAGTTCGCGCTGGAAGGTGGCAGCGACGTCGCGTCGCGTCTTGTGGATGATCGGCGCGATGATGTGCGACGGATGGTCGTGGTCGAGCTGCACCACGTACTCGCCGAGGTCCGTCTCGACGACGTGCACGCCGTCGGCTTCGAGCACGTCGTTGAGCGCGATTTCCTCGGTGACCATCGACTTCGACTTGACCACGCGCTTCACGCCCCGGGCGCGTGCCAGGTCGCGGACGTACGCACACGCGTCCTCCGCCGTCGCGGCAAAGGTGACGGTCGCGCCAGCCGCTCGCGCCTGCTCGACGAACCTGTCGAGATAGGTGCCCAGGTGCGCGATGGTGTGGGCGCGGATGCGGCGGGCGTGGTCGCGAATGGCGTCGCCGTCTTGGAGGTCGACAAAGGCCTGTCGCCGCGCAGCCGTCATCCGGCTGGTGCTGACGTCGAGCGCCTCCTGCAGGTTCGCGTTGTCGATGGCGGCGCGCGCGCGGCGGTGGAACGTGAGCGGGGCGGCGGTCATTCCTGCGGCTCCGCGGGCGACAGCACCTCGGCGATGTGACGCACGCGTGCGCGGCTGCCGGCGCGGTCGAGCCCGCCCTGGATGTGCATCGCGCAGCTCACGTCGGTCACGACCACGGTGTCAGCGCCGGTGGTTTCAATCTGCCGACACTTGCGCGCGAGCATCGCCCCCGACACGTCCGGCAGCTTCACGGCGAACAGCCCGCCGAAGCCGCAACACGTGTCGGCCTCGGGCAGCGGCACGAGGCGTTCGCTGGCGGATGCGAGCAGCGCCCGGGGTTGCGCGTCCACGCCAAGGCCGCGCAGCCCATGGCAGCAGGCATGGTAGGTGAGCGTGCCGGTGGCGTCAGGCACCTCGGCGCTCACGCCGAGGACGTCCACGAGCATTTCGGTCAGCTCGAAGGTCCGGGCGGCCACGGCCCTTGCGCGGACACCGGCCTCCGGGTCGTCGGCAAGCAGCAGGGGCGCATGGTGGATGAGCATGTCGGCGCACGATCCCGAGGGCACCACGACCGGCGCGGTCGAGCGGCTGAGCACCTCGATGGTGTGCCTCGCCATGGCGCGGGCATCAGGACGACTGCCCGCGTTGAACGCCGGCTGCCCGCAGCAGGTCTGTCCCTCGGGCACCTCCACCACCACACCGGCACGCTCGAGCAGTCGCACGGCCCCCTCGGCCGCGTCCGGACGGAAGTGATCGACGAGACACGTCACGAGCAGTTGCACCCGCGATGGCCGCTCGGGGAGGACACGTGCAGAAGACATCGGACGTCCCGATGATACATGCCCAGCCGCTACAATGGCCGCCGTGACCAACACCGACACTCCCTTCCGCTGGGGCATCCTCGGGGTGGCCCGCATCAACAGGGCGCTGCTGACGCCGCTCCGGACCGGACGCCATCAGTTGGTGGCCGTCGCCTCGCGCACCGCCGCCCGTGCCGAGGCCTACGCGGCCGAGCACGGCATCCCCCGTGCCTACGGCGACTACGACGCGCTGCTGGCCGACCCCGACGTGGACGCGGTCTACATCCCCGTGCCCAACAGCCTGCACGCCGAACTGGCGATTCGGGCGGCGCACGCCGGCAAACACGTGCTCTGCGAGAAGCCGCTGGCCTTGTCGGCCGACGAGATCCGGGCGATCGCGGCGGCGGCACGCGACACCGGGCGCGTGATCACCGAGGCGTTCATGTACCGGCATCACCCGGTCGTCACCCGCACCCGCGCGCTCATCGAAGAGGGCGCCATCGGCCGCGTATTGGGCGTCTATGGCGTCTTCACCTTCACGCACGACCGTCCGCACGACGTGCGTTTCGACCCCGCGCTCGGCGGTGGCAGCTTGTGGGACGTGGGCTGTTACCCCGTGAGCTTCGCTCGCACGGTCCTCGGCCAGCGCCCGCAGGCCGTGCAGGGCACGGCCGCCTGGAGCGACAGGGGCGTCGACCTGACCTTCTTCGGGCAACTGCAGTTCAGCGACGGCATCGTCGCGCAGGTCGTCTCGAGCTTCGAGTCGCCGTTTCGCACCGAGATGGAGTTCATCGGCACCGACGGCCGGCTGCGCGTGCCGCGCCCCTTCAAGCCACACGAACGCGACGTCATCGAACTCATCCGCGGCGACGACGTGCAGAGCATAGAGGTCGCCGGGCCCGCGCTGTATCAAGGCGAGGTGGACGATGTGGCCGAAGCGGCGGCCACCGGGCGCCCGCCGCTCGTCACACTGGAGGACAGCCTCGACAACACCGAGACGCTCGTCGCGCTGCTGGCCTCGGCACGAGGCGGGGGCACGGTCAGTCTGCCCGGTCGCTGACGTGCGCCGCGGCACTCGTCAGCAGGCGCTCGCGTCCGCGTCCGTCGAAGCGGGACAGGTCGGCCTCGCCGCCGCCGGACGGCAGCGAGCGGTGGTACTCGATGCGCGGGTGGTCGTCGGTGAGAATCGGGCCGTCGCCGACGAACGCGCGCATGGCGTCGGCATCCGCGCTGAACGCCCCGAGCAGCGCGTCGAAGGTGTGCAACTGCACCGAGGCGAGGGCGCGGCGCGTGCGTGGGCTGGAGACCTTCTTCTCGAATGCGGCGCGGTCGAGCCGCAGCGGCTGGCGTGTGCCGACCATCAGCGTCCCGCCGTTCCACAGCGTGGCATCGGGGAACACCTCGAGGAACGTCCGCATGATCAGGCGGTATTCCACCGCTGAACGCTGCCCGATCCACTGCAGCATGACGCCGTTGGTGTCGAGGGCACGCTTGGCGAGCTCGAAGTACTCGCGCGAGTAGAGCAGCCCGGCGCCTGCATGTTGGGGCTGGATGATGTCGGCGGTGATGACGTCGTAGGTGGCGTCGCTCAGGAGCAGGAAGTTGCGCCCATCCGACACCTGCAGCCGCACGTTGGGCTGCCGCAGCACATCGTCGGTCACGTGCGAGAAGAAGTCGGCGCCACGCACCACACTCCCCGAGAGCTCGACGACGTCGACGAGGGTGCCCTCGTGTTGAGCCACCGCGCCCGCTGTGGCCCCACCACCGAGCCCGATGACCAGCACGCGCTTCGGGTCGGGATGGATGGCCATGGGGAAGTGGCCGATCTGCCGGTGCAGCGTGATCATCGGGAGGCTGTCGTTGGCCTGGTGCAGGCCATCGAGGTACATCACGCGGACGTTGCCCGGGCGGCGATGCACGGCGACCGTCGTCTGCACGCCCTCCTCGCGCCACAGCGCCACCTCGCCCCGCTCGTAGCGCCGCGTGAGCGCGGTGTCGAAGGGATCGGGCAGCGCGCGCGCGAGCACGACAAAGATCGCGGCGAGTGCGGCCGTGGTGACCAGGCGCCGTGTGGACCGCGGGCCGACGGCGAGAAGGCCGAGGCCCATGAGCAGGTAAAGGCCGGCCGCCAGGCCCAGGCTGACGCGGCTGCCGACGAAGGGCAGCAG
>JAEZDP010000385.1 GCA_023418055.1 Acidobacteriota bacterium
CCGGGTTGAAGCGGCCCGGATCTTCGCCAGCGTCGAGCAGCACGCGAAGCGCATCGACCTGTCCGTTCTGCACCGCCAACGCCATCGCCTCGTGTCGTGACGCGGGCGGGGCCGCCGAGAGCAGCTCTCGCACTTCCGCCGCTCGGCCAAGGCCGGCCGCCAGCGGGAGTCTGTCTACCGGCGCGCCATGTCGCGCCAGCGCGTTGGCCGCGTCGAGAAATCCGAAGACGAGCGCGGTCTGCACCGGGCACCGCCAGGGCCCGGCGCCATGCGGCGACAGACGGGCGCCGCGCGTCGCGAGGAGGTCGATGAGCGCCGTCTGCACGCCCGCACGCGCGGGATGGTCGCTCGAGACCAGCAGGGTCAGCGTGGTGCACTGCCCGCCGTACAGGTCGGCGAGGGCGTCGGGGTCGGCCCCGGCGTCGAGGAGGGCGCGCGCCACATCCAGGGCATTGGACGGCGTCCGCTGGCGATGCTGCTCGACGCCGTTGGCAGCGACATAGTGCAGCAAGGTCGCGCGATGGACTGGCGGATCGAACGGCGTGATGCGCGACGAGCGCGCGTGGACCAGCGACGGGTCGGCGGCCAGGGCGTGCTCGAGGGCCGCGACGTCGCCATCGACCACGGCTTCGACAAGGGCCTCGAACCGACTGACAAGAGAGTCCTGGTCGCCGGCGGCGGCCACATGGCTCGCCAGGCTTTCCCAATCGCGGAAGTCGTATGCGCGCGCAGTCGCGAGCCTGGCATCGTCCAGCGCGAGCGGAGCGTGGCGGATGTCCGCGTCGGTGACGTGACGCGGGAGCCAGGGCACGTCCTGACGGAGGAACCGCGGAAGTGTGTGCCGCAGGAGCGTGACGGCGTCAGTGTCACCCTCGCGCCAGGCGTCGTACAGGGTGGCGGCCTGAGCGTCGTAGGCGGTCAGTGGAGCATCGAAAGCTAACGGTGTCCATGTCATAGGGCTTGTCTCCCCCGGAGTCCATCTCAGGAGTGAGCGTCGGGCTGATGGACGGCAGGTCTGACCCCTGACCGACGTGCCGCAGGTCTGACCCCAAGACGACGCGGCGCAGGTCTGACCCCCACGTCCGAGGCCTCGCAGGTCTGACCCCAGGACCGACGTCGCGCAGACCTGACCCCACGGTACGATGGATGACCCCACGGTACGATGGACCCATGGCCCTATACCGCTCGCGTGACCACCGGATGCTCGGCGGCGTCTGTGCCGGCATCGCCAAGTCCATCGGCTGGAGCCCCAGCCGCGTCCGCCTGCTCTACGTCATCGTCTCGATTCTGTCGGCGGCGTTCCCGGGGACCATCGTGTACCTCATCCTCTGGCTGGCCATCCCGCAGGAACCCACCGCCTGACGCTGGCCGCGGCTGAACGCTCACCGTACGGGGAGCAGCAACCACTCGTCAACGCCTTCGAGTGAGGCAATGTCCACGCGCGGCCGGGGAGTGTCCAGCGGATCCGAGCGCTCCAGACGCTCTCGCCGTCGCTCGGCACGCCCGCCGGGCACCGGCCGTGTATCCCGATGCCACGGGACCTCCATCCGCAGCAGGTTGGCGAGCGCACGGTTCGGCGTCAACAGCGTTCGCAGCACCCGCGCACGCACCGCGCTGCCTCCACCTTCCAGCTTCTGCAGCACCCGCACGTCGAAGGCGTCCTCTGCCACGATGAGGCCCAGGCCACCGAGCGGCGTGACCACCAGGTCCACCCACCCCATCGTCCCGGGGTGCAGACCCACGTTGCCGATGGACGCTTCGCTGTAGGGCCCGAGTTCGAACTGCGTGCTGTAGGCGGCGGCCCAGGCGAGCGCCTGCATCCGGCTCTTCCAGTACTCGCGGCTGCGGCCGAACTCGTAGGCCCGTCCGGTGCCGTCGTTCTGGATCTGCACGTACCCGCTGACGGCCCCCTGCATCGGGTGGCCGACGAAGTTGATGAGGGCCGAGTCGCCGTCGTCCCAGCCCCCGAGTCCCTTCACCGACTGCACGTAGTCGCGCCAGAACGGGCCGCTCAGCTCACGCCGCGTCTTCTCCTGGAACATGCGCGCGCTGTGCTGCACGGTCAGCATCAACATCGACTGCCGCAACGCGGACGCGAGGTCGAATGTGCCCACCGTGCCGTCGAAGATCGGCGCGTCGAACGGCTGGGGCTGCTGCGTGCCGCGGTCGTCGCCGTCCAGCCAGAAGGCCTCGTGGGCATCCTCGAGGGCAGTCGCGAGCAGGGAGGGGCGGGCCGGCGCGGGTTCCGACGCACGTGCGGGTGTCCCGCCGGTCAGCAGGCAGAGCCACGTCAGGAGGGTGAGCGTGTGGACCAGGCTGGGGCGGGCGTGCGACGACATCTCGCGATCGTATCGCGAGCCGCAGGTCTGACCCCAACCGGACACGCGGCAGGTCTGACCCCAATGCTGCACGCCGCAGGTCTGACCCCACGCCCCCCACGCCCCTCCTTTGACAACCGCGTCACCGCAAGGCCATGCTGTCTGCCGCTCACATGACCGACATCGCCGCGCCCCCCCTGTCGCGCTTCCTCACCTTCTCGCGTGACGAGTGGGCACGGCTGCGCGACAACACCCCGCTCACGCTGTCGGAGGCCGATCTCGTCGCCCTGCAGGGCCTCAACGACGCGGTGTCGATGGACGACGTGGTCGAGATCTACCTGCCGCTATCGCGCCTGCTCAACCTCTACGTCCAGGCGACGCAGGGCCTCTACCGCGCCACGCATACCTTTCTGGGCAACACCGACGGCCGGGTGCCGTTCATCATCGGCCTGGCCGGCAGCGTGGCCGTGGGCAAGAGCACGACGTCACGCATCCTGCAGGCGCTGCTCTCGCGATGGCCGAACCACCCGCGCGTGGACCTGGTCACCACCGACGGCTTCCTGCTCCCCAACGCCGCGCTCGAAGCGCGCGGGCTGATGCACCGCAAGGGGTTCCCCGAGAGCTACGACCGCGGACGTCTGGTCCGCTTCCTGGCCGACGTCAAGGCCGGCGTCCCGGAAGTGCACGTGCCCGTCTACTCACACCAGGCCTACGACATCGTCCCTGGCGAGTCACAGGTGGTGCGCGGCCCGGACATCGTGATCGTCGAAGGGCTCAACGTGCTGCAGGCGCCCGGCGCCGACCGCAGCGCGTCGCAACTCTTCGCCTCGGACTTCTTCGATTTCTCGATCTACGTCGACGCCGACGAAGCGGACATCCAGCAGTGGTACGTCGAGCGGTTCCTGCGGCTGCGCGACACCGTCTTCCAGGACGAGCGTTCCTACTTCCATCGCTATGCCGCACTCGACGAACACGAGGCGCGCGACGTGGGCCTCGCCATCTGGTCGAACATCAACGCCGTGAACCTGCGTGAGAACATCCTGCCGACCCGCGCCAGGGCCCATCTGATCCTGGCCAAAGGGCCGGACCACGCCGTGCAGCAGGTGCAGTTGCGGAGGGTGTGAGCGCTTCATGCCTCACGTCTTACGCCGCACGCCTTACGCCACACGCCTTACGCTGACGCCTCGCGCGTCCCGCGGCAGCTATTCCGGTCGGGTGGGCTCGGGGGGCGAGGGCGCGCCGAGGCCGAGCAGCAGCACGACCACGGCCACGGCGATGAGGATGTACTGCAGCGTCGAGAGGCCGAACAGGCCCGCATAGATGGACCCGAACGCACACAGCAGGGCGACTCCGAACCACAGACGACGTTGCACGGGCCTAGGGTAGCCTATCGCCCGAGGTGTCGGGCCAGCCACGTGCGCATGGCGCGTGCCGCGGCGCCGCGGTGGCTCACGGCCGCCTTCTCGTCGCGGCTCATCTCGGCAAACGTACGACCGGTCGGCGGATACAGAAACATGGGGTCGTAGCCGAAGCCGTCGGTACCGCGCGGGGCCGGCGCGACCTCGCCATCCACGCGCCCCTCCGTCTCGTGCAGCACACGCCCATCGGGCGTCGCCAACGCCATCGCGCACACGAACGCGGCTGCCGATGCGCGATGCCCTGCCGCGTGTAGTTCGCTGTAGGCCCACTGCACTCGCCCGGCGTCACTGCCTCCTGGAGCCCGCGCCGAGAGCACGCCGGGTCGCCCACCAAGCGCCGCGATCGTGAACCCCGAGTCGTCGGCCAGACACGGCAGCCCGCTCATCGTCGCGTAGGCCATCGCTTTCAGGCGGGCGTTGGCCGCAAACGTGTCGCCAGTCTCCTCGGGTTCGGGGAGGGGCGCCTCGAGGTCGGCCAACGACACCAACCGGAGGGGGAGATCGGCGAAGAGCGATGCGAGTTCCCGCAGCTTGCCAGGATTGCCGGTCGCCACCAGCAGTTGATCGAACGACACGAGGCCGTCGGAAGGTGGGGCAGGCGGTGTCAGCCGGTGAGGCTCCATCAGCGCGCGGGGGCCGGGATGTTCAGCAGGCCGCCGACGATGGCGCGCTGCCGTGCGATGAGTTCGTCGATCCCCGCGCTGCCGAGGTCGAGCAGCCGATCCAACGTCGCGCGCGGGAACGGCTCCTTCTCCGCGGTGCCCTGCACCTCGATGAAGCGCCCGTCGCCGGTGCGGATCACGTTCATGTCCACGTCGGCGCGCGAGTCTTCCTCGTAGGCGAGGTCGAGCATCGGCACGCCGTCCACGACGCCCACGCTTGTCGCCGCCAGGTAGTCCTTGACAGGAATCGCGGCGATCATCTTCTGGTCCACCATGTGCTGCATGGCCAGCACCATGGCCACGAACGCCCCGGTGATGGCCGCCGTGCGGGTGCCGCCATCCGCCTGGATGACGTCGCAGTCCACCCAGATGGTCCGTTCCCCGAGCTTGTTCATGTTGACCACGGCGCGCAGCGAGCGGCCAATCAGCCGCTGGATTTCCTGCGTGCGGCCCCCGACTTTGCCGGCGGTAGACTCACGCTGCACGCGCGTATTGGTGGCGCGCGGCAGCATGCCGTATTCGGCCGTCACCCACCCCTTGCCCTGGTTGCGCAGGAACGGCGGCACGCGCTCTTCCACGCTGGCCGTGCAAATCACGCGGGTGCGTCCGGTCTCGATGAGGCACGACCCTTCAGCGTGCAGCATCACCTGCGGGGTCATCAGACAAGGGCGAAGGGCATCCGCTGCACGGCTGTCGGCACGAGGCATAGACCGACCAGTGTAGCCTACGACACCGGCTGGCGAAGGGCGTCGCGCGCCGCGGCCTCGCCGCCCGGCGCGGGTGACGCGGAGGTGGCCTCAGGCGTCGCGTCGGGCCTGCGGCCGGCGCTGCCCACCCACGTGAGGTTGCGGGCCAGCGGATGGCGCAGGTCCACGTGCCCGGCCAGCGTGTCCACTTCCTGGCCCTCGATGAGAATCTGCACGTGCCGCACGGCGGGCAGGTTGACGGTCAACGTGTTGACGATGGCGTAGACGGCGAACAACTCGTCGAGACTGCCGCCGCGGTGATTCTCGACGGCCTCCTTCGACAGGTCCACGAAGGCGTCGCCGGAGTCGGTAAGAAAAATCTGACGGATGACCGTGCCCTCGGCGATGGCCTGTGCGTAGGGTGGCCTCGCCGGCTGCAACTGGGCCTGCAGCAGCCGCCGCGCCTGCTCGGTGTTGTTGGCACCGTAGGGGACCTCGGCGTCGACGGCCTCGAGCGACAGGCCGTCCTCTGCCACATAGAAGAGCGTGGCGCGGATGCGTCGGCTGTCGTCGGCCGACGTCTCGGTGGAGGTCGGCACCACGGCCGTCTCGGGCGCGAAGAGCCGTGGCCCGACGAAGACGGCCACGCCGATGGCCGCCACGAGCAACCCGGCGCCGAGCGCCAGCAGCACCCAGCGCATTTCAGCCTCCCGCCTGCGGCGAGGGGCCGCCCACCCGGTCCACCGACGCCTTGTACCGCACGATGGCATTGAGCAAGGTCGTGACGAGTTGGGCCTGGTAGTCGGGCGCGGTGAGACGCTGTTCTTCGGTCGGGTTCGAGATGAAGCCCATCTCGACGAGCACGGCCGGCATGTTGGCGCCGACGAGCACACGGAAAGGCGCCTGCTGGATGGCCCGCGGCGACATCGGCACGCGCTGCCGCAACTCCTCCTCGACGAGCGCTGCGAACCGTGCCGACTCGGTGAGGTGCCGCCCCTGCGCCATCTCCCACAAAATCAGGTCCACAGACCGCTGACCGCCGCCGAGCACCGGCAGCATCGCGCCCGGCTCCGCCGCCTCGGCGTTCGCGGCGTCGTAATCGCCCAGGCTCACGTAGAACACCTCGGCGCCCGCCACCGACGAGCGCACCGACGCGTTGGCGTGCAGGCTGATGAACAGGTCGGCCTTGTTGTTGTTGGCCAGCGCCGCGCGTGCGTCGAGCGCCACGGTCTCGTCGCCGCTGCGCGTCATGAGCACCCGCAGGCCGAGGCGGCTTTCGATGGCCGCCTTGAGCTGACGGGCGACGGCAAGCGCGACGTCCTTCTCGAGCGTGCCCGATGGCCCTCGCGCGCCCAGCTCGGTGCCGCCATGTCCGGGGTCGAGCACGATCGTGCGAAGGCCCGTCTGCTCGAGTTGCAGCGGGGGTTCAGGCAGTGTCTCGACAGGCGCCGTGGGCGGAGGCTCCGCCGCCGGTGCACCTGCTGCCAGCAGGTCGATCGTCACCGTCGCGTCGCTGCCGGCTGGCGTGTCCGACACGAGGAATGACGCGAAATCGGGGCCGAGCCCTATCGCCAGCGTCGCCGGGGGCACGATGGAGGCCGCCGCAACCAC
>JAEZDP010000396.1 GCA_023418055.1 Acidobacteriota bacterium
GCGGCACGCCCTGCACCTCGCGGAGGGCGTCCACGTTCTGCTGCAGGACGTCCACGACGCTGGTGCCCTCGCGCGGCGTCACGCGCGACGCGACGTCGAGGCCGTTGATGTGCAGCGGCTTCTTCTCGAACCGCGCGCTCACTTCCTCGCCCTTGATGACGAGGAACCTGTCGTCGGCACCGTGCAGCGCCTGCAGCGCCGAGACGTCGGTGATGAAGTTGTGGTCGGTGAGGAACACGAAGTGGTAGCCGTGTTCGCGATACCACCGCACCACCTCGTCGGGCGTGCTGTCGCCGTCGCTGTTGAGTGTGTGGGTGTGTGTGTTGCCCTTGAACCAGCGCAGCGGGCCCTCGCCGCCGGCAGGTGCGGGGGGCTGGGCGGACACGACGGTGCAGACGGCCAGGGCAGCGCAAGCCCCGGCGAGACGTGACAAGCACTGACCTCGCATCGCGGCATCCTACCAGATGCCGTGACGAGCGCCGGCGACCGGCGCGTGCCTACGCCTCGGCCTGTTCGCCGTGCTCGACCTTCGCCTGCGCGACGATCTTCGCCTGCAGGTGAGACGGCACCTCCTCGTAGTGGGAATGCGCCATGTGGTACGAGCCACGACCGCCCGTGGCCGACGTGAGGTGTTGTTCGTAGGTCAGCATCTCTGACATCGGCACCTGGGCGTGGATGACGGTGGTCTGGCCGCGCGCGTCCATGCCGCTGATGCGGCCGCGGCGTCCGTTCAGGTCGCCCATGAGATCGCCGGCGTAGTCGCTGGGCGTGCGCACCTCCACTCGCATGACGGGTTCGAGCAGCACGGGGCGCGCCCGCGTCATCGCGTCGCGGAAGGCGAGCGAACCGGCCATCTTGAAGGACAGCTCGTTGCTGTCCACCGGATGGAACGAGCCGTCATAGACCACGGCCTTGAAGTCCACCACCGGATAGCCGGCCAGAAAGCCGCGCATGCGTGCATCCTGGATGCCCTTTTCGATGGCGGGGACGTACTGCCGCGGGATGGCGCCGCCGAAGATCTCGTCTTCGAACGCGAAATCGGCGCCGCGCGGCAGGGGCTCGATGCGGATCTTGCAGTCGCCGAACTGGCCGTGGCCCCCGGTCTGCTTCTTGTGGCGGCCATGCGCCTCGGTGCCCGCGGTGATGGTCTCGAGGTAGGGAATGCGCGGAAGTTTCAACGTCACGTCCACACCGAACCGTCGCTTCAGCTTGGCGACGGTCACCTCCAGATGCAGCTGGCCCTGGCCGGAGATGAGCTGCTCGTGCGTGCGCGGGTCGCGATCGGTGCGGATGGTCGGGTCCTCTTCCTGCAGGCGGTGGAGCGCCGCGCTGATCTTCTCTTCGTCGGCGCGGCTGCGCGGCTCGAGGGCATAGGACATCAACGGCTCGGCGAAGGCGATGGGCGGGAAGGTCACATCGATGGCCTTGTCGGCCAGGGTGTCGCCGGTCTGCACGTCCTTCAGCTTGGCCACCGCGCCGAGGTCGCCGGCGCGCAGCTCGCTCGTCGGTTGATGGGCCTTCCCCTGCACCGTCAGCAGGTGCCCGAGGCGCTCCTGCGAGCCCTTGCCCACGGTGGTGAGGGTCATGTCGTCGCGGGCCACGCCGGTCACCACGCGGAAGAGCGTGATGCGCCCGGCGAAGGGGTCGGCCACCGTCTTCCAGACGAACAGGCGCGTCGGCGCGGCGTCGTCCGCGACGGCTTCGACCTGCGCGCCGTCTGTCGTCACGGCCCGCATCGAGCGCTCGAGAGGAGAGGGCGCCAGGTCCACGAGCATCGACAGCACCAGGTCGCTGCCGACGTTGTCGAGAGCGGACGTGCAGGTGACGGGTACCACCACCGTGCCAGCGCGAACCGCCGTGCGGAGACCGGCGGCCAACTCGTCGTTGTCGAGCGTGCCCTCCTCGAAGAACCGCTCCATCAGTCGGTCGTCGGCCTCGGCGACAAGCTCCACCAGCCGTTCACGGGCGTCGATGGCCTGGTCGGCCATGTCGGCAGGTATCGGGGCAGGTGCGCCGCGCCCCGTGCCGTCAGCGTACGTGTAGGCCTGCATCGCGACGAGGTCGATGAGGCCGCTGAACTGGCGCTCGCGTCCGATGGGCAGCGTGACGGGCACGACGCCACGGCCGAACACCTCGCGGAGGTTGTCGAGGACCCGGGACAGGTCCGCCCGCTCGCGGTCCATGCGGTTGACCACCACGAGCCGTGGCACCTTCTCGTCGCCCGCCAGGGCCCACACGCGTTCGGTCTGCGCCTCGACGCCAGAGACGGCGTCCACGACGACGAGCGCTGCGTCGGTCACCCGTAACGCCGCGCCCGCCTCGCTCAGGAAACTGCCGAAGCCCGGCGTGTCGATGACGTTGATCTTGTGCTGGCGCCAGTCCATCCACGCCAGCGTGGCGCCGAGCGTGTGCTTGCGCGCGATGGCCTCGTCGTCGTAGTCGGTCGGCGCCGTCCCGTCGTCCACCTTGCCGAGCCGGGTGGCCGCACCAGCCGTGTAGAGCAGCGCTGCGACGAGTTGAGTCTTGCCGGCCCCGTTGTGGCCGACCACGGCGACGTTGCGGATGGCATCAGCGGCTGCATTCGACATGGGCACCTGCGCAGGGTGACGTGCCGCCGGAGACGCGACCGGCAGCCCTCCGGAGACGACACGGCGCGCCGAGCCACCGAAGGGCCCGCCGCGCGTCGATCAACTGGTGAGGAGTGATGCTATATCGTCTGGCGCTGACCGTCTACAGGCTACGGGCGACAGGCTACAGGCTACAGGCGACGGGCGACAGGCTGGCACGGCCGCCGGCTGGCGCCGGGCGTCAGAGGCGTCAATGTCGGCATCAAGCATGAGGCATGAAGCATGAGGCATGGCGATGCAACGC
>JAEZDP010000423.1 GCA_023418055.1 Acidobacteriota bacterium
GTGCCCGAGGGCATCGAGGGCCGGGTGGCGCACAAGGGCTCGGTCGCCGCCATGGTGCACCAGCTCGTGGGCGGTTTGCGCGCCGGGATGGGTTACTGCGGGTGCGGCAGCATCGCGCAGCTGCAGCGGGACGCCGAGCTGATTCGTGTGACCTCCGCCGGCGTGCGCGAGAGCCACGTGCACGACGTGATCATCACGCAGGAGGCGCCGAACTATCGGGTGGAACGGTAGGGGACGGGCTTCAGGCTTCGGGCTTCAGGCTTCGGGCTTCGGGCTTCAGGCTTCGGACCGCTTGGTCTCCAAGACGACGTCGGCGCGGAGAAACGTAAGACGGTGCCCTGCACCGAGTCCCCCCATCATCAGCAATCTGACAGCGATTGTTGTCGCGGTGCGCATCATGGATGGTGCCTCGCTCAATATGACTGAGTCGCCTCCGCGCCACTGATGTCGCAGGCGTGCGGCACAGTCTTGGTGAGCGTGCCGGCCCGACTGCAACGCTCGTGCTTGTACACGATCGGCGCGTCGCGGAAGTTCACGACCGTGGCCGTGCGTGCGATGGCGGCCTCTTCCCATGGGTTCCGCCACGGAGACGGACTGCCTAGCGCCGGCGTCACCTCCGGCCCGACATAGCCCGCCACCCCATCCCCCTGCGCGGTCGGCCCGACCCACAACTGACCGGCGACGTGACTCCACTCCCCTGACCAAGGCGGGGCCACGCTGTCGAACACCTGCCCCGTCTCCGCGCGCGTCTCGACCTGCCCCGTCGTGATGCGCCGGCCCACGACGTGCCCGTCGGCGAGGGCGCCCGTGACGTAGAAGTCCACATGGCTCGCCGTCTCCCCGCCCGTTGTCATGTCGAGCACCCGCGACGTCGTCGTCTCGGTGAGGAAATCCTCCGTCACCGCGTGCACCGTTCCGCCGTCGCCAGCCGCGCCGAGCGTCGACAACCCAGGCACCGACATGGTGCTCGGTGAGGCGTCCCCGTACGCCCGCACCACCGGGTCGACCGCCGCATGATCGCCGTAGAGCTCGAAGTGATGGGAGGCCGCCACGCCGCCGCCCGCCGGCCGGCGTGCCGGTGCACGGCGCACCAGAGGTGATGGCATGCGACGTCTCCACCCACAGGAACAGATCGCCCTCCTCGTCGATGACCGGCCCGCTGATAGTTGGCGACGTGGACGACCACTCGTAGGGCTCGCACCATTCGCCGGCGAGGCCAAAACGCGTGGACCGTGGCAGGAGACCGCGCCACCGGATGCCCCCCGTGAGGCCGTCGATCGCCAGGAGCTCGAGATCGCCCGCACTCGACCGGATCACGGTCGCCACGGTGCCGTCGCCCCCTACAGCGAGGTGGCCGCCCAGTTCCCTCTCCGCATCGAGGATGCGACTCCAGGCGACCCCGGAGCCCGGCGCGCCCACGAATCGGAGTTCTTGCTGATTGTGGAACAGCAGCATGCCGCCGTTCTTCGCGGCGAAGACCATCGCCGGGCGCCCCGGCGTGGTGAGCGTCCAGTGCTCACGTCCGTCGGGCCCCAGGGCCCGGACGCGTCCGTCGCCGGTGGCGGTCGATTCGCTCACCAGCAGCGTCGGTTCCCCCAGGAACGGCTCGCCCACGATGACCGAACCGAACGACGCACCTGCCGGCTGCGTCGCGACCCAGGCCGCCGTGCCAGCGGTCACGACGCTCTCGACCAGCACCGTCACGTCCACCGCCTGACTGGTGGTCCGCCCCTTGAAAGTTTCTGGCGGAACGCGGTCTCTAGGTCGCTTCCCCGCTGTTCTTCACGCATCTGCACGAACGCATGAAATTGCAAGGTCGAGATCTTTCTGTCCGACGGCGGGTAGACACGCAGCACGAGCGCGTGCGCCTGAGTCAACACGTCGAGCTTCCACGGATCTCGGCCCATGTCGCTTGCTGCAGCAACCGGCTGGCCAATCGCTTCGCAGGCGCCCTCAGTTGCTGATTGCCATGTGCGTCTCGGGCGTCTTGCGCCATGGGCATCCGCATCGTGACAATGGGGCCGTGTGCGTGGTGTCGATGCCTGCTCCGGCAACACCTTTGTCGTCTGCAGTTTCCGCACACAGCCCGCAGCCTGTAGCCCGTAGCCTGTCCCCCGAAGGCTTCGGGCTGCAAGCTACGGGCTACGACAGCCGCGCGGCCATGCACGCGAAGAACCTGTTCATCATCGATCGCGCGACGCCGTCGAGCAGTCGCTGACCGACCCGCGCGATGAGCCCGCCGACCTGCCCGGTCGCGTCGATGGCGACGGCGGTGCCCGCATCCGCTGGCTCGAGCGTCACCGTTGCCGTCCCCTTCACGAATCCTGAGCGGCCGCTCCCCTGCACCACGAGTCGGTACGAGCGAGGCGGCACCTTGTCTTCGATGGCGACCGTTGCGCTGTAGTTGCCTGTGATCGCGGCGAGGGCCACCACGAGCTGCGCCTCGTACCGATCGCCACCGAGGTCACGCATGTCCTGGCAGCCTGGCAGGCACGAGGCAATCGCGACGGGGTCCATCAACAGATCCCAGACACGGTCGATGGGGGTGTCGACGAGATAGCGTGCGGTGAGTTGCATCAGGCCTCGGAACGCGTGTGTGGGCGGCCGCGAGCGGGCAGGTCGCGGAGCCGGGCCGCCAGCTGCTCCAGGCTTGCGACGTTGTGGGCCGGCAGAAAGTCGTCGACGAGCGGCAGTGCCGCCTGCATGCCTCGCGTCAGGGGCTCGTAGGTGCTGGAGCCGAGCAGCGGGTTCAGCCAGATCAGCCGCCGGCAATGACGCCGCACCCGCGCGAGTTCGTGCGCCAGCTCGTCGGGATCTCCACGATCCCAACCGTCCGAGATGAGCAGCACTACCGGGCCGTGGCGCATCACACGGCGGGCGTGGTGCAGGTTGAATGCGCGCAGCGCCTCGCCAATTCGTGTGCCTCCACCCCAGTCACGGATGCGACCGACGACGGCCGCGAGGGCCGTGCCCCCGCCCCTGCGCTGCACCTCGCGCGTGATATTCGTCAGCCGGGTCGCGAAGACGAAGCTCTCCACGGCGTTCGGCCCCGAGGTCATGCCGTGCACGAACTGCAGCAGCATCCGCGAGTACCGTTCCATGGAGCCGCTGACGTCGGCCAGCACCACCACGGGGCGAGGCTTGATGAGCCGTGCACGCCGCGGCAGCAGGACCAGTTCGCCGCCGTGCTTCATGTTGGCGCGCATGGCAGACCGCAGGTCCGCCCGCCCCATCGCCGCACGCGTCCAGCGCCTGGTGTGCCGCACGCCGAGTCGCCACGGCAGGCCCGCGAGCAGCGCCTCGGCGCGTGCGAGTTCGTCCGGAGACAGCGCGGCGAAGTCGCGTGTGCGCAGCGACTCCACCGGGCTCCAGATCGCGGCCAGGTGCGGCGGTCCGTCCGCAGCGTCAGCCGCGTCCACACGAACGACCGGGATGGCGGCGTGGGCCGTTCGCGCAGGTGACGACGTACCGTCCGCTGCCCCGTTCGGCCCGGTCCGGGCTGTCTGCCGCGCGCTCCGCGGCGCAGCTACGTGCCAGAACAGCTCGAACGCCTCGTCGAACAACGCGATGTCACCGGGCCGATGCACCAACACGCTCCGTAGGGCCGCTCGGACGCCAGCGCGACGGCTGACGCCGACGTGCGCGACGGCGGTGGCCGCATCGGCCGCCCGGCCCGCGTACACCGCCACGCCTCGCGCCCGCAGCACCTCGATGAAGCGAACGATGTTGCCGACTAGTGCTTCCGCCATGTGTCAGGCGCGCGCCAGGGCACGCGAGACCAGCGCGCGGGTCTGGTCGCCCTTCACGGCCGAGATGTCGTCGCCGTGCTTCAACAGCACGCCAAGTGTGCGATCGACGACCGCCGCATCGAGCAGTTCGCAATCGAGCGCCACGAGCGCCGCGGCCCAGTCGAGCGTCTCGGAGACGCCCGCCGCCTTGTACAACTCGACGCGCCGAAGCTCCTGCACGAACGCGGCGACCTGCGCCGCCAGCCGTGCGGAGATACCGGGCACCTTCGACATCACGATGCGGTACTCCTTGTCGAAGTCGGGATAATCCAGCCAGGCGTAGATGCAGCGTCGCTTGAGCGCGTCGTGCACCTCACGTGTGCGATTCGAGGTGATGACAACGACCGGCGGCTTCACGGCGCGCACGACCCCCAGTTCCGGAATGGTGACCTGGTACTCGGCGAGCAACTCGAGCAGGTAACCCTCGAACTCCTCGTCGGCACGGTCGATCTCGTCGATGAGCAGCACCGGCGGTGGGCCGTCCCTGGCCTCGAGCGCACGAAGGAGGGGCCGGCGGATGAGAAAGGGCTCCGAGTACAGCTGCGCGGCCATCGCCGCGCGGTCCTTGGCGTGGCTCGCCTCCAGCATACGAATCTCGAGGAGTTGCCGAGGGTAGTTCCACTCGTACACGGCGTGGCTGACGTCGAGGCCCTCGTAGCACTGCAGGCGGATCAGCTCGGTGCCCAGCACTCGCGCCAGCACCTTCGCGGTTTCGGTCTTACCAACGCCTGGCTCACCTTCGAGGAACAGCGGACGCTGCAGCCTCAGCGCCAGAAAGATGGGCACGGCGACATCGCTGTCGGTGATGTAGCGCTCGCGCGCCAGGGCCTCCTCGAGGTGTTGGATCGACTCGATCACGATCCGCCCACGCGGGCCAGGGCGCCGTCGAGCGCGCGGCGCGTGAACACCGGGATCATCGCGCGGCGGTACGTGGCACTCGCGTGTAGATCCGCATTCACGTGCTCGATGTCGCGTCCGGCGAGCGCCGCGGCATCACGCAGGACGTCGTGCGTCGGGGACTGCCCCGCGAGGGCGGCTTCGACGTCAGTCAGTCGCGTGGCACGTGCCGCGGCCCCGGTGAGACCTATGCGCGCCGACTGAATGACGCCGTCCTTCATCACCAAGGCCGCAGCGACACCGACGATCGCGAAATGCGACGCCCGCTGGTACAGCTTCGCGTAGGCCGCGACTCTCGCGGGCGCACAGCGGATGGCGGTAATGATCTCGTCGGGTGCCAGGTCCACCGTGAACAGGTCCTGGAAGAAGCCATCGGCCCTGACACGTCGCGTGCCGGACGGACCGGCCACCTGCAACTCCGCGTCCACCGCCAGCATCACCGCGGGGTAGTCCGCGGTCGGGTCGGCATGGGCGAGGCTCCCGCCGATGGTGCCACGGTTGCGGACCTGGGGATCCCCGATGGCCGCCGCAGCCTCGGCGAGCGCTGGGCACCGCTCTCTCACGAGAGCTGACGAGGCGATGTCCTCGTGTACGGTAGCCGCGCCAATCTCCAGGACACCCGCGACCTCCCGTATACCCGAGAGTTCCGGCACCCGCGCGATGTCGATCAGCACCTGTGGCTCGCTCAGCCGGAGCTTCATCAGCGGCACCAGGCTGTGTCCGCCGGCGATCAGCTTGCCCGCTCCGTTGGCGGCAGTCAGCTTGGCGATCGCATCGTCTACAGAGGACGCGCGTTGGTACTCGAAGGCAGAGGGGATCACGGCTGGCCTCCCTGAATGATGTGCCACAACTTCTCAGGCCGCAGCATCATGTCCACGTGTTTCACGTCGAACTCGCTCAGCGCGTCCACGACCGCGTTGACGATGCACGGCGTCGAGCCGAGGGTACCGGCCTCGCCGACGCCCTTGGCGCCGAGTGGATTGACGGGCGTTGGCGTCACCGTGCTGTGCAGTTCGAACCGGGGAAAATCGGTGGCGCGTGGCATCGCGTAGTCCATGAAGGACCCGGTCAGCAACTGCCCCTCCTCGTCGTAGACGACCTCTTCGCTCAGCGCCTGGCCGACCCCTTGGGCCAGCCCGCCGTGGATCTGGCCTTCGACAATCAGCGGGTTGATCAAGTTACCCGCATCGTCGACGGCCACGAGCTTGAGCAGCGTCGGTAGCCCCGTCTCACGGTCGATTTCGACCATCGAGATGTGACAGCCGAAGGGGTACGTGTTGTTC
>JAEZDP010000468.1 GCA_023418055.1 Acidobacteriota bacterium
ATGGCGGAAACTCACTCCACCCGCGCTTCGTAGAGTTCCGCCGGGCGCAGGCCGCGCGACGCGAGGAATGCGACGCCCACACCAGTCCAGACGAGCATCCGCACCTTGCGCACGAGCGCCAGCGTCACGCCGACGGCGCTGCCATAGCCGAGCACCTGCGCCAGCAGGCCGGTGCCGGCTTCGTCCACGCCCAGGCGCAGCGGCACGAACTTGAAGGCCACGTTGATCAGCCGGTTCATCGACTCGAGCAGGAACGCGGTGAGCAAGGTGGGGCCAAGTGTCTCCGAGATGAGCGCGACCGTCAGGTAGACCTCGGCCACGCCGGCCGCGTGATAGCCGAACTCCAGCAGCAGCACCGGTACCGGCAGTGACGGGTGACGGCCGACGAACGTGTACACGCGGTCTTCGAGCGTCTGCAGCTTGCCGAGCCGCCGCACCACCGCGCTGGGCGCGAGCGCCACGCGCTCGAGCCTGGTGACCACCTGGGTGAGCGGGCGGAACCGTCCCGTGGCCAGCGCCAGGGCCACCGCGATGAACGCGCACATGCCGCCGAAGGCCGTCAGGCTCAGCACGTACAGCGCCGTGGGCACCTCGAACATGCCCAGCAGCACCACCGTGCCTCCGGCAATCACGATCGCCACCGAGACGATGTAGAAGAGGTTCTCGACGGCAATGCCGGCCAGGGCCCCCATCAGCGACACACGGTGGCGGACGAAGGCCGCCTTCGTCACTTCGCTCACAAACAGGCCGAGCGGCGTGAGGTTGCCGAGTGCGTCTCCGGTGACCAAGGCGGGGAAGGTGTCGCGCAGCCGGAGGCCATGCGGTTGGTCGGTGCAGAGCACCCACGCCCAGGCGCGCGCGGCCAGCCGCAAACCCGACAGCACGAGGATCAGCAGGAAGGCGGCGCCGACCTTGCGAAACCCGTCCACGACCTCGGCCGTGCCCGTCTGCTGCACCGTATAGGCAAACAGCGCGAGCCCCAGCAGGGCAGCCACGATGCTGCCCGGGCTCCAGCGGGGGCGGCGGCCAGGCGGAGGGAGGGGCATGGACAAACGGACGGTCCGGGGACGACGGAAGTGCCGACCCTCCACTATAATGCCGGGAATGCTTCCGGCGACGTTTCACGTCCCCGCGGCCGTCCTGTTCCTTGTCGGAGGGTCGCTGTCCTGCTTTCTGGGGCAGCGGACCTTCCGGATCGTCCTGGGCCTGTACGGGTTCGTGCTGGGCGTGCTCGTGGCGGGCGCCATACTCGGACCGGCCGACTCGGGCCGCGATTACCTCATCCTGATCGGCGGCGGGCTCGTCGGCTCGCTCGCGCTCGTCCTGGCCTATTTCATCGGTGTCGCGCTGCTCGGCGCGGTATTTGCCGCGCTGGCCGTCCACGCCGTCATGGCGCAACTCGGCAGCGAGCCCTCGGCCCTGCTCGTCATCGCCTGCACCGTGGCCGGCGCCCTGCTGGCGCTGGCGATGCAGCGCTACGTCATCGTCGTCACGACCGCGTTCGGCGGCGCCTGGCTGCTCGTGATGGGCGCACTCGGCCTCTGGCACCAGGAAGCGGTGACCGGTCTCGGCAATGCCGCACAGGGGTGGCTGTCGTACCCGCTGCGCCCAGCGCCCGGAGAATCATGGGTGGTGTTCGTCTGGCTCGCACTCGCCCTTGCGGGGCTCTTCTCGCAGTTCAGGCTCGCGTCCCCACGCCTGGCCCGATAGTACCCTCTCCTCGCCCATGTCCACCCTGCTCAAGAGCCTGGCTGGCGCGCTCCTGCTGGCCAGCGTCGTCGTCCCGTCCGCGTTGGCCGAGATGCCGCCCATCAAGTCGCATCGCGAACAACACGACATCGTGCGCGGTTGGATTGCCACGCGGTTCCGCGAGGTACTCCCGGCGTTGATGCGCGAGCAGGGCATCGACATGTGGATCGTCGTCTCGCGCGAGTACAACGACGACCCCGTGTTCCGCTCGATGTCGCCGCTCAACACCTACGCGTCGCGGCGGCGCACCATCCTCGTGTTCCACGATCGCGGCGGCGAGGCGGGCGTCGAGGCCCTGTCGATCGGCCGCTTCGACTACGACCGGCTGTACACCGTCGTGCCCACGCACAACGACGGGCAGTGGGAGGGACTGCGGACGCTCATCGACCAGCGGCAGCCGAAGGTCATCGGGGTGAACACGTCCGAGACGTTTGCCCACGCCGACGGCCTCAGTCACACCGAGCACACCAACCTGATGCAGGCGCTCGGGCCGCACGCCTCGAAGGTGCGGTCGGCGGAAGCGCTGGCCGTGGCGTGGCTCGAGGCAAGACTGCCCGCCGAGACGGAGGGCTACCGCGAGGCGATGCGCATCGCCCACGCCATCATCCGCGAGGCCTTCTCGAACGCCGTCATCACACCGGGCGTCACGACGGTGGACGATGTGGCCTGGTGGATGCGGCAGCGCTCGGCCGAACTCGGGCTCGGCCAGTGGTTTCAGCCGACGGTGGACCTGCAGCGCAAGGGCGACCGCCCGGCCGACAGCCGCGTGATCCAGCGAGGCGACCTGCTCCACTGCGACTTCGGCATCGTCTATCTCGGGTTCTCGACCGACACCCAGCACAACGCGTACGTGCTGCGGGAAGGCGAGACCGACGCGCCGCAGGGCCTGCGCGACGGACAGCGCGCGGGGACACGCCTGCAGGACATCGTCCTCGCGCATGCGAAGGTCGGCGGCACCGGCAACGCCGCGCTGGCCGCGTCGCTCGCGCAGGGGAAGGCCGAGGGGCTCGGGCCCGTCATCTACTGCCACCCGATCGGGTATCACGGCCACGGCGCCGGTGCGCACATCGGGATGACCGACTATCAGGACGGCCTGCCGGGCAAGGGCGACTACGTGTTCAGGGCCGACTCGTGGCACTCGATCGAGTTGAGTGCCTTCCACGCCGTGCCGGAGTGGGGTGGACAGGCCGTCCGCTTCGCGCTCGAGGAAGATGCGCTGCTCACCGACACGGGCTGGCAGTGGATCAACGGCCGGCAGGACGACTTGTATCTGATCCGGTAGGCCGGGCCGCCCGTGTCAGCGTGTCGCCACGACGGGGGGCGAAGGGGACTGCATGATGAACCGACGCGAGTTCAACACGGCCGCGCTGCTCTTTGGCGCCTCTGCCGCGATCGGCACCCAGGCACGCGCGGCGCAACGAGGCGGGCTGGCCGACGCTCCCATCGTGTTCTTCTCGAAGCACCTGGCAGAGCTGTCGTGGGCCGACCTCGGGCAGGCCGTCAAGACGATGGGGTACGCAGGCGTCGATCTCACCGTACGCCCGGGCGGCCACGTGCTGCCGGAACGCGTTGCTGATGACTTACCGAAAGCGGTAGAGGCCATCCGTGCCGCTGGCAGCGACGTGCGGATGTTGACGACGGGCCTCCTGCGCGCCGACGAGCCTGCCGCCAGTGCGACGGTGCGCACCGCCAGGGACGTCCGGGTGCCGCTTCTCAAGGCCGGCTACTATCGCTACGCGTTCAAGGACGTGCGGGCCGAACTGCAGCAGGCCGTGCAGGCGTTTGCGGGCCTCGCGCGGCTGGCCGCGGAGGCCGGTGTCACCTTCGGCTACCACAACCACTCGGGCAGCTACGTCGGCGCCGCCATGTGGGACACGCTGCAACTCGTCGAGCCCCTGCCCGAGTCGGCCGCGGGCTACTACTTCGACATCCGCCACGCCGTGGTGGAGGGCGGCGACGCGGGATGGCGCCTCGGCACGCACCTCGTGTCGCATCGGCTGCGCATGCTCGCCGCCAAGGACTTCTACTGGGACCGTCGGGCCGACGGGCGCTGGCAGATCGTCGATTGCCCGCTGGGGGAGGGGATGGTGCCGTGGCCGGCGTTCTTCACGGAAATCGCCAGGACGGGGTTCGACGGCCCGGTGACGGTGCACGTCGAGTACGACCCGGGGGGCCGGACGGCCGTCGAGAAGACCGACCGCATGCTGGAAGCGGCGGCGGCCGATCGCACGAAGCTCGAAGGATGGATGCGCGCGGCGGCCGCCTGATCGGGATGGCGATCAGCGCTTCTTCTTCGTCTTGCCGCCGTCGTCGAACTTGCCGGCCCAGCGCGCAACCTTGCCGATGGGCGTGGCGTTCAGACGGTAGCGCCGCTGACGGCCTTCCTTCTTGACAGACACCAGGCGCGACTCGAGCAGCAGTCGCAGATGCTGCGAGATCGCCGGGCGGCTCATGTCGAACGGCTCGGCCAATTCGTTGACGGTGCGGTCGCCGGTTCGCAGCAGGTCGAGCAGGGCCCGACGCGTCGGTTCAGCAATCGCGCGAAAGACGTCGGTCTGGGCTTGCGCGGTCACAGACACACAGTACGGAAGGCAGAGCGGAAATGTCAACGCGCGCCTTCCTATTCACGGCCGCTGCCTGGCCGGCCGATTGCTGGCGTGGCAGACGCTCCGTCAGTCGGCGCCGTTCCCTTCCGCTGACCTGCCAGTCCGGCCGCCCCCAGGGCTCGCCGACTGAGCGGCGCCACCGGGGTCACCATCGGCCCCTCCTGTCCGACCCTCTGAACGGCTGGCGTCGCTGGCCGCCTCTCTGGATCGCTGTCGCCAGCGCCGCGTCGACATGCCGACGCCAGGTCGAGCCGCTCGTCAGGGTG
>JAEZDP010000469.1 GCA_023418055.1 Acidobacteriota bacterium
TGAAGCCGGGATGCACCGAGTTCACGCGGATGCGGTCGGGCGCGTAGATCAAGGCGTCGGCCTTGCTCATGAGGCGCACGGCGCCTTTCGACGCGTGGTAGGGCGGCACGTCCGGTGCGCCGACCAGGCCGTAGATCGACGACAGGTTCACGATGCTGCCGCCCCCGGCACGCCGGAGGGCCGGAATGGCGTGTTTGGTGCAGAAGAACACGCCCTTCACGTTGACCGCCATGACGGCGTCCCACTCGGCTTCTGTCAGCTCGTGCGTCGGCTTGTCCGCGCCCGAAATCCCTGCGTTGTTGACGAGCACGTCGAGCCGGCCGAACTGCTGCTCCACCTCTGCTACGACGCGCTGCACGTCCGCTTCGCGGCTCACGTCGAGCCGCCAGAATCCGGCGGTGAACCCGCGGCCGGTCATGTCCTCGACGAGAGACCGCCCGTCGGCGTCGAGCACGTCGGTGACGGCAACCGTGGCACCTTCTTCGGCCATCCTCAGACACGTCGCGCGGCCGAGACCGAGTGCGCCACCGGTCACGAGCGCCACCTTTCCTGCGAGGCGAGGCATGTGGATCCCCTTTCCGTGATGTGCCCGAGGGTCCAGACGACGACACCGCTCGGGCCGGGCGGCGTCACGCGCGCCCGCCCATGCCACAGACGCAAGAGCTGGGCCGCCCTGCGGCGAGGGAAACTGCGGGGGAAGCGATAGGGTAGAGAGCCGCCGCCCGCGAGATTTTTCGCAGGCGGCGAAATACTCCCCGGAGTGGACGTCCTGCGATCCGCGAACGGCTGAAGGTGAACCTCGAGGTTCGGCCGTGCTACCGCGCGGCGCCTGTGCCCGCGCCGGAGGATGACGACTTGAACAGCAGCGGCGCGAACTCGGTGAGGTAGTGCCGCCACTTCACCCACGTGTGCCCGCCGTCGGTTTCGCGGTAGACCGGGGCGAACCCGTGTTTCTCGAACAGCGCCACCGTGGCCCTCGTGATCTCGAGCAGGAAGTCGTCGGTGCCTGTGGCAAACCACAACAACTGCAGCCCCTGCTTGAGCGAGGCGTCGGACAGCACGGCGGCATGCGTCTTCGACCACTCCTCGGCGGTCGGCCCCATGCGGGGCGCAGGCCCGGTGGCCCCGGGCGGGCGACGCATCAGCTCGGGAAACGCGCCGATGAGCCCTGAGCTATAGACGCCGATGTAGCCGAACTGCCCGAGATGCGGGATGGCGGCGTGAAGGGTCTGATGGCCTCCCATCGACAAGCCGGCCATCGCGGTGTTGGCGCGGCCGGTCTTCACCCGGTAGTGCGACTCGATGTACGGCTTGACGTCCTCGAGGATGTCGCGCACGACGTCCTGGGTCGCCTGCATGCCGGGTGCACCGCCGCGGATGTGCCCTGCCGGCATGACGACGATCATGGGGACGGCCTTGCCACTCGCGATGAGTGAATCGAGGATGACGTTGGCCCGTCCAACGGACGTCCACGCGTCGTCGCTGTCGCCGGCGCCGTGCAGCAGGTAGAAGACGGGATACGCCGCAGTGTCCGACTCGTAGCCCGGCGGCGTGTAGACGTGCATCCGGCGAAACTGCGCGAGCGACTTCGACCTGTAGGTGACCTCTGCCACTGCGCCGTGCGGGATGTCGGTGAGGTCCCAGGGCTCGTTGCCCGGCACCGACACCACACTCCACGTCGTCTGGAACGACTCGCTGGTGGCGGGGTTTCGCGGGTCTGGCATCGCCACGCCGTCCACGTCGATGTGGTAGCGATACGCGCCGGGCTCCGGTGTCGTCACGGTCACCGCCCAGATGCCATCGTCTCCCCTGGTCATGCGGGCGGCTTCGCGCGAGAGGCCCACGATGTCGCCGGCGACGAGGCGTACGGCGCGGGCCTCGGGGGCGTGGATGCGTACGGTGACGCGTCCATCTGGGGCAACCTCCGGCGAGACGTACTGGGGTGGACGCGGCGGCTGTGCGGTCGCTGCAGGCTCTGCCGGCGCCTGCGGCGTGGGGCGAGGCGGTTGCTGTGCGTCGAGCGACGCCGTGCTGAGGTACCCAAGGAGGGCGAGCGCTGCCGTCCACGCGGGCCGGCGGACCGCCAGTCGATAGCCGACGTGCATCATCGTTGCCTCCAGCCTCGCGCGCCCGTCCACGCAGCCATGCCGAGGCCAAGCAGCAGGAGCGTCACCGGCTCCGGCACATAGAACAGGATGCCGACCGCCGACACGGCAACCGATTCGTCCGTGCCCATCTCCAGCGGCCCCTCCAACCGAAATGCGATCTCTACGCGGCCCCCGCTGGTACCCGCTGGAAACCTGAAAAGGCCTGCGTCCAGCACGTACAGTTTGCTACCATCACACGGCGTCATAGCTTCGAGGCAAAGAGATCCGGCTCCCGTGAGCGTCGCCGCTGAGTCAACCTCCAGGAATGCCGCCCCTATTCCCTGGAGGCGGAGTTGTGTGAAGCTGTAGCCAAGCCGCACGTCGAGCGACTGTCCCGGTCCTACCCGCCAGTCACCTGCAAATTGCGTCATTTCCGCGTGTGGGGTCGCACCAGGTTGCACCCATATAAGACTGGACGGTAACTCAACCGCCCCGCCGCTCCCCACGACCTCGTACACGAAGTCGAACGTTGCCATCCTTCCCTGTCGACATGGCTCGGACCCGCGCGCGATCGCCTGGTCCAGTGGCCCGCTCGACACACAGTCGAGTGGGGCGGCGGCAGCGGGAACCACGACCCCACACGTGATGGCCAGTGCCAGGACAGCACGTACGAACGACGGACCTACCGAGCACGTCGGTGCCATACACATGGTGCCTCCTTCAATGCCTCACGCCGGGCCCGCAGATGCCACCTATACTACTCCTCGCCGAGAAGCCGGGCCGCAACGCCTGGGACATGTGAGATTGGCTGGTGTGTCACGAAACGTGACGGATTGCCTGTGTAAGATCGTCAGGTGCATCCGTGGTCCCCTGGTGACCAACTCACTCACCGCTTCAACAGCGAACTCGGCACCGGACGCGTCACGGCGATCGAAGGCCGCATCCTGATCGTCCACTTCCCCGACCGCGGCACGACACTACGCCTCGCGGCCAACAGCGACGCGCTCGTGCCGGCGACGGCCGCGCCTGACCTGCGTGACCTGTCGCTGATCGAGCGCCTTGCTGAGGGACGCATCGATTCAGCCGACGCCTTCGTGTCACGGCTGGATGCCCTCAACCTGCTGGCCGCGCGTGAAGCCGGGGGCCTCGGGTCGATGCTGGGCGGACGCGTCCGGCTCTTCCCGCATCAGCTGTACGTGGCCGAACGCGCCACGGCCACGCTGCCGGTGCGTTGGCTGCTCGCAGACGAGGTCGGCCTCGGCAAGACCATCGAAGCCGCACTCATCATGAACCGGCTGCTGCACACGCAGCCCATCGAGCGGTGCCTGGTGGTGGCGCCAGACACGCTCACGGTGCAGTGGCTGGGCGAGTTGTGGCGCAAGTATCACCAGGTGTTCACGCTGCTCGACGCGGCGCG
>JAEZDP010000493.1 GCA_023418055.1 Acidobacteriota bacterium
CCCCCCCCCCCCCCCGGTAGAATGCCCACGACCCGTCCACAACAAGGAGATTCCCATGCCCTCTCGAATCGCCGCCCTGTGCGTCGCCACCGCCGTCGTCCTCACCGCCGCTGCCGCCGGCGTCGTCGTCCGGGGCCAGACGGCCTCCGGTCCGGTCCGTCACGTCGTCGTCTTCAAGTACAAGCCCGAAGCCACGCCCGACCAGATCCGGCAGGTGACCGAGGCCTTCGCGGCCATGCAGAAGACCATCCCCGGCATCACCGCCTTCGAACACGGCGTCAACAATAGCCCCGAGAAGAAGAACCTCGGGTTCACGCACGTGTACCTGATGACCTTCACGGACGCGGCGGCACGCGACACGTATCTGCCCCATCCCGAGCACAAGAAGTTCGGCCAGCTGCTCGGCCAGCTCGGCATCCTCGAGGATGCGTTCGTCGTCGATTACGTGCCGTCGAAATGACGCGGCCGCGTCTGGCGCGCCCGCCCGCAGATCGCCAATAATGCCCCCGGCATGACCACGACCCCCCTCACGACCCTGCCCGACGCCGACCTTGCCGCCGTCCACGCCCGCATCCGCGAGCGCTACGACGCTTTCAAGACCCGGGGCCTGTCCCTGGATCTCACCCGCGGCAAGCCGGCCTCGGCGCAGCTGGATCTGTCATCCGACCTCCTCGGCCTGCCCGGCCCGAGCGACTTCGCGGCGGCCGACGGCACCGACACGCGCAATTACGGGCTGCTGCAGGGCCTGCCCGAACTGCGGGCGCTGCTCGCGCCGCTCTTCGGCGTGACGCCCGCGCAGATGATCCTCGGCGACAACTCGAGCCTCGCGCTGATGCACGACACCATCGCCTACGCGCTGCTCAAGGGCACCTGCGACAGCCCGCGGCCGTGGTGGAAGGACGACCGCGTGGCATTTCTCTGCCCCGTACCGGGTTACGACCGCCATTTTGCGATCTGCGAAGACTTCGGCATCGAGATGATTCCCGTGGCCATCGGCGAGACCGGTCCCGACATGGACACGGTCGAGCGCCTCGTGGCCGAGGACGCGGGCATCAAGGGCATGTGGTGCATCCCGAAGTACAACAACCCCACCGGCACGGTGTTCAGCGACGACACGGTGGAACGTCTCGCGGCCATGCGGACCGCGGCGCCGGATTTCCGCCTGCTGTGGGACAACGCCTACGCCGTGCACCATCTCACCGACGACCGCATCGAGATTCCGAGCATCGTCGAGGCGTGCGCGCGACACGGCCACCCGAACCGCGCCTTCGTGTACGGCTCGACGTCGAAGGTGTCGCTCGCGGGCGCGGGCGTGGCGCTCGTGGCCTCGTCTGCCGACAACGTGGCCTGGTATCTCCAGCGAATGGGCAAGCGGACGATCGGCGGCGACAAGGTGAATCAACTGCGCCACGTGCGCCTGTTCGGCGACACGGCCGGCCTGCTGGCGCACATGGACCGCCATCGCGCCGTCATCGCGCCGAAGTTCGCCACCGTGATCGACGTGTTCACGCGGGAACTCGGCGGCACGGGCGTGGCCTGCTGGACGGAACCGAAGGGCGGCTACTTCATCAGCCTCGACGTGCACGACGGGTGTGCGAAGGAGGTGGTGCGGCTGGCCAAGGCCGCCGGCGTCGAACTGACGCCCGCCGGCTCGACGCATCCGTACGGACGTGACCCGCACGACCGCAACATCCGGATCGCGCCGACCTTTCCGGCGCCCGACACCGTGGGCCCCGCGGCCGAAGGCGTCGCGCTCAGCGTGCTGCTGGCCGCCACCGCGGCCCTGCAGGCGTCGCGCGGCGTGACGACACCCTCGTAGCGCCGACACGGGGGTGCCTGTACGAGCAGGCACCTCGCCGTCCACTCCTATCCGAGGAACTCGATGACGACAGCCGGCACCTCCTCCGGCCCCGCCCTGCTGCTGCCGACACCCGACCGCAACGTCGCCGTGGACGCCTACCGCGGCTTCGTGATGGTGCTGATGATGGCCGAGGTGCTGCGGCTGTCACGCGTGGCGGGTGCGTATCCCGACAGCGGGCTCCTCGCGTTTCTCGCCTACCACCAGTCGCACGTCGCGTGGGTGGGCATGTCGCTGCACGACACCATCCAGCCGTCGTTCTCGTTTCTCGTCGGCGTCGCCCTGCCCTACTCGTTTGCCAGCCGCGTGGCGAAAGGCGGCACCTACGGCTCGTTGTTCCTCAAGGCCGTGTGGCGCTCGCTGATTCTCGTGGTGCTCGGGATCTTCCTGCGGTCGATCGGGCGTGACGGCACGAACTTCACCTTCGAAGACACTCTCACGCAGATCGGGCTCGGCTACCCGTTCCTGTTCCTGCTGGCCAACAAGTCGGCACGCACCATCTGGACGACGTTCACCCTGATTCTGGTGGGCTACTGGCTGGCCTGGGCGCTCTATCCCGTGCCGGGCCCAGGCTATGACTACGAGGCGGTGGGCGCAGGCGCCGAGTGGACGCATCATTTCTCGGGCTTCATGGCGCACTGGAACAAGAACGCCAATCTCGGACACGCCTTCGACGTCTGGTTCCTCAACCTGTTTCCGCGAGAGACACCCTTCGTGGCCAATCGCGGCGGCTACCTGACCCTGAGCTTCATCCCCACCCTCGCGACGATGATCCTGGGCCTGGTGGCTGGACGCTGGCTCCGCGCCGAGGCGCCGGTCATTCCGATGCGCAAGCTGCTGGCAGCCGGCGTCGCCGGCCTGGTGCTCGGCACGCTGCTGCACGTGGCAGGCATCAACCCCGTCGTGAAGAAGGTGTGGACCCCCGCCTGGACGCTGTTCAGCGGCGGCACCTGCTTCCTGATGCTCGCCGCCTTCTGCTGGGTGATCGAAGTGAAGCGGCACCGACGCTGGGCCTTCCCCCTCATCGTCGTCGGGCTGAACTCGATTGCGGCTTACATGATCGCGCACCTGTTCGAAGACTTCTTCGTGTCGTCGTTCAGGACGCACCTCGGAGCCGACACCTTCAGGGCATTCGGCGACGGCTTCGAGCCGCTGGTACTCGGGGCCGCCGTGCTGCTCGGGTACTGGCTCATCCTCTACTGGATGTACAAGCGGAAGCTGTTCCTCAGGATCTGAGCGCGCCCGTGGACTGTGAACGGTGGACCGCGGACCGTGGACCGTGGCCCGTGGACGGTGGACCGTGAACTGCCCTACGGTAGTTCCCTCAGCCAGATGTTCCGGAAGCTGATGGGCTCGCTGGGGTCGCCATGTGACTGCAGCTTGATGGGCGTCGCGCCGTGGGCCTTGTAGGTCGGCTTGCCGATGTACAGCGTCTCGCCCTGCAGTTCGAAGCCGTTCTGAATCAGCACGCCGTTGTGAAACGCCGTGACGCGGGCGGGTGATTTCAGGTTGCCGTCCGCGTCGAACGTCGGTGCCATCCACACCACGTCGTAGGTCTGCCACTCCCCCGGCTTCCGCATGGCGTTGACGAGCGGCATGGCCTGCTTGTAGATGCTGCCGGCCTGGCCGTTCGAGTAGGTGCGGTTCTCGTACGAGTCGAGAATCTGCAACTCGTAGCCTCCATCGCCGCCGCCGATCGACGCCAGGAAGAGGCCGCTGTTGCCGCGCGCCTGGTCCTTGCCGGAGATGTCGGGGGGAATGCGCCACTCGAGGTGCAGCTGATAGTTGGTGAAGCTGCGTTTGGTCTGGATGTTGCCTGCCGGCTTGTGCACGGTGAACACACCGTCGTGCACCTTCCAGGCTGCCGGCGACTTGTCCTTCACCGACTCCCACTGGTCGAGACTGCTGCCGTCGAACAGCACGACGGCATCCGACGGCGCGTCGTTGTCGGTGGCGCCCGGCGTGACGATCGTCGGCTCCGGCTCCCAGACCTCGGTGTCCTTCGGACTCGGCTTGGCCTGTTGCCCCAGCACCGGAGGGGCGACCATCGCCGAGGTCAGGATCGCGCCGACCAGGTACGCAACGGGCATCTGCAGTCTTCCACGCATGAAACCACCTCTCGTTCGACAGGAATGACGTTCGTGCCGGAGATGCTAGCAGAGGACAGGCCATTGCGAGGCCGCTCTCGTCTTTATCGCGGCGCCTGCCGATTGCTGCCTCGATGGTGATGCCCATGCCCGTCCTCCGCCTGTTGACCGCGTACGCCACTGCCGCTGCCCTGCTCCTCGCGCCCACCGCTGCCGCCTTCGCGCAGGACGCCCCAGCGACGCCTCCGGCCGCCGACCGCCTGCCGGTGCGGCGAGTCGTGCTCTACAAGAGCGGCGTGGGGTATTTCGAACATCTCGGGCGCATACGCGACAGCCAGACCGTCTCGATCGACCTCACCAGCGGCCAGCTCGACGACGTCCTGAAGTCGCTGACCACGGTGGACATGGGCGATGGCCGCGTCACGGGCATCACCTTCAACTCGACGGCCCCACTCGACCAGCGGCTTCGCACGCTGAGCCTTCCGCTCGGGCCCCTGACGACGCGCCGCGACCTGCTCCATGCGCTGCGCGGTACACGGGTGGAGGTGCAGGGCGCAGGCCAGACCACCACAGGGCGCATCCTCAGCGTGCACGAACGGCAGCGCGCGGTGAACGCCGGGCTCGAGCCCGTTGAAGCGCTGACGCTCGTCACCGAGGCCGGCGCGGTGCGGACCTTCGACCTCGGCCCGGGCGTCGGCGTACGCGTGCTCGATGCGGACCTGCGCCGCGAACTGACGCAGTACCTCGATCTCGTCGGCTCGGCACGCGCGCAGGACGTGCGCCGCCTGAGCGTCGCCACGTCTGGCACCGGCCTGCGCAACCTGTTTGTGAGCTATGTCAGCGAGGTGCCGGTGTGGAAAACCACCTATCGCCTCGTGGTGCCGTCCGAGTCTGCGGGGAAGCCCTTCCTCCAGGGATGGGCCGTCGTGGACAACACGCTCGGCGAGGACTGGACCGACGTCGAGCTGTCACTGGTGGCCGGCGCACCGCAGTCGTTCGTCCAGCCGATGTCGCAGCCGCTCTACAACAGGCGGCCGGTCGTGCCCCTCGCCACCGGAGCGCTCACGACGCCCCAGACGCACGATGGCATCACGGCCGACGCACCGCCGCTGAGCGACCCTGGCTTGGCAGCCAATTACGTCGCCGAGTTGGCCGAGGCCAGGAGCATGCGTGCGGCACCGGACCGTACGACCACGGCGGCCTTGCCGCCACCCGCACCCTTCCGAGCGCCCACGGCCGCCGAGGTCGCTGAGAAGCTCTCGGCTCATGAGGCCGCGGCCAGCGGGGCCGACCTCGGAGACCTCTTCGAGTACAAGCTGACGCAGCCGATCACCATCCGCCGCAACCAGTCGGCGCTGGTGCCGATTGCGCAGGCCGAGGTCACCGTCGAACGCGTCTCGCTGTGGAATGCCGCCAACGCGGGGTCTCGTCCACTGCGCGCGTTGTGGCTGACCAACGACACGGGGCTCACCCTGGATGGCGGCAGCCTCACGCTCGTCGAGGGCGGAGCGTTTGCGGGTGAAGGCCTGCTCGATCCCATCGCGCCTGGCGAGAAGCGGTTCATCTCGTATGCCACCGATCTGGCGGGACGGGTCACGGTGTCGCGCGACGGCGGCGCGCAGCGCGTCAGCCGCATCGCCATCGCCCGCGGCGTGATGACCCAGCGGGTCGAGGATCGCGCCAGGTCCACCTACACCGTGCGCAACGAGGACGCCGCGGCGCGTGATTTCATCATCGAACATCCGGTGCGCGACGGCTGGCGGCTCGTGCCTGCCACCGCGACTCCCGTGGAGTCCACGGCGGGTCAGCATCGCTTCCGCGTGACCGTCGCCCCGCACACGTCGGCGACGCTCTCAGTAGACGAGGTGCGCCCGGTCGAATCCAAGCTCTCGGTCACCAACCTCGACGCGTCGCACGTGGCGCTCATCCTGCGGGGACGGGACCTGCCGGCCGGCATCGAGTCGGAACTGCGCGCGCTGGTGGATCAGTCCGCGGAGGTGGCGCGCCTGCAGTCCGAGGTCCGCACTCGAAGCGACGAGGTGACGCGGATTGGCGATGACCAGACCCGCATCCGCGAGAACCTCTCGGCGCTCAAGGGCAGCCGCGAGGAACGGCAGCTGACGGCTCGATACACGCGGCAACTGACGGACCAGGAAGATCGCCTCGACGCGCTGCGCGCGGAGGTGGCATCGCTCGAGGCCCAGCTCGCTGCCGCACGGCAGACGCTCGCGCGCCTTGCCGAGGCCATCTCGCTCGACGTCGAACTGCCGTAGCCGCGCGAGACCGCGGCCGGCCACGCCGGATGGGATTGTCTGCTGCTCAGCGGCGGTAGAGGTCCGCCTCGGCGGCGATGTAGCCGAAGGCGTTCCAGCCCGAGCCGCGAAGGATGCGTTCGTACAGGGCCCGAGCGCGCTCCGGGTCGCCGCGCACCGCGTAGTAGTTCGCCACGCCGTAGCCCTGCGTGGCGACCGTCGTGTCGTCGGCGTCGGCGGCATCGAGCAGCGCGGCAGGTTCGAGCACGCCCTTGTACATCAGTAGCCGTCGGTGGTACGAGCCGTTCTCGATGACGTCCATCGTCGGCGTGATGCGGTCGAGCACCGCGGCAGCGTCCGCCGGGCGGTCGAGCCTCATGAGGGTCATCCAGAGCCAGTCGCTCGTGGCCACCACGGCATCGTCGTTGGTCGAGACGCCCATGCAACGCGTGTAGGCGTCGAGTGCCTGCTCGTAGTGTCCCTGCAGGTAATGCACGAGCCCGAGGTGGTACCAGACATTGAAGTGCAGCGTGCTGCGCGGGACACCCGCGGCGTTCGGTGCCCCGTCGGGCTCGACCTCGTCGGCCGTGCCGGCGATGAGCGCGGCCGCCCGCTCCAGGTCTGCCTGCGCCTTCGCAAACTGGCGCGTGGTGATGTAGCGGTGCCCACGATGCCGGTACAGCCGTGCGTCGTCTGGATAGCGTGCGATGCCCTCCGTGAAGGTCTCGATGGCGTCGCGGTAGCGCCAGAGGTATGCCTGACGACGTCCCTTCCAGATGACGGCGTCGGCCGACGGTGTGCGCGCGGCCTCCTCGGCATCGCGCAGGTGACGCTCCAGCGCCTCTCGGTTGGGGATGGCCTCGGGCGCATGGAGCGGACGCCCTGCCAGCGACATGGCCTCCGGGGCCGGCGCCTGCGCTCCGGCAGCGGCCGGCACCAGCAGGGCGATAACACACAGCACGGCTCGCATGGCTGGCATCGGCTGGTCCTACTTGAGGCTGGCCAGGTACTCGACGAGCGCCCGTACCTCGCGAGGCTCGAGCAACAGGCCGAGGGGCGGCATGGCCGACACCGGGTCGGTGCGCTCGGCGATGTCGGCCTTGGGGATGCGCCGTTCGATGGCAGGCGTGCCGACCATCAGCGTCAGCTGCGTCGCGTCCTCCTCGCGGAGCATGCCGTCCACGCGTGTGCCGTCGCGTAAGGTGATGCCGACCAGACCGTACCCGGGCGCAATCCGTGCACTCGGGTCGACGAGCGACTCGAGCAGCTGCTCCCGGCTCAGCACCGACCCGATGCGGCTCAGGTCGGGGCCGACATCCGAGCCCCGTCCTCGTACCGCGTGGCACCGCGTGCATTCTGCCGTCGGGTTCTGTGCAAACACCTCACGGCCTGCCCTCGCCGTGCCCCCGCGGAGCAGGCCGTCTCGGAAGGCGGTGACGAGGCTGTCGGCCTGACGCACACGGACGAACGCGTCGATCTGCGCCTGCAGCTCGGCGCTGCCGTCCTCCTGCACGGCATCGAGCAGGTCGATCTGCAGCTCGGGGGCGAGGCGTCCGGCGATGAGCGTGTCGGTGTATCGGCGCAGCAACGAGCGCGCCTCGGCGGCATCCAGTCGTCCGAGCACGTCGAGCGCTCCCTGCTGCTCGACGATGGTGCCGCGGTCGAGGACGCCCGATACGTGACGCACCTTGTCGGCCACGTCCATCTCGATGTCAGGCAGCAGGCCGAGGGCGGCGCGCCGGACGTCCACCGCCTCGTCGGCGAAGGCCTCCTGCACGAGGGCCGGCATACCGGGCGTCTCCATGGCGTGCAGCGACTCGAGGGCGGCTATGCGCACATCGGGGTCGCTGTCGGTGCGCAGTTGCGCGAGCAGCACCGGCTCGGCCGACCGGAGGGCGAGGTTCCCGGCGGCCCGTGCCATGGCGATCCGGATGTCGGCGCTCGTATGCGCGCCGTCGCGTGAGAGGTCGTCGTACAGCCGCTGCAGGGCGGCCTGTGCGGCGGTACGGCCGCGCGTGGCGCGTGCCGTGGGCTGTCCCTGCACGGGCACCTCGAAGGGCTCGAGATAGTAGCCGTCCACGCGGTCGAGCGGCGAGGGCGCGTCCCAGACGCCTAGGCTCGCCACGGCCTCCACGCGGATGTCGTCTGGCTGGCTGGAATCCGCCGCCACCGCGGCGACACGTGTCACGGCCTGGTCGGTGCCCAGCCGAAGATTGGCGTTGATGGCCCGCCGCACAAGCGGCGCGGACGTCGCGTGGCGCGTGGTGCCCAGTACGGCGGCAAGGCGCGGCACCGCGCCGGGAATCGAGCCGTCGTCGTTGATGGCGCGGGCGGCCTCGGTGGCCACGTGCATGTCGGCGTCGTCGAGGAATCGCGCGACGCCGTCGTGCCGCATCCGGCGCAGCGCCACGACCGCCGCGAGCCGCACGGCCTGTCCCTCGTGGGTGGCGAGCGCCTCGAGCGGGCCGGCGTCGCCGATGCTCGCCAGCGCAAGGCTGCCGGCGTGATGGATGGCGGCGTCGTGCCCGTCGTTGTCGGCCAGCATCTCCACCAGCGGCTGGACGGCCCCTGCAAACGCCATCCGGCCCAGCGCCTCAGCGGCGAAGAACCTGGCGCGGGGGGCGGTGTCCATCAGGAGCGGCAGCAGGTCACGCGCGGCGGCTTGGTGACGGATGTCGCCGATCAGGCGTGCGGCCTGTGCGCGGATCTCGCCGTCCTCGTCGGTCAGGAATGAACGCAGCGCTGCCGCATGGGCCGGGTCGCGTCGTGCCATCTGCGCCAGCCCCCACAGCGCGTGCAGGCGCGCGTGCAGATGCGAAGGGTTGCGGGCCACCTCGACGAACGCGGCGGCCTCGTTCCGCGCAGCGAGGGCAAACTGCGCCTTCTGCCGTACCCGCATGTCGTCGTGGCGCAACAGCGTCGTCAGCCCGGCGACATCGCGACGCGACAGATCCTCCTGCAGCAACTGCTGCACTTCGCGGCGCTTCACACTGCCCGCCTCCGAAGGTGCGTCGATCTTCCAGATGCGACCGCCGTTCTTCGAGTCCCATCCCGTGATCCAGTCGGCCACGTACAGCGCGCCGTCGGGGCCGATACGCAGGCCCACCGACAACACCCCGCGCAGCAGCACCTTCTCGCTGTCCATCGCAAAGCCGGCGCCGTCTTCTTTCAGCGTGAAGGCGTAGATGCGGGCGTTGGCCGGGGCGCCCGGGAAGCTGGTGACGAAGAAGTGGTTGCGCCACTCGGCCGACAGCGCCGTGCCGGGGTTGTAGGCCATGCCCGACGGGCCGGCGTGCCACGCGGCCACAGGAGGCAGGATGTGGGCGGCCTGCCCTTCGTGGCGGGGCTTGAACATCCCCTCCGCCATCCACACGTTGTAGCGGTTGTTCTTCTCGTCGGTGTACTTGCCGTACTGCCAGTTCGAGCGCCAGCCGCTGTCGGCCCCGTAGGGTATGTACACCAGGCGCTCGGTCTCGCCGGGATGGTCGCCGTCGTTGTCGACGCTGATGAGATTGCCGCGGTCGTCGAAGGCGAACTCCTGGAGGTTGCGGATGCCGGTGGCAAAGACCTCGAAGTTCGAGCCGTCCATCTCGGAGCGCGCGACCACACCTTGGTTGGGATAGGCCCAGCGTTTCCCGTGCGTGTCGACGACGTTCATTCCCATGTCGCCGACCTCCCAGTAGAGCCGGCCGTCCGGGCCGACCATCACGCCCGACACGCCGTGGCCGCCATAGGTGGGGTGGGTCGAGAAGCCTTCGCTGATCGTTGTCTGCTGCTCGAAGTAGCCGTCGCCGTCGGCATCGCGTAACCGGTAGACGCCAGGCGGCACGCCGACGATCAGATCGCCCTCGTCGTGGACAACACTGCCGGCGATGTCCCAGGCGGGATCGTCGTTGAAGCCCTCCATGACCACCTGCGAGCGGTCGGCCCGTCCGTCGCCGTCGGTGTCGTCGAGCCGGTAGATCCGCTCCTTCATCTCCTTCAGGTCGTGGATGTCGTGTGAGCCGTCGCCGTTCAGGTCGTCGAGCCAGTCCTTGTTCTCGTCGCTGTTGGACGGCGCCATCACGCGGGCATAGAAGGCGCGCAGGTCGTCGAGGCTCTTGAGGGTGTGGGCGACGGTCATCCAGTCGCGGTGGCCCCGGATGTCGAGTGGCAGGTTGTTGCGGGTGGTGCTCGTCACGTACATCACGCCGCTGGGATCGATGTCGATGGCCACCGGGTCGACGACCAGTTCGGTGGGGGCCCAGAGGGAGAGTTCGAGACCCTCGGCGAGTTCGACGCGGGTACGGAGCTTCGCATCGGCCGCGAGGCGCTCCGCGTCATCGGCGCTCAGCCGTGTCTCCTGGATCGGACCGCCCGCCGAAGGCGCAGGCGTCTGGCGTGCTCCCCAGAGCACGCCCTGGAGGGCGAAAGGGGCGGCGAGGAGCAGGGCGAGCAGGCAGCAGCGTTGCAGCATGAAGCAGGTCCGTCGGCGGTGGAGTCCGTTCAGATATACACCGGAAGCTGAGTACCCCGGGCGTGCTGCCGCGGCTCAGGCGCTCGGCGCGGGCGGCGTGGGCAACTCGCGCACCGCCCGGATCTCGATGCTGCCGAGTCGTGCCGGCGGAATCTTCGAGGCGACGCGCACGGCCTCGTCGAGGGTGGCGGCGTCGATGAGGTAGAAGCCTGCGAGCTGCTCGCGCGTTTCGGCGAAGGGCCCGTCAGTCACCGACGTGCGGCCGTCGCGTACACGCAGAGTGACCGCCGTCGGCGTGGGCTCGAGTGCCGCTCCACCGAGCCGATGGCCGCTGGCCGCGATGCTTTCGCCAAACGCGACGCACTCGTAGTTCAAGGCCTGCCAGGCGTCGGGCGTCATCTCGCCCACCTCGGCTTCGTTGTAGTACACCAGGCACACGTATTTCATGGCTGCTCCTTGGGGTCGCCGCACAGTTCGTGCAGGCGGGTCTGGAGGAAGTGGCGTTCGGGCTCGAGGCGCGTGAGCGCGAGCGCGGCGGCGTACGCCTCACGCGCTTCATCGAGCCGTCCCAGGCGGCGGCAGAAATCGGCACGGGCGGCGTGCGCCAGATGATAGTCGTGCAGGACGCCCCGGGCGAGCAGCGCGTCCACCAGCGCGAGGCCAGCCGCCGGCCCGTCGCACATGGCCACGGCGACCGCGCGGTTCAGCTCGATGACCGGAGAGGGCTCCGCCCGCAGCAGCACGTCGTAGAGGGCGACGATCTGCGGCCAGTCGGTGCTGGCCGCATCAGGCGCCTCGGCATGGACCGCCGAGATGGCCGCCTGCAGCGTGTAGGCGCCAAACGTGCCCGAACGCAGGGCCTCGGTCACGAGCGCGCGGCCCTCGGCAATCGCCTCGCGATCCCAGAGGGACCGGTCCTGCGCGTCGAGCAGGATGAGTTCCCCGGAGTCGGACGTGCGGGCGCGGCGCCTCGACTCGTGCAGCAGCAGCAGGGCGAGCAAGCCGCGCACCTCGGGTTCCGGCAGCAGGTCGAGCACGAGTCGGGCGAGCCGGATGGCTTCACCCGACAGGTCGTGGCGCGTGAGGGCGGTGCCGGCCGACGCGGCGTACCCTTCGTTGAAGACGAGATAGATCACCTGCAGCACGCTGTCGAGGCGCTCGGCGAGCGTCTCGCGCGAGGGCACTTCGTACGGGATGCGTGCGGTGCGAATCTTCTGTTTGGCGCGAACGATGCGCTGGGCGAGGGTGGGCGGCGGCACCAGGAACGCACGCGCAATCTCCTCCGTCGTGAGGCCACAGACCTCGCGCAGGGTCAGTGCGACCCGGCCCTCCTGCGGCAGCGCGGGATGGCAGCAGGTGAACACGAGGCGCAGGCGGTCGTCCTCGATGTCCTCAGCGTCGGTCATCGTGACGCTCCCCGAACCGCCGTACATCGTGTCCACGACGTCGGCCTGCGACGCGTCGAAGCGGGCGCGCCGACGGATGGTGTCGATCGCCTTGAACCGTCCGGCGGAGACCAGCCACGCCCTGGGGTTGGCGGGGACCCCGTCGCGCGCCCACTGCTCCATCGCGGCACGAAAGGCGTCATGCAGCGCCTCTTCGGCCAGGTCGAAGTCGCCGAGCAGGCGGATGAGCGTGGCCAGCACCCGGCGTGAGTCGTCCCGGTACACGCGCTCGATCACCGCAGCAACGTCCACGGCGTCGGGGGGGCCGATCTCTGGCGATGGCGACTGGGACATGCAGGCTCACATCCGGTGGTCGAGCAGGTGACGCACCGATCGACGTGCAAGGATACCGGAAGGCCGTTGGAGGCTGGCGGATGTGGTTCAATGTGCCGCCATGAGCGCACGCGCAGCAGGAGTGGTGGTGATCGGGCTGGCCCTGTCGTTTCAGGTGGCCGCACAGGACCGGTCGGCGTCCACCGCGACGCCCGGAGGCTTTTCGACGGAGCGCGCCAGACAGCAGCAGGCGCTCGAGGCCAGGTTTGACGAGACGCTGTCGGCCAGGAATCTCGAGACCTGGATGCGTCAACTGGCCGCGCGTCCGCATCATGTGGGCTCGCCGCACGGCAAGGCCAATGCCGAGTTCATGGCCGGCCTCTTCCGCTCGTGGGGCTACGACGTCGAGATCACCGACTATCGCGTGCTGTTGCCGACGCCCACCGTCCGCCTGGTCGAAATGGTGGCGCCCACCAGGTTCACCGCGTCGTTGAGCGAACCACCCCTGCCCGAAGACGAGACGTCACGGCACCTCGACGACCAGCTGCCCATCTACAACGCCTATTCGATCGACGGTGACGTCACGGCCGATCTCGTGTACGTGAACTACGGCATTCCCGCTGACTACGAGGAACTCGAGCGGCGCGGCATCGACGTGCGCGGCAAGATCGTGCTGGCGAGGTACGGCGGGTCGTGGCGCGGCATCAAGCCCAAGGTGGCGGCTGAGAAAGGCGCGATTGGCTGCCTCATCTTCTCGGACCCGCGCGACGATGGGTTCTTTCAGGGGGCGGCGTATCCTGACGGCGGATGGCGCAGCGACCGTGCGGCGCAGCGCGGCTCGGTGGCCGACATGCCCACCTACCCCGGCGACCCCCTGACGCCCTTCGTGGCCGCGACGGCCGAGGCGAAACGGCCACCGTTCAAGGAAGCCGAGACGCTCACGAAGATTCCCGTGCTGCCCATCGCGTGGGCCGATGCGCTGCCGCTGCTCGAGGCCATGGACGGACCGGTGGCGCCGCCGGCGTGGCGGGGCGGCCTGCCGACGCCGTATCGCCTTGGGCCTGGCCCTGCGCGCGTGCGGCTGAAGCTCGAGTTCGACTGGTCGCTGGTGCCGGCCTACAACGTCATCGCGACGCTGCGCGGGGCGGAGTTTCCCGATCAGTGGATTGTCCGCGGCAACCACCACGACGCGTGGGTGGCGGGCGCCACTGATCCCGTCAGCGGCATGGTGGCGGTGATGGAAGAGGCGCGGGCGATCGCGGCGCTCACGGCCACGGGCTGGCGGCCTCGTCGGACGCTCGTGTTTGCCGGGTGGGACGCCGAGGAGCCAGGCCTGCTCGGGTCCACCGAATGGGTGGAGGATCACGCGCGCACGCTGAGTGCCAATGTCGTGGCCTACGTCAACTCCGACAGCAACGCCCGTGGGTTCTTCAGCGCGGGCGGATCGCACAGCCTCGAGCAGCTGGTCAACGAGATCGCACGTGACGTGCCCGAGCCGAAGGTCGGCGGCACGATCGGGCAGCGGCTGCTGGCGCGCGTCGTGCTCGACGGCGCACCAGACACCCGGACGCGCGCGCGAGACGAGGACGCCTTCGCGATTGCCGCCCTGGGGTCCGGGTCGGACTACACGCCGTTCCTGCAGCACCTCGGCATCGCGTCGATCAACATCGGCTTCGGGGGCGAAGGCGAATACGGGCAGTACCACTCGGCCTACGACTCGATGGACCACTTCCTCCGGTTCCAGGATCCGGATCTGTCCTATGGGCTCGCCCTCGCGAAGGTCGGCGGACGGGCCGTGCTGCGGTTGTCGGAGGCGGACCTGCTGCCGTTTGCCTTCACGCCGTCCGCGTCGCGGATTGCCGGGTACGTGGACGAGATCGCGCGGCTGGTGACGACGATGCGCGACGAGACGGAGGAGCACAACCGCCGGGTGGCCGACGGGGTGTTCACGCGTGCCGCCAGCCCCTATGCGCCCTATGTCGCGCCGTCGGCGCGCGAGGCCGTGCCGGCCATCGATCTCGGACCGCTGTCGCAGGCGGTGGACCGGCTCCGCGTGGCCGCCCGTCGCTACGACGCCGTCGCCGCCAGGGCCACGGGAGAGGCCGCGAGTCCGGCGCTCGCAGCGGCCAACGCGCTGCTGCTGTCCGCCGAGCGCGCCCTCACCCGGTCCGAGGGCCTGCCGCGGCGTCCCTGGTTCCGCCACCAGGTGTACGCGCCGGGCTTGTATACCGGCTATGGGGTGAAGACGCTGCCGGCCGTGCGCGAGGCGATCGAGGAGCGGCAGTGGGACGAGGCACGGACGCAGGTGCCGCTGGTGGCGGCGACGCTCGAGCGGTACGCCGCGGTGATCGAGCAGGCTGCCGCTGCGCTGGAGGGCGGGGTCAGACCTGCTGCGTGACATCGCGGGGTCAGACCTGCGCCGTGACACCGCGGGGTCAGACCTGCCACGTGACGTTGCGGGGTCAGACCTGAACCGTTCGCCCCAACCTCGACCATCCACCGCGCTTCGTCGTCCCCCGGTAACGCTCGCCCGCCCCTCACCGAACAACGGAACTTCCCACGGATCCGCCCCGTACAGCGGACTGGACCGGCGCCGCCTCCCCTCCCCCGTGCCCGTCCGTCACCCCTTCATCCGGGAGGTCTTCATGCGTCGCTCATTGCTTACCCTCGTCATGGCCATCACCCTGGCCACTACCTCGACCGCCCACGCGGGCATCATCACCGGCTTTGGCTCCTCGTCACTGCCCGGCGCCTCGACCGGCTCGCTCGGCCCCATAGGGAACACGCCTTTCCCGAACAACGACGATGCCGCCACGCCGAACTCGATCGCCTTCACCATCTTCAGGAACAGCGGCGGACTCGGGCCTGCCGACTACGAGTTCGTCGTCGGAAACTCCGCAGGCATCACCGAGTACCTCTTCGTCGGCGCGGCCATCAACAACACAGGCACGCCGTGGTCGCACTACACGTTCGAACTCGGGTTCGGCACGGGTACGAACTTCGTGCGCTCGACGACGGTCGATCTGCTCGACTTCGACGTCCCTGGAGGCACGCCCGCACCGACGTCGGGCCAGTTCACGCAGCTGTGGCACGGGAGCGACCTGCTGCAATGGTCGGGTGCGACGATCAATCCGCTCGGCGTTGGCCTCCCCTCGCCGTTCACCGGGAGTTTCGCCTTCCGCGTCGATGTGCCGGACGACCTCGCCCTGCTCAATCCCTCGGGCCTCAGCAGGTTCACGCTGCGTCACACGGCCGGCACGGGCGCCGTCCCATCGGTGCCGGAACCCGCAGTGATGACGCTGCTCGGGCTGTCCCTGCTGGCGGCGGGCGGACGCGCAAGCCGACGCCGGAACGTCTAGCCGAGGCCGCACAGCGCCCGCGTGCGCCCGCTATGAGCGCCGCCGCCCCCGCGCGGCGGTGCCCGCAGCGCACCACCTGTGAAAGAATCTGCCTCGAGATTGCCCATGCAGAACGATCCCGCAGGACAGACCTTCGACGTCGTCATCGTCGGCTCCGGCGCCTCGGGTGGCTGGGCCGCCAAGCTGCTGAGTGAGGCGGGACTGCGCGTGGCCGTGCTCGAGGCCGGCCGCGCGCTCACCGAGGCCGACTACAAGGAACACGTCCCCGCCTACGACTTGCCCTACAGGGGCCGCACGAAGCGCCCGCTCGAGCGCGACCGCCCTCGCCAGTCAGGCTCGTACGCGGTGCGCGAATGGAACGCCGACTGGTACGTCAACGACAACGACGAGCCGTACGTGGACGTCTCGGAGCCGGGGTTTCTGTGGGTGCGCCCGCGTGTCGTCGGCGGCCGCATGAACATCTGGGGACGCGGCTGCCTGCGGATGGGGGACATCGACTTCAAGCCGGCCTCCCACGACGGCGTCGGCGTCGACTGGCCCTTCGGCTACGACGAGCTGAAGCCGTGGTACGACATGGTCGAGGCGTACGTGGGCGTCTCGGCAATGGCCGAAGGCCTGGCCGAAATGCCCGACGGCCCGTTCCAGCCGGCGATGGGACTCACCTGCGCCGAAGCCGAAGCCCGCGCTCGCGTGAAGAAGACCTTCGGTTACACCCTCACGCAGGGCCGTACCGCGAACCTCACCCGGCCGATTCACGGACGCCAGGCCTGTCACTACTGCGGCCCCTGCGAGCACGGCTGTGTCACGCACTCGTACTTCAACTCGGCCTTCACGACGATGGCCGACGCGCTGAAGACCGGCCGCTGCACGCTCGTGACCAACGCGATGGCCTACCAGGTGCTCGTGGACCCCGATACCCATCGTGCACGTGGGCTGCTCTACATCGACCGCATCACGCGCCAGCCGAAGGAGGTGTACGGCCGCGTCGTGACGCTGTGCGCCCAGACGCTGGAATCGGTGCGCATCCTCTTCAACTCGGCGACACGACAGGCCCCGAACGGCCTCGGCAACTCGAGCGGCGTACTCGGTAAGTACCTGATGACCCATTTCGCCGGCAACGGCGCCTCTGGCGAGTTGCCAGATGTCATGGTCGAGCCGACGACGGGCGGCGCCGTCCGGCCCTGCGGGACGCTGATGGTGCGGTTCCGGAACCTCCCCGGGCGTCCTGCCATGAAGGACTTCGTGCGGGGCTACGGCATGACGACGTCAGTGGGTGCGGGCTTCGATCTCGGGGCCGACGGCTTCGGCGAGTCGTATGTGCGCGCGATGCGCGCGCCGCGTCCTGCCGTGATGAGCATGTTCGGGTTCGGTGAGTGCCTGCCGTATGCCGACAACACCGTCACCATCGACCCCGACATGGTCGATGCCTGGGGCATCCCGGTGGTCAGGCTGAACCTCAGCCCGCGCGAGAACGAGATGGCGATGCACCACGACATGTGCGTGGCGGCCGCCGAGATGCTCGACGGCATCGGCGCGAGGAACATCCAGCTGCGCACCGAAATGCGGGGTCAGGCGCACGAGGTGGGAGCCGCCCGGATGGGGGCCGACCCGAAGTCCTCGGTGCTCAACCCCTACCTCCAGGCCCACGACATGCCGAACCTGTTCGTGATGGACGGCTCGTGTTACCCCTCGAGCGCCTGGCAGAATCCGTCGCTGACGATCATGGCGATGGCCGCACGCGCCACCGAGTACATGAAGGAGCAGCTGCGCACGGGAGCGCTGTAGCGCGTTCAGTGACCGCCTGCCGGCTGCTGCACCGCGTCGGCAATGGACGCCAGGTGCCGATGGTCTGTGCCGCAACAGCCGCCGAGCACGGTGATCTGCGGCAGGCGTTGCACGAGCGCGGCATAACGGGCCGCAAGATCCTGCGGGTCACCGGCGTCGAGGTCTGGCGCCTCGTCGAGTTCGGCGTGGCTGCGCGTCGACGCGTTCGCGCGCAGGCCGCGGATGCGTCGCGTCCACGGCTCCTGCGGGTCGAGCACGGCGGCAAAATGCGCCGGATGCGCGCAGTTGATCATGTAGTAGGCCGGACCGCCATCCGTGTCGCCATCCACGCGGGCAATCGCCTCGGGCAACGTCTCGCCGCTCGGCAGGAGGCCGTCGGTTTCGGTGGTGAACGCGATGACGACGGGCCGGCTGACCGATTGCGCCGCTCGCACGACGCCCGTCGCCTCCGCCGCACTCGTCATCGTCATGCCGCTGATGATGTCGGCACCCGCCGCGGCGAGCACCACGGCCTGCCGCGTGTGATACGCCTCGGCCTCGTCGGCCCCCCAAGCCCAGTGGGCCCAGGACCCCACCCCACG
>JAEZDP010000028.1 GCA_023418055.1 Acidobacteriota bacterium
TTCCACGAACACGCCGATCGGGGTCTCGTCGAGCGCCACGACGAGCGCGGGCGTGGCCCCGAATTCCTCCCGGTACTTCTGGTACCGGAACGTCGGCACGAAGCCCGCCCCCTGCAGGATGGCCACGAGCTGATCCCGGTCGCCGACGGTGGTCTCACGTTCCTCGCGGACCTTCATGGGGCCGGCCTGCGGGGGGCCCTTGAAGGTGAGCCGCGTCTCGCCGGCGTCGGCGCGAAGCCGCAGCGTGCACCGAGCCGCGCGCAGGCGGCCATCGGGCAGGTCGAACAGCGTGTCGTCCTGGAGCCGACGGGACCGCCGCACTGGCAGACCGAGGCGCGCCACGGCCAGCCGCGCCTCGTCCGCCGAGGGAAACTCGAGTTTGATTTCGCGTTCGAGGCCTGTCACCGGGCGATTGTCGCCTACTCCTTGCGGATGCTGAGAAACAGCTCCTGACCGCCACGGATGACGATCACGCGGGCGAGCCGTCCGGTCTCGATCCCCTGCAGCCTCCGGTTGGCATCGGCCGCGCTCGTGACGTCCTGCCCGTTGATGCGCGTGATGACGTCGAACCGGCGCAGCCCCGACCGAGCCGCCGAGCCGCCCGGATCGATGTCGGCCACCAACACGCCCTGCGTGGCCCGGGGCAGTTCGAGCCGTCGTGCCACATCCGGCGTGAGGTCGTCGAGGACGATGCCGAAGCCCGCGGTCTCTTCGGCTGCACCTTCCTCGTCCGTCGTGCCGGCTTCCTGGTCGAGGTCGAGTTCGCCGATCGTCACGTTGAGCGAGACCGGTTTGGCATCGCGGATGACCTTCACCGGCACGGTCGTGCCGGGCCTTGTGCGCGTCACCATCGAGACCAGCTCCTCACGCGTCGCCACGCGGCGCCCGTTGTATTCGAGGATGACGTCGCCGGGCTGAATGCCCGCCTTGGCCGCCGGACCATCCGGGCTGACCACGCTCACGACGGCCCCTTCGCGGGACGTCAGCCCGAAGTCTTCGTAGGCCTGGGCGTCGACGGCCTGAATCTGCACGCCAATCATGCCGCGGGTGACCTTGCCCGACCGCAGCTCCGGAATCAGCTCGCGGACGGCATTGATCGGCACCGCGAACCCGATGCCCATGTTCGAGGCCTGGCCGCGGTCGCTCAAGATGGCGGTGTTGATGCCCACGACCTCGCCGCGGACGTTCAGCATCGGACCGCCCGAGTTGCCGGGGTTGATGGCGGCGTCGGTCTGCAGCATCTCGACACTGCGGCCCGGCGTCACGTCGAAGGGCCGTCCGAGCGCGCTGACGACCCCCACGGTGACCGTGTGGTTGAGGTTGAACGGGTTGCCGATGGCCACCACCCAGTCACCCGGCTGCATCTGGTCCGAATCGCCGAACTTGACCTCCACCAGCCCCTTCTCGGGCCGCGTGGCGAGGCGAATGAGCGCGCTGTCGGTGAGCGGGTCGCGCCCGACCACACTCGCTTCGTAGGTGATGTCGGTGGCGTCACCGAAAAATCCGACTTCGATCTTGCTGGCGTTCTCGACGACGTGGTTGTTCGTGAGGACGAGGCCTTCCTCGGCGTCGATCACGAAGCCGGTGCCGGCCCCGACGCTCGGACGCGGCGTGGACGGGCGGCCGCGCCGCTGACCCGGGGCTTCGTCGCCGAAGAACCGGCGGAACAGCTCGTCGCCGCCGAAGAACTGGGTCAGTTCCTCCGTGCGCGGCGTCGACTCGGTGCGGATGTTGACGACAGCAGGCGACACCTCCGAGGCGATGGTGCGGAAGGTGGTGGCGTCGATGGCGCCGCCGATGGGGGTGCTGTTGGCCGGCGGCGCGACGCCGACCGTCTGCGCCGAGGACGTGGGCGAGAGGTCGAGCCGCGAGGCGATCACCATCCCGATCGCCACTGAAGCAATGGCGACGAGCACGGTGTAGAACAGGGTGGTCTTGCGCGTGGACATGCGAGCCTCCGACAGCACGGATCAGGCGGATAGACGAATGATTTCCATCTGGCGGGGGCCCGTCACCTCGACGGTGCCGTTGCCCACCAGGACATTGATTTCGGTACGCATCCCGAACTTCTCGAAATAGACGCCAGGCTCGACCGTGAAGCCGGTGCCCGGCAACAGCCGGCGCGTGTCATGTGTCTCGTAGTCGTCCATGTGGACGCCCTGGCCGTGCACCGTTTCGCCCAGGGAATGGCCCGTGCGGTGGAAGACGGCCTGTTCGTAGCCCGCCTCCCGCAGCACGTCACGGGCCGCGCGGTCGATCTCGTATCCGCGCACATCCCCGCCCGCCTCGAGTCGCGAGGCCGCCAGCGCCACGGCTGCATCGCGTGCGGCGACGATCGCGGCAAAGGCCGCGGTCATCTCGTCGGGCACGTCCGCGCCGGTGAAGGCCACCCACGAGATGTCGGCGTACACGGCCCCCGGCGTGTCGCGCTTGCCCCACAGATCGAGCAGCACCAGTTCGTTCCGGCCGATGGCCCGTGACTTCGCCTCTGACGGCTGGTAGTGCGGGTCACCGGCGCTTTCCATGGCCGCCACGACCGGCGGCGCGTCACTCACGAGACCCTCGTCGGCAAACCAGCCCACCATCTGCTGTTGCAGCGCATGTTCGGTGAGCGCAGCGCCCCCGGCGACGGTGCGCAGGGCCTCGAACGCGCGGTCCTTGATGCGGTAGAGCGCGGCCGCCGCGGCGCGGTGGCTGGCCGCGGCCTCCGGCGACCAGGTCGCCATGAACTGCTGCACCAGATCACCCGACGACACGACGTCCACGCGGCAGGCGCGCACCTGCTCGACGGTGCCGGCATCCACACGCGACAGGTACGGAATGGCGCAGTGCGGCGAGTACTCCATGGCCACGCGTCGGCAGCCGTCGAGCAGCGAGGCCAGGGCCTGGTCAAGCGACGCGTGCCCGGCGTAGAGCGACGTCGTGCCAGGCATGGCCTCCAGCGTGCCAGCTTCGATGCGATGGACCAATTTGCGGGGAGTCCCCTCGGCCGGAATCAGGTAATACCAGCGGCGCGTGGTCATCTTGCGCGTGGCACCCAGCCCCGCCACGGCCCGTGCGATGGGATTGACGCCCTGGAAGTCGTAGAGCAACCAACCGTCGAGTCCCTCGGCCCGCAGGGCGTTCTGGATGGCCGTGACATCGAGCGGCATGTGTCCAGTATAGGACGCGGGGGCAGGGGGCGAGGTTTTCCGACGTCCGCCGACGGACGAGCGACGTCATATAATCCGCGGTTGGGCCGGGGCAGGGCCGAGGGGTCGCGAACCGACCCCCGCGTCGCCTGCGCTCAACCCGGATCGAACAGCTTATGCGCCGACTTCTCGCCTCCGGTGTCCTCGTCGTCTTCGCAGCAGGTGGCATCCTGCTCGGCCAGCAGGCGCCACCGCCGCCGGCCGACGCCGCCTCGCAGCGTCCGACCTTCCGCGCCCAGATCGACTACGTCGAGGTCTCGGTCATCGCGACCGACGACAAGGGCGACCTCGTGCGCGACCTGACAGCTTCAGACTTCGAGGTGCTCGAAGACCGGCAGCCCCAGACGATCTCGGTCTTCACGCCCGTGGAGATTCCCGTGGAACGCTATGAGCGCACGCTCGTGGACGGCAAGCCCCTCACCTACGACGTGATGACCAACGAGGGCATCCGCGACGGGCGCGTCTACGTCATCGTCCTCGACGACTACCACATCGGGGCGTTGAGGGCCGCGCAGGTGAAGATCGCGGCGAAGCGGTTCGTCGAGGACTACGTCGCCCCCAACGACATGGTGGCGGTCATCCACGCCAGCGGGCGCAGCGATGCCTCGCAGGAGTTCACGACGAGCAAGGACCTCATGCTGGCCTCCATCGACAAGTTCATGGGGATGAAGCTGCGGTCGTCCACGCTCGAGCGGCTCGACTACTACCGGCGGACGCCGTCGCTGTCGCAGGGGGGTGACACCGCGTCGCAGGAGCGCGATCGCATCCTCGATCAGCTCGATCCGGAGCGCGCGTACTTCGCACGTTCGGCCATGGAGACCCTGCGCAACACGTCACGACTGCTCGAGACCGTGAACGGCCGGCGGAAAGCGGTGCTCTACTTCAGCGAGGGCATCGACTACAACACCATGGACGTGATGGGGCAGACGTCACGGTTCTCGACCGATGTCCTCTACGCGATGCGCGACGCCATCGGCGCGGCCACCCGCAGCAACGTCGCCTATTACGCCATCGACCCGCGCGGCCTGGTGGGGATGAGCGACGACGAGATGGACATGGACGCGCCGCCGCAGGACCCCACGCTCGGCCTCAACCCGTGGAACGTCCAGGACGAGCAGCGCCTGGCCCAGAACGCCCTGCGGTCGCTGGCCGAAGAGACAGGAGGTTTCGCCTCGGTCAACAGCAACGACTTCTCGACGGCCTTCGAGCGGGTGGTGCGCGACAGCAGCAACTACTACCTGCTCGGCTACTACCCCACCAACACGCGCCGCGACGGGCGCGTGCGCCGCATCGACGTGCGCGTCAACCGCCCGGGCGTCAAGGTCTCCGCCCGGAAGGCCTACGTGGCGCCGCGCGATCGGGAGGAGAAGCGCACCGAAGAGTCGGCCTCGGGCACGTCGCCGGAACTGCGGAGCGTGCTCAACGCGGCCCTGCCGACGCCGGGCCTGGGCCTGTCGGTGCACACCGCCACGTTCCGCGGGACGGGTGAGAAGGGCGCCGTCATGGTCACCGTCCAGATCGACGGCAACTCGCTGCAGTTCCAGCAGGAAGGCGAGACATTCAACAACAAGCTCGAGATCTCCATGATGGCGATGGACACGTCGGGCAAGATCCAGGGCGGCGACCGTACGCAGCTCGACCTCAAACTGCGTGAGCAGACGCGCGAACTCGTGGAGCAGACCGGTTTCAGGTCCGTGCTGCAGTTCGAACTGCCGCCGGGACGCTTCCAACTGCGCGTGGCGGCCCGTGAGCTGAATGGGGGCGCACTCGGGTCGGTCTTCAGCGATCTCGTCGTGCCCGAGTTCTCCAAGCAGCGCTTCTCGATGAGCGGCATCCTGCTCACCTCGACGGCCGCGGGGCTCACGCCCACGCCGCGCATCCCGGACGACCTCAAGGAACTGCTGCCGGCGCCGCCCACGACCATGCGCGGCTTCGGCCAGCGTGAGACGCTCTACGGCTACGTGGACGTGTACGACGCCCTGACGCCCGCCCACACGGTGGATATCGTGACGACGGTCACCGGCACGGCCGGGACGCAGGTGTTCTCGAACACCCAGGAGCGCGCCTCCTCGGAGTTCACCGGCACGCGGGGCGGATACGGCGCGCAGTTCTCCGTGCCGCTGGCCGACTTCGCCCCCGGGCTGTATGTCCTCAAGGTGGAGGCCCTGGCCCGACTGAGCAAGGCGGAGCCCGTCTCGCGCGAGTTGACCTTCGCCGTCTACGGGCCGCCCGGCGAAGGGACCGCGGCTGGCGCGCCGCAGATGGTGCCGGTGGCGCACGGTCCGCTGAGCAACCGCGCCACGCCGTCGGACGTCGTGATGCGGACGACCGACGAGTGGGAGTCGCTCTGGCGCTCGCTTCCCACCAAGCAGGACCCCCCCAGCGTCTCCTTCGCGGAGACGATGATGGTGGGCATCTTCGTGGGCAATCGGCCGACGGCGGGATACCGCGTCGAGGTCACGGGCGTGCGCCTCGACGGCGACACGCTGGTCGTCAGCTGGCGCGAAGTCGAGCCGGCGGCAGGCGCCGTCGTCAACCAGACGGTCACTACGCCCTTTGCCCTGGCGGCGGTCAGTCGCCACGAGGGCCCGGTCAGATTCGAAAAAGTGCCGTGATTGCGGGGAGTTGCCGCGATCGGGCGGGCACGGCGCCTTGACCCGTGGTGCGCTGGCGGGACAGACTGTTGAGTAGTTCGTCCTCGCCTTCGAAAGCGTACCCAACCGGTGACTTACAGCAATCGCAGGGGACTCGACCTCCCCATTTCGGGACTTCCCTCGCAAGAGATCGAGGACGCGACGACAGGCCGGGTGGCCGTGGTCGCCGCCGATTCGGTGGGCTTGCGTCCGACGCTCCACGTGGCCGAAGGCGACCTCGTTCGCACTGGCCACCTGCTGTTCGAAGACAAGAAGACCCCGGGCGTCCGCTACACCGCGCCAGCCGCCGGACGCATCGTCGGCGTGCCGCGGGGTGAGCGGCGGGCGCTGCAGAGCGTCATCATCGACACGACCGCCGGTGGTGAGGCGGGGGACCCCGAACCGCTGGCGGCCTTCGACGGCCGCGCCATCGACGCGGTGGATGCCGACTACGCGACGGCGCTCCTGCTCGAGTCGGGGCAGTGGGTGGCGCTGCGCGCACGCCCATTCTCCAAGGTGGCCAACCCGGCCGAGCGGCCTCGTGCCGTTTTCGTCACGGCGGCCGATTCCGAGCCGCTCGCGCCGCGTCCCGAGAAGGTGGCGGCTGGCCGGGACGAAGATTTCGCGGCAGGCGTTCGTGTCCTGGCAACGCTGACCGACGGCCCCGTCTATGTATGCACCGGCGCGGAGTGGCAGCTGCCGGTGCCCACGAGCGACCGCATCCGGCACGTCCGCTTCACCGGACCGCACCCGTCGGGCACGGTGGGCTACCACATCCATACGCTCGAACCCGCGGGCCGGGGGCGCCTGGTCTGGCACGCCGGCTACCAGGACGTCCTGGCCATCGGCCATCTGTTCCGCACCGGCGAGATCGACACGCGCCGCGTCGTCGCCCTGGCCGGACCGGCCGTGAAGCGCCCGAGGCTGTTACGGGTGCCGCTCGGCGCCTCGACCGACGACCTCGTGGCGGGCGAGCTGGAGGACGGCGAGGTGCGAGTGCTGTCGGGCTCGGTGCTTGCGGGCCGTGTGGCGGCCGGCACCACGGCCTTCCTGGGTCGGTACCATCGTCAGATCGCCGTGCTCTGCGAGGGTCGCCGGCGCGATCTCCTCGGATGGGCGGGGCCGGGCGTTGATCGCTTCTCCACGTTGCGGGTCTTTCTGTCGAAGCTGACGCCATCCAAGCGCTTCGACTTCACGACGTCCACCAACGGGTCGCCGCGCGCCATCATCCCGGTCGGGCTGTACGAACGCGTGATGCCGTTCGACCTCCAGCCGACCTACCTGCTCAAGTCCCTGGTCACGCTCGACATCGAGCGGGCCGAGCAGCTGGGATGTCTGGAACTCGACGAGGAAGATCTGGCGCTCTGCACCTTCGTGTGTCCGGGCAAGAACGACTACGGTCCACACCTGCGTCAGGTGCTGACGCTCATCGAGAAGGAAGGCTGATGCTGCGCCAGTTGCTCGATCGCTACGCGCCGCTGTTCCACACGGGCGGCAAGCTCGAGCGGATGTATCCGCTGTACGACGCGATCGATACGTTCCTCTACACGCCGTCCACGGTGACCAGCACGGCCGCGCACGTGCGTGATGGCATCGACCTCAAGCGCCTCATGTCGCTGGTCGTGGTGTCGCTCATCGGGCCGATTGCGATGGCGCTCTACAACACGGGGTACCAGGCGCATCGCGCCATCGAGGCAGGCGCCGCGCCGCTCGACACCTGGCAGACCCAGGTGATGCAGATGCTGGGGCTGGCCTTCTCGACTGGCGACTTCGCGGCATGTGTGGTGCACGGCGGGCTGTACTTCGTGCCGGTCATGCTCGTGACCTACGCGGTCGGTGGAGCGTGGGAAGGGCTCTTCGCCCAGGTGCGCGGCCACGAGATCAACGAGGGCTTTCTCGTCACCGGCATGCTGATTCCGCTCATCCTGCCGCCCACCATCCCGCTGTGGCAGGTGGCCCTCGGCACCTCGTTCGGCGTGGTCGTCGGCAAGGAGATCTTCGGCGGCACCGGCATGAACATCCTCAACCCGGCGCTCACCGCCCGGGCGTTCCTGTTCTTCGCCTACCCGGCCGAGCTCTCGGGGGACGTCTGGCTGGCGGCCAGCGCCGCCGGACCGGCCGGCGACGTCCCGTCGCCCGATGCCTTCACGGGCGCCACCTGGCTGGCGGCCGCCAAGGTGGCCGGCCTCGACGGGCTGTCGGGCGTCACATTGTGGGACGCCTTCCTGGGCTTCATCCCGGGGTCGATGGGGGAGACCTCGGTGCTGGCCTGCCTGCTCGGCGCGGCGCTGCTGCTGGGCACGGGCGTCGCCTCGTGGCGGATCATGCTGGGCGTCACCCTCGGTACCGCCGGCACCGCGCTGCTGCTCAATGCCATCGGCTCGGCGACCAACCCGATGTTCGGCCTGCCGTTCTACTGGCACATGGTGCTGGGCGGCTGGGCGTTCGGCATGGTCTACATGGCCACCGATCCCGTGTCAGGCGCGCACACCCTGGCCGGGCACTGGATCTACGGCGTGCTCATCGGCGTCCTGGTGGTGCTCATCCGCGTGGTCAACCCCGCATACCCCGAGGGGATGATGCTCGCGATTCTCTTCATGAACGTCTTCGCGTCGACGATCGACTACTACGTCGTCCGCGCCAACGTCAGACGGAGGCAGGCACGTGTCGCAGCGTAGTTCGGTGGGCTATACCGTCGGGTTCGCGGCCATCGCGTGCGTCGTCTGCGCCGTGCTGGTGTCGTCGGCGGCCGTCAGCCTGCGCGACCGGCAGCAGGCCAACGCCGAACTGGATCGCAAGAAGAACGTGCTGCTGGCCGCCGGGCTGGCTACCGCGGACGAGACGCTGGCTCGTGACGAGGTCGAACGTCGGTTCGGCACCTTCGAGGTGGTGGCGATCGACCTCGACAGCGGCACCGTTGCCGACGATGTCGACGTGGCCACCTACGATCAGCGTCGCGCGCAGGCCGATCCTGCCTTGAGCCGTGCCGTTGATCGGAACGCTGCGCAGGTGACCCGAGTGCCGAACCGCGTGCTTGCCTATCAGCAACGCGATGACGCCGGCAACGTGGAATTGCTGGTGTTGCCCATCGAGGGCAAGGGGTTGTGGTCCACGATGTACGGCTTTCTCGCGCTCGGCAGCGACCTCACCACGGTGCGCGGCCTGACGTTCTACCAGCACGGGGAAACCCCCGGGCTCGGCGGCGAGATCGACAACCCGCGATGGAAGGCGCTCTGGCCCGGCCGCAAGGTGTACGACGAGCAGGGTGAACTCGAACTCCAAGTGATCCGCGGGAGCGCCGGCCCACCCGAGACCGATCCCCATCGAGTGGACGGCCTGTCGGGCGCCACCATCACGGCCCGCGGCGTGTCTGCCACGATCAGGTTCTGGCTTGGACCCCAGGGCTATGGTCCGTACCTGCAGCGTCTCAAGAAGGAGGCCGCGTGAGCACCGCCCGCGATGTCCTGATCGACCCCTTGTTCAACAACAACCCGATTGCGCTGCAGGTGCTCGGCATCTGCTCGGCGTTGGCCGTGACGACCAAGATGGAGACCACCCTCGTGATGTCGGTGGCGGTCATCGCGGTGGTAGCCGGGTCGAACTTCTTCGTGAGCCTGCTGCGCGAGTACATCCCCAACAGCATCCGCATCATCGTGCAGTTGACGATCATCGCCTCGCTCGTGATCGTCGTGGACCAGTTCCTGAAGGCGTACCTGTTCGACATCTCGCGCCAGTTGTCGGTGTTTGTCGGGCTCATCATCACCAACTGCATCGTCATGGGACGCACCGAGGCGTTTGCGATGCAGAACGGCCCGCGGCTGAGCATGCTCGACGGCATCGGGAACGGGCTCGGGTATGCGGTCATCCTGCTGGGCGTCGGCACGCTGCGTGAGATCTTCGGGTCAGGCACCTTCTTCGGCATGACGGTGCTCCACGCCACCAATGCGGGCGGCTGGTACGTGCCCAACGGGCTCATGGTGCTGGCGCCTGGCGCCTTCTTCCTCATCGGCCTGTTCATCTGGGCGCTTCGCACCTGGAAGCCCGAGCAGGTCGAGGAACCGGAGTCCTGAGATGTTTGAACACTACCTGGGTATCCTCGTCACGGCGATCTTCGTCGAGAACATCGCCCTGGCGTTCTTCCTCGGCATGTGCTCGTTCCTTGCCGTGTCGAAGAAGGTCGAGACGGCGGTCGGCCTCGGATTTGCGGTGGTGGTCGTACAGACCATCACCGTGCCCGCAAACAACCTCATCTACCACTACCTGCTCAAAGAGGGCGCCATGACGTGGCTCAGCCCGGCCCTCGCCGGCTACGATCTGAGCTTCCTCGGGTTCCTCACCTACATCGGGACGATTGCGGCCATCGTGCAGATCGTCGAGATGACGCTCGACCGCCACGTGCCGGCGCTCTATGCCACCCTGGGCATCTTCCTGCCCCTCATTGCCGTCAACTGCGCGATTCTCGGAGGAACGTTGTTCATGGTCGAACGTTCCTACACGTTAGGCGAGAGCGTGGTGTACGGCGTGGGGTCGGGCGCGGGCTGGGCGCTGGCCATCATCGCCCTGGCGGCCATACGCGAACGGATGCGATACAGCAACGTGCCCGATGGTTTGCGCGGCCTCGGCATTACCTTCGTGATCACCGGGCTCATGGCCATCGGGTTCATGGCCTTCGCAGGGATTCAGCTGTGACGACCATCGTGCTCGGCGTCGGGATGTTCACGGGCATCATCCTGGCCCTCGTCGGGCTGCTGCTCGTCGCTCGACAACGCCTGGTGTCGATGGGCGACGTGTCGATCACGCTCGACGGGGTGGACGCGGCGCCGCTCACGACGCGCGCGGGGGGCACGCTGCTCGGCACGCTGGCCGAGAACCGCATCTTCATCCCCTCGGCCTGCGGCGGCAAGGGCACGTGTGGGGTGTGCAAGGTGAAGGTGCTCGAGGGCGGCGGCACGCTGCTGCCCACCGAACGCAGCCACGTGTCGCGTGGCGAGGCCCGCGAGGGCGTGCGCCTCAGCTGCCAGGTGAAGGTCAAGTCGGACATGCGCATCGAGGTGCCTCACGAGGTGTTCTCGGTGAAGCAGTGGGAGTGCGTGGTGCGCTCCAACGACAACGTGGCCACCTTCATCAAGGAACTGGTGCTCGAGCTGCCGCAGGGCGAGACCGTCCCCTTCCGCGCCGGCGGGTACATCCAGATCGAGTGCCCGCCCCACGTGGTCAACTACAAGGACTTCGACATCGCCGACGAATACCGCGGCGACTGGGACAAGTTCAACATGTGGCGCTACACCTCGAAGGTGGACGAGACGGTCTCGCGCGCCTACTCGATGGCCAACTACCCCGAAGAGCACGACATCATCATGCTCAACGTGCGGATTGCGTCGCCGCCGCCACGCGGGCCCGAGGACATTCCGCCGGGCAAGATGTCGTCCTACATCTTCAACCTGAAGCCGGGCGACAAGGTGACCATCTCGGGGCCCTTCGGCGAGTTCTTCGCGAAGGAGACCGAGGCCGAAATGGTGTTCATCGGCGGCGGGGCCGGCATGGCCCCCATGCGCTCGCACATCTTCGACCTGTTCCGGCGGTTGAAGACCACGCGCAAGGTGTCGTTCTGGTACGGCGCCCGCAGCCTGCGCGAGGCCTTCTACATCGAGGACTTCGACGCGATCGCGAAAGAGAACCCGAATTTCACGTGGCACCTGGCGCTGTCAGAGCCGCTGCCCGAAGACAACTGGACGGGCGATGTGGGCTTCATCCATCAGGTGCTGCTCGACAAGTACCTCGACACCCATCCCGCTCCGGAGGACGTCGAGTACTACCTGTGCGGGCCGCCGCAGATGCTCTCGGCCTGCATGAACATGCTTTCGGACCTCGGCGTCGAACGCGAGGCCATCATGTTCGACGACTTCGGATGACACGCACCGTGCTCGTGGCGGCGATCGTGGCGGGCACGATGTGCCTGGCCGCCTGCGGCCGCGAGGCGGGCACTGCCGTGCCGGCGCGCCGGACCGTGGAGTTCACCGGACCGACGATGGGGACGACCTTCACGGTGAAGGTGGTGCCCGGGGCGGCCGGGCTCGCCACCGAGGAACGTCAGGCCATCGACGCGGCCATTCGCGACCAGTTGGCCCGCATCGACCAGCAGCTCTCCACCTGGCGGGTGGACTCGACGCTGTCGCAGTTCAACGCCTCGGACGCCCTCGTGCCGACACCGGTCGAGCCCGAGACCTTCGAGGTCTTCAGGCAGGCCCTCGAGATGGGGGCGTTCACCGACGGCGCCCTCGATGTCACCATCGGACCGCTCGTCGACGCCTGGGGGTTCGGCCCCAATGGGCAGGCCGATGTCGCGCCCACCGAGGCGTCGCTCGACGCCCTGTCGCCCGTCCTCGGATTGGCCCATCTGGAGCTGGACGCCGAGGCCAGGACCGTCAGGAAGCGGACACCTGGCGTGCGGTGCGATTTCTCGTCGCTCGCCGCCGGCTACGCCGCCGATCTCGTGACGGCCATGCTGGAAGCGCGTGGCCATCGCCACTTCCTCGTGGACATGGGCGGGGAGCTCGTGGCTCGCGGGCTCAACGAAAACGGGCAGCCCTGGCAGGTGGCCGTGGACCGTCCGCAGGCCGTCGGACGAGCCGTGCTGCGCATCGTGCCCTTGACCGACATGGCCATTGCGACATCGGGCGACTATCGCAACTTCAGGGACGTGGACGGACGCCGCCTGCCGCACATTCTCGACCCGCGCACGCGCCGGCCCGTGGCGCACCACGTCGCGTCGGTGACCGTGCTCGACCCGTTGGGCTGGCGCGCCGATGCCTTGTCCACGGCCCTCATGGTCATGGGGGCGGACGAGGGACTCGCGTTCGCCGAACGGCATCAGGTGCCGGTGCTGATGCTCGTCCCCGACGAGCGCGGTGACTATCAGGAGCAGGCCTCGTCGGCCTTCTCCGCATGGATGGGAACGCACTCATGACGCTGCTGCTGCTCACAATCGCGGTGATCGCGCTGGTGATGGCCGCCATGGCCGTCGGCGTGGTGTTCTCGGGCCGCTGCCTCCGCGGTTCGTGCGGCGGGCCCGAGGTGCTCGGCCCCGACGGCACGCCCCTGTCCTGCGACACTTGCCCCATGCGCCACGAGGCGCACTGCGAACACCCGTAGCGGCGCCCGCCGCCCCGTGCGGTAGACTGGACCCGCCAGCCTGCGGACGCATGTCGGGAGGAACCCATGCGACGTCCAACGCGTGTCGTGTCCCTGTTTGCCGCAGGCCTTGCCTGTGCTGCCTTCGCGCCCGGATGGGCGCAGCCCGTGCCCACGCAGGCGCCGACCTTCAGCAGCGGCGTCGGACTCGTCCAGGTGCCCGTGGTCGTTCGCGACGCCGACGACCGCCCCGTGCACGGCCTGCCGGCCGAGGCGTTCGACGTCTTCGAGGCGGGCCGCCAGATGACGCTCATCAGCGTGGAGGAAGTACGTCGCGACACGACGGAGGCCTCGTACGTGCCGCGCGAAGTGCTGGTCGTGGTGGACGACCTCAACATCAGGCCCGAAGTGATGCCGCGCGCCGTGGATGCCGCCCGGCAGTTGCTCACTCGACTCGATCCCCGCGACCGCGTGGCGTTTCTGAACACCAGCACGCAGCCCGACCTGCAGGTGGACTTCACGACGGGGCGCGCGTCGCTCGAGCGCGCACTGTCACGTGCACGCGGGCAGCAGCTGCCCGGCCTGGCGTTCGGCTTCTGGCAGTCGCGGCGCGCTCTCGGCGTGCTCAAGAGTGTGCTCGACCAGATGCGGCGTGAGGCGGTGGGACATCGGCGCCCGTCGCTCGTGCTGTTCACCGAAGGGTACGGCATCCCCGCCGCCGAGCAGAGCGGCCTCGTCGATCAGGACCTGCTGCTCGACGTGCGCGAGATCGTGGGGCTCGCCGCGCAGGCCAACGTCACCATCCACGCCATCGACGCGGCGGGCCTCGACATCACGCGGGGCCCCTTCCGCTCGACGGGCACACGCGCCATCGGCCCCGCGTCTCGCCGCGGCAGCTTCGGTGTGTCATCGAGCCTGGCGGCCGTCAACGACCTCTCGGCGCTGGCCGCCCTCGCGCACGACACCGGCGGACGACTCACGCGGTGGAACAACGATCTCCTGGCCAACCTGCCCGAGATGCTCGCCGATGCCGACACGTACTACCTGCTGACCTACGAGATGCCCGAGTTCACGGACCGCGACCGGCGTGGCCGCCTGCCCGTGGTGCGGCAGCTCGACGTGCGGATTCGTCGTCCCGACCTCGAGGTACGCGCACGGCAGGGCTACGTGCATCCACGCGCCCTCTCGTGAATCGCACCTGCGCAGCGACGGCATCCGGCGAATCGGATACCATGCCTGCCGCATGCCCTCCGCCCCCCCGGTGTCCTCTGCTCCCTCGCCGTCATCCACACCAGACGAGGCGGCATCCCTCGCCCTGTCGGAGCGTTCGGCGTCGGTGCTGGCCTATTCCGCGGGGTGGGTGTCTGGAGCGCTGGTGCTCGCGCTCGAAGGGAAGCGCGTCGAGGTGCGGCGTCACGCCGCCCAGGCGTTGCTCGGCTTCGGGGCACTCATGCTGGCGGCCCTGACGACGTTAGCGCTGGCGGGCGCCAGCTTGTTCGTCTCGGTCACGCTGTTTCGCGGGCTGCTGTGGATGGCGCAGGCGATCGTACTCGTCGGCATCGTCAGCTGGTTCGTGGCGCTGGTGCTGACGGCGCGGGGGCGGCCGTGGCGCTGGCCGTTGATCGCGGACCGGGCCGACCGCCTCGCGTCGCTGCCGCAGCGCCGCCCCTGAGGCGGCCGGCGGCGAGCCGTCGCCTCACATTTCGCCGTTCCACTCTTCGGGCTCGGGTGTCGTGGCGCGGATGATCTCCATGTGCCACTTGCCCCCGCCCCACGGCTCGATCACTTCGGCGGCCACCACGTCCACCAGCAGTTCGCCGAACGTGCGCGCCTCGGGGTCGCCCTCGAGGTGATACGCCGACGCCTCCCAGTTGAAGTTGGGATACATCACCAGCGTCAGGAACAGGTCGTATCCATCGTCCACGACGATGAGCTGGCCGCAGGGCCGTTTGATCGTGGAGTGATAGATGAGGTACTTCTCAGCGCTGTGGGCACGGATGTAGCGCTTCAGGGCGAACTCGCGCGCGACGATCTCTTCGACGGCGATCTTCTTGTCCCAGCAGTCGCGGCAGTACTTCTCCTCACCGCGCGGTTCAGAGACGTCTTTGGCCCCGCAGAGGGCACAGCGCGCAGCCGAGGCGGTCCGTCTAGGCATGACTCACCATTGTAGCAAGCCACCCCGGACGGACGCCGGGCGGGGGCACGCGCTTGTCAGCGCTGCGGTGTGCCGCCCATCGCGGGCAGGTACATCCGCTCCACGTACTCCTTCAGCATGCGTCGCGTGCAGAAGTTGGGGGCCACGGTGCGGATGGACTCCTTCACCATGTGCACCCAGCGGCGCGGGATGTCCTGCGCGTCACGCTCGTAGAAGGCGGGCACCACCTCTGCTTCGAGGAGGCGATAGAGTGCGTCGGCATCGGCCGCGTCCTGCTGGGCCTGATCTTCGTGCTGCACGCCCGGGTCGATGAGCCACCCGTTGCCGCCGGCATAACCTTCGGCCCACCACCCGTCGCCGATGCTCACGTTGAGCACACCGTTGGCCGCGGCCTTCATGCCGCTCGTGCCGCTGGCTTCGAGCGGCTTGCGCGGGTTGTTCAGCCACACGTCGCAGCCCTGCACGAGGTAGTGCGCCACGTGCAGGTCGTAGTCGTCCACGAAGGCGATGCGCCCGGCGAACCGCGGGTCGAGGGCGCGGCGATAGATGCCCTGCAGGGCATGCTTGCCCGATTCGTCCGCGGGATGCGCCTTGCCGGCAAAAACGATCTGCACGGGTCGCCGCGGGTTGCTCAGCAGACGTCCCAACCGGTCCGGGTCGAAGAAGATCAACTCGGGCCGCTTGTACGCGGTCATGCGGCGGGCAAAGCCGATGGTCAACGCGCCGGGATCGAGCAGGGTGCCGCCGGCCACCACACGGGCCGGCGTCGCGTCGTGCATCCAGCGCTCGCGGACGCGTTCGCGCACGAAGGTGTACATGTAGGAGCGCATCCGGTCGCGCGTTGCCCACAGCTCCTCGTCCGGAATCGACAGCACATCTTCCCAGATGACGGCATCGTCGTGACGCTCGCGCCAGTCGGCGTCGAGGTACCGGTCGAGCAGCCGGCTCAACTCGAGCGACAGCCAGTTGGCCAGGTGGATGCCGTTGGTGACCGCCTTGACCGGCTCGTCCTGCGGGGGCAGTTCGGCGATGAGCGGGGCCCACATCTCGCGGGTGACCTCGCCATGCAACTGGCTCACGCCGTTGATGCCAGCGGCGCTGCGCATGGCGAGGGCCGTCATGTTGAACAACGTGCCGTGCCCGTTGTCGTAGCGGCCCAGCGCGAGGAAGTCTTCCCGATGGTCGCCAAGACCGCCCCAGCAGCCTGCCAGGTGCGTCTCGACCATGTGGAACGGGAAGGCGTCGTGCCCGGCGGCCACCGGCGTGTGGGTGGTGAAAACGGTCGTCCGGCGCACCTCGGCATGAGCGGCCTCGAACGACTGCCCCTGCTCGAGCAGTTCGCGAATGCGCTGCAGGACGACAAACGCCGCGTGCCCTTCGTTGAGATGCCACACCGCCGGGTCGTACCCCAGGGCGCGCAGCACGCGGACGCCGCCGATGCCGAGGATGATCTCCTGCTGCACCCGCGTCTCCTTGTCGCCGCCGTACAGGCGGGCCGACAACTCGCGGTCCCAGGGCGCGTTCTCCTCGAGGTTGGTGTCCATCAGGAGCAGCTTGACGCCGCCAAGCTTGACTTCCCAGACCGACACCTGCACGGTGCGGTTGCCGAGTGGCACCGAGATGACGAGGTCCTGTCCATCAGGGGTCTGCGCGCGCCGGACCGGCGCGTCCTGCCAGTTCAGCTGCTCGTAGATCTCCTGCTGCCAGCCGTCGGCGGTGACCCCCTGATGGAAATACCCCTGGGGATACATGAAGCCGACGCCGATGAACGGCAGGCCCAGGTCGGCCGCCTCCTTGCAGTGGTCGCCCGCCAGCACGCCGAGCCCGCCCGCGTAGATCGGCAGCGACTGATGCAGCGCGAACTCGGCCGAGAAGTACGCCACCGGCCGCGTGCGTCCGATGTCGGTGCGGGTGTTCCACCACGTCCCCTCGCCGGCGCGCGCCGCCTGCAACTGCTGCATGGCGTTGTCGTACACGGCCAGGAATGCCGGGTCGTCGGCCGCGGCATGAATGCGCTCGGGCGTCACCATCTGCAGCAGCTTCACCGGATTGTGCTGGGTGAGCCGCCACAGCTTGTAATCGAGCTTGCGGAACACTTCGCGTGCGCCGTTGTGCCAGACCCACCACAGATCGGTGGCGAGTTCGTTGAGGCCGGAGATGCGTTCAGGAAGCATGGAGGGTTCAGGCATGGGTCAAAAAAGACCTATCGTACACTCTGACGCATGCCAGCACGCATCAACCGCCGCGAATTCGTTCGCACGGGCGCGGTCGCCGCAGGCCTCGGGACGCTCCCTGCACAGGCTACCGCCGCGGCGCCCGCGATTGTCCAGTCGGGCTCGAAGCCCGTTGTCATCGCCTCGGCCAACGGCCATCGCTACACGAACGGCGGCGACGAGACCTGTGTCGTCCGCGCCTTCCGGCTCATGACCGAAGGCACGGACGTCCTCTAGGCGCTCATTCAAGG
>JAEZDP010000102.1 GCA_023418055.1 Acidobacteriota bacterium
CCGGGCCAGCGCGGGTCGCGCTCGAGCATCGAGCCGCTCTGGATGTAGATGCCGTGCTGCCGGGCGCTGGCGTGCAGGCGGTCGGTGTGCACGTTGGGGATCTCGACCGCCAGGTGCTCGAGGAGCGCACCCACCGACGCGTACGCCGGCGCTGCGTGGGCGAACTCGGGGAACACCACGAGGCGCACGGGCACGAACGGCGTGCTGCCGACGACCGCGGACTCGATCATCTCGAGCATGCGGTCGGTGTTGGCCGTCATCGCGTCGCGCGTCCTTGGCGTCGGCAGGTCGGTCTGACAGGCCGCGACCGCATACCGGAGGTCACTCACGGCGCGACTCCAGCCAACCGCGGCACCTGTCGGCCCACGACACGCGTGTTGTAGCGGCGCACCCACTCGGGTTCGTCGCGCTCGCGCTCGACGTCCCCCGGCGTGGTCGCGAAGGTCTCGACGCGCTCGGGATAGGCCGTCATGCCGCGATGCGGCAGCGGCCAGGCATGGTCGGGGCTCGCCGAGTTGATGTCCATCTCCTTGCTGAACCCGTGGCTGTGCAGCAGGAACGTCCGCGTCCATCCCTCGGCCAGACCCGGCAGCGCCGAGGCGTCGAAGTGCAGGGCCACCTCGTCGCCCGGGCGCGCCACCACGAAGCGGTCGTCGGCCTCGAGCAGCAGCTCCCTGACGTCGCCCTCGCGCGTGTATCGCCCCGGCATCTGCTTCCAGGGCGAGTGCGGCGTGACCTGCGCGTAGTCGAAGGTGAGTGGTTCCTCGGGCGAGTCGATTGCGGAGAAGCCCCGCCACTGGAGGGTGGCCTCCCGAGGTGCCAGACGGGTCGTCACCGGCGCGTCGCCCGTATCACGCGACGCCACCTTCGCTGCGTCCCAGTAGATGCGCATGCTCGTGCGGATGCGCACCTCGCGGCTGTCGCTCAGGAACTTACCCGACAGGTCGACGACGACGGTTTGCGGACGACCGACAGGGATGCCGACCTCGTCCACGACGGTCTGCCACGCGCCCGTGGGGTCCTTCACCTGCAGCGACGGCGGTTGCAGGGGGTAGCCGGCCTGCGAGGCCGCGATGTTGTCGCTCGAGAAGGCATAGTCCGTCCAGCCGGTGAGCAGCAGCAGCGTGTCATCGGGTGCCGTCGGCCCGAGATCGAGGACCAGGTCGTGCAACGCGGCGTAGCCCCGCACCGGCAGCAGCGGCAGGTCGGCCACGTAGCGGCGGTCCACCGAGCGGAGCGCGTCGAGGACGTCCTGCCCGCGGGCCCCTCGGGCGCTCACGGGCAGCCGCCCATCACGTGCCGCAAACAGGGTGAAGCCGGGAAACGGCGGCGCAAACAGGCCCTCACGCGGATGCACCTCCACGCCCGCCGGATGGTCCACGGCGACGAGCGCGAAGTGGTCGAGAAACAGCGTCTCCTCGAGCTCGTTGGTCACCCGCAGTTCGAAGTCGCCGCCGCGCGCCACGAGCTGGTCGCCGCGGATGCGCACGTACTCCTCGGGGTCGGGCACGTTGAACACCCCGGGCGCCAGCTGGTAGCCCATCTCGCCGCCGCCCAGGAAGTCGGACACGAACTCGAACCGCTCGCCGTTCCACGTGAACAGGTAAGGACACGACGACGGTTTTCGATCGAGCTCGATGACCTCCACCGTGCGTGCCGCCTCATCGCTCTGCACCTCGGCCTGGACGATGCCCGCCGGCCACAACACGCGGATGACGTCCACCGACGCGCGCGTGCCGAGGCCGAAGACGATGTCGGCGGGGGCTGCCATGGGCGACGAGACGGCTGTCTCGACCTTCTGCCACAGGCTGCCGGCGCGCATCTCCACCTTGGCCCCGACGCCCGTGCGGTTACTGACCTGACCCGTCAGGCGCACGCGGACGCCGGGATGCGTGACGCCTTGCGCCGGGCGCATGCGCACGCGGCCGTCCGAGAGCGCCACGAGATCCAGCACGCCGCTGCCGTCCACGTCGAGGGCCACGGCGGCGGAAAGCGGCTGCGCCTGGGTTGTCGCACCGCCCACCTGCTGCCAGCCATCACCGACGTTGCGCGCGACGCGCAGCCCACCGGCCGTGCCGGCGACCACGTCGAGCAGCCCGTCGTTGTCGGCATCGAGCAGGAGCGCCGTGGTGGCGTCGCCCGGCAGCGTGTCGGCAGGTCGGGCCGTGACGCGGCCCGTCGAGCTGCCCAGCGCGACCAGCGACGGCCCCGTCGGCGTGCTGACGAACAGATCGGGGTAGCCGTCCTTGTTCAGGTCGCCCACGGCAAACGTCGTGGCGGCTGGAAGGGCCGTCAGGCCCATGGCCTCGCTGGCGTCGGCAAAGCTGCCGTCGCGCATGTTGCGCCACAGGCGGATGCCACCGTCGTGCGTCCGCACGAGGACGTCGATGTCCCTGCGCAGGTCCACGTCGGCCGCGACGATCTGCCGGACACGCGACGGCTGTTGCGCAGGCAGGGCCGTGGCGCCGATCTCGACGAAGGTGCCATCGCCGTTGTTGCGCCAGACCTCGAGTGGGGCGGCCGCCCCGGTTCGGCTGTCCCCACCCGCCACGATGTCGAGGTCGCCGTCGTGGTCGAGATCGACCAGCGCCACGGCGTGCACGTCGAGCTGGCTCGATACCGACGAAGGTACGGTGACGTCGACGAAGCGGGCCGGCGAGGCCTGCCGCCACAGCCGAAGGCCGTTGCGGCCATGCACGACGAGGTCGGGGGCGCCGTCGTTGTCGATGTCGGCCATCGCCGCTCCACGGGCGCCGAGTCCTGGCATCGCCAGCGTGGCCTCATCAGCCGCTGGCCTCACCGTGCCCTGATCGTTGCGGAGGAGGTACACCGTCGCGTCGGTCACGAGCACGAGGTCCGTGAAGCCATCGCGATCCACGTCGCCCGCGGTGAGCCCCACCACGTCCGTGTAGTCGTCCAGCGTCGTCCGGGCCGGCTCGAAGGTCATCGTCGGGACGTCGCGCGCCACGAGGCCGCCTTCCGCGCCGGTCGAGATGATCGCCTCCGCGTACCGCCCCTGTTCGAGGTAGGTGTTCGAGTAGGTGGTGCCGTAGCCCGACTCGCGCAGGACCTGGAACCTCGCGGTGATCTCGCTGCCGGCGGCACGGTTGCCATTGCGCGTGTGCGCCACGGCCAGGTTGTAGAGGGCCGAGACGTTGTAGGGTTCGAGTTCGACGGCGCGTGCGAACACCGTGACGGCTTCTCCATACGCGCGCTGCTGCAGCAGCAGCTGGCCGAGGTTCACGAGCGCGCCGACGTCGCTGTCATCGTCGGCCAGCACACGGCGGAAGGCGGCAATGGCGTCGGCCTCACGGTTGTCGGCACGTGCGATGAGGCCGAGCAGGTAGTCGGCGTGGGGCGGGCCGTCGGGCAGCGCCGACACGGCTTCCGCCTCTCGGCGTGCGGCCTCGAGGTCGGTGGCGTAGAAGTGGGAAATCGCCAGGTTCACGCGGGCCGCGGTCAACGTGCCGTCGAGCGCCAGGGCTCGGCGGAACTGCTCGGCCGCGGGCGCGTAGTTGAACTGCTCGAGGTGCGCCACGCCGATGTTGTTCGCACGCCACGCTTGTTCTCGGGCGTCGGCAGGCGCACGCTGCGCCACGACCGCCGCGCCCGCAAGCCCGACGATCGTGGCGAAGGCGAGCGCCGTCAGGGACCGGCTGCGGGTACTGACGAAACGGAGCATGCCGGAGCGTATCGTGCTCATCGCTGGAACGCCATGCGCTTGACGATGCCGCGGCCTTCTTCGATGACCACGGTCTGGCCGGCCTCGGTGGCGCCGATGGTCTCGACGCGGCCGGATGGCCAGCGCACCTCGAGGCCTTCCACTCTGGACGCTTGCGCCAGCCCGAAGGTCACGGGCAACTCGCTCTGCGAGAGATAGCTCGAGCCCGACTTCACCATGGCGCTGCGACGCACGCCTCCAGAAAGGGTCGCGGTCACCGTGGCACCGATGCCCGATCGGTTGGACGCGATGCCGGCCAACCGCACGCGCAACGCGTGCCCCTTGTTGCCGCCGTCGTTGCGCAGCAGTCGCGCCGGGCCGCCGTTGGTTGTCACCACGAGGTCGAGGTCGCCGTCGTTGTCCATGTCGAGGTACGCGGCGCCTCGCGCGACGACCGGTCGCGCCAGGGCAGGGATGGCGGGCGCCAGGTCCTCGAACCGGTTCCGGCCGAGTGCCCGGAAGAGGTGGGCCGGCTGGGCGTGTGTCACGCGGGGCTGCGCACGGGCGATGTCGTCGGCCACGTGGCCATTGGCCGCGAAGATGTCGAGCCGCCCGTCGTTGTCCACGTCCACGAAGAAGCAGGCGAACGTGAGCGTCAGCAGCGAGTCGCGGCCGATGGTCGAGGTCAGCGCCTCGTCCACGAACAGGCCGTTGCCCTCGTTGGCGTAGAGGGCGATCATCTCGTTCGAGAAGTTGCCGATGAGCAGCCCGGGCCGGCCGCTCCCGTTCCAGTCGGCCGCGTCGGTGCCCATGCCCGCGCGGGCGACCCCCACCTCGTTGAACGCGACGCCCGCGGGAATGCCCTCGTCGATGAACGTGCCCGAGCCGCTGTTGCGGAACAGGCGGTTGGGCTGGGTGTCGTTGGCGACGAACAGGTCGATGCGCCCGTCCTGGTCGTAGTCGATGAGCGCGATGCCGAGTGCCTTGTTGTCGGAGTCGTCGAGGCCCGCGGCGCGGGTGACGTTCTCGAACGTGCCGTCACCCTTGTTGCGGTACAGCCGCGGTGCGGCGCCTTTGTAGGCCTCAGGCGTGCAGTACGACTTGTTCTTGCCGTCGAGTGAGCACCGGCGGTCGGTCTCGAGGGTCCACTGCACGTAGTTGACGACGAACAGGTCGAGCCGCCCGTCGTGGTCGTAGTCCACCCAGGCGGCGCCGGTCGAGAAGGTCGACTCGCCGACGCCGGCGCGTGCCGTCACGTCCACGAACGTGCCCGTGCCGGTGTTCCGGAACAGACGATTGCCCTCGATGGCCGTCACGAACAGATCGATCTGCCCGTCGTTGTCGAAGTCGCCGGCCGCCGCGCCCATGCCGTACATCGACACGTCGAGCCCGACCTGCGTCGTGATGTCGGTGAACGTGCCGTTGCCGTTGTTCTTGTAGAACGCGGGCAGGGCCTTGCTGTCGGGCCGCCCGGGCCAGTGGCGCGAGTTGACGAAGAACAGGTCCTGATAGCCGTCGGTGTTGTAGTCGAAAGCCACCACGCCCGACCCCATCGTCTCGGGCAGGTACTTCTCGCCGAACGCGCCGTTGGTATGCGTGAAGCGGATGCCGGCCCGCTCGGTGACGTCCGTGAAGGTCACGCGCTGGCTGCCACCCTGGGCGAAGGGATGGGCCATCATGCCCATCGAGACGGCGGCGGCCATGACCGCGAGCGCACGGAAGCAAGTCATCCGGCCTAGCGTATGCGCGGGGCCTGCGCAGACGGCTCACCCGAACGTACTACCTGCTGGCGATTAAACGCCCTAGCGCGGCGTCGCGCGCCGGCGTGTCGCTGCGAAGCCCTCGTACTGGTCGGTCGCGATGAAGTCGACCCCGGCGTCGCGGGCCGCGTCCCAGCGTGTCCGGGCCCCCGCCTCCGAGCCGAAGTTGTAGCCGTCGTACCATCCCTGCCCCGCGTCGGGCGCATGGCCGTTCAGCGTGTAGAAACGAATCCAGAGATCCTGGGCGTGCGCGCGTGTGACGAGGGCTCGCAGGCGGTCGGCATCGGCGGGTGTCCAGTCGCCGGCGCGTGGAGGCCCCCCCGCCTCCACCACGCCCCAGGGGAAGTTCACCCAGCGACGATAGTTGCTGGCCCGGCTCGCGATGAGCGCCTCGGCGGGCATGGCGGCCAGCGCCTCCGCCCGCGCCTCCGCATCGTCGCCCGGGGGCGCCGGCACGTCGATGGCTCCGAAGAGACGCAACGGGTGGCCAGGTGGCACGGCGTCGTGAAAGCGGGCGGCCTGTTCGCCACTGGTCCCCGTGAGGACGAGCAGCGGTCCGAGGGTCAGCGGTTCGGCGTGGTCGGGTGTGTCGGTGCGCGGGGCCGTGGTCAGCCAGTCGCCGTACTTCCCAAGCGTTGTCCACACGGCGTCGAGATGCGCCGGCTCGGTGGTCTTGAAGTCGAGGTTGAGGACGATGAGCGGCCAGTGGTCGCGACGGCTGCCTGTGAGGGCTTCCTCCATGATCGGGCGGATCCGCTCGAAGAAATACTGCTCGAAGCTCGGGGCGTCGCCCGCGTGTTCGACGTCGTGTGCGACGACCGATGTGCCGGTGCCGTCGGCTTCCAGCCGCCAGATGAGGTCCTGCTCGATGGCCACCGGCAGGCCGGTCGAGAGGCCGCGGTCGATGCGGTCGGCAAAGCGGCCTTCGTAGGGGTAGGCGTTGTGCGCGTCGAGCAGGACGCGGCGGCCGGGGCCGTACCCGCCAGACGGCGAGACGGCGGTCTGGGCGCCGAGCGCCGCCAGCAGGCCGAGGACGAGGCACGCCGACACGGGAAGCACGCGAGGGGCGAGGGCTGGAGTCACGAGATGTGGTGTACCGCGATCGGCAGGCATCCGCAAGAGCCCGGCTGGCTCAAGCCCGTCGCACGGCATGCCGATGACGGGGAGGACATGGAGACAGCCGTCCCGACCGCCGCCGTGCAGGAACCGCCCATCAACCGCCTGTTCCGCCTGATGGTGCAGACCGGCGCGTCCGACCTGCACCTGAGCGCCAGCGTGCCGCCGCTCATCCGCAAGGACGGGCGGATGCTGCCGATCGACCCGTCGGCGCCGGCGTTGACGGCCGACGACATCCGGCGTCTGCTGTGGCCCATCACGCCCGAGAAGAACCGGGTGGAGTTCGAGGCGCGGCACGACTCCGACTTCGCCTACGAGGTGGCGGAGGTGGCACGCTTCCGCGCCAACATCTTCATGGACCGCAAGGGCATGGGCGCAGTGTTCCGCGTGATTCCCTCGAAGATCCTGACGGCCGAGACGTTGGGGCTGTCGCCGCACATCCTGCAGTTGTGCGGCCTCAGCAAGGGGCTCGTGCTGGTGACCGGGCCCACGGGGTCGGGCAAGTCCACCACCCTGTGCGCGATGCTCGACTACATCAACCGCACGCGCCAGGACCACGTGATCACGATCGAGGACCCCATCGAGTTCGTGCACGAGAACAAGACGTGCCTCATCAACCAGCGCGAGGTGCACAACCACACCGACTCGTTCAAGGACGCGCTCCGGGTCGCGCTGCGCGAAGACCCCGACATCATCCTCGTGGGTGAGATGCGCGACCTCGAGACCGTGGCCATCGCGATCGAGACGGCCGAGACCGGTCACCTCGTTTTCGGCACGTTGCACACGACGACAGCGGCATCGACCGTGGACCGCATCATCGACCAGTTCCCGGCGGACCGTCAGAGCCAGATCCGGGTGATGCTGAGCGAATCGCTCAAAGGCGTCATCGCCCAGACGCTCTGTCGCAAGGTCGGCGGCGGACGCGCGGCGGCGCTCGAAGTGCTCATCGTCAACAACGCGATCAGCAACCTGATTCGCGAAGGCAAGACGTTCCAGATTCCTTCGATGATGCAGGTGGGCAAGGCGCTCGGCATGGTCACCCTCAACGAGAGCCTGTTCGAACT